>NZ_JAMPOL010000009.1:0-219876 GCF_028480325.1 Providencia sp. PROV182 | reverse complement strand
GAGCAGTGAAATATATCTTAAATAATCAAAAACCGAGTTATTGAGATATTTATTTGCATCCGTTTATGAGTTTGAAATGACTTTATCGCGTTAGATTAATTCATTCGCATAAAAAACAAGTCTAATCATTTGTTTTTTAATGTTATTTTTGATGGGATTAAATGAAGGCGATATTCTGATGTTTTTCACTTATTTTTATCCGGTAAAGCAGATAAAACAAAATATATTATAAAACAATTAGTTAGCATTTGTTATGTCTTCTAAATCTATTATGGTCTTATTTATCCCATGCATTTCTAGGGCGAATATGGGATGAAAATGAGGGTTTTCTACTATTAAAGAAAAAAGGATTACAACCTCAACGTAACAATAGCTTGTCACTTTATGCAAATCAGTCGACAGGCCTATTACAAAATACTGGATAGGATTGAGGAGCGAAAGAAAGCTGATCCATCATTAAGGTCGGGGGATACAATCTTGTTCTTCGGAGTATCAGGAAATACATAAAGAACATAATATTCAATATTCTATGATAGATAGCTACGATTGTTGCCAAAATGCTTTAGCAGAACGAATTAATGGAATATTGAAAATGGAGTACTTTCTGATAAAACCGAGTAATCTAGAGCTAGTGAGAAAATTAGTTGAAGATGCCAAAAACGAAGGTAAAAAATTCATACTAACTAGGAGGCGCCGACCAAAAGACTCTGCTTTTAGTGCTGCCTTAAATTCAGGTGTACTTGGCGCACCATGTTTAAGAATTTAAAACATTTCTACGATTCTTGAGAATATTGTTTTTATTCCATTTTTTTATTCTATTATGGTTAACTAATAAAAATGATATGGATAATAACGAAATATTTAAAGAATGTAGGAATGAATAATCTTAATAACTTCAATAGATAGGGCATTTAGTTAAGGGCTTAATAAAGCCTCAAGAAAGTTTATAGTCTTAAAGTTTATTATTTTTTTAGGTACGGGTATCACCAAGTTTTGGTGATATAAAATTCCATTAAAAAGGAAATGTTAACATCTTGTTAATTGATAACATGTAGCGTTTAAGACTTGTTGGATAAAAAAACTGTTTTTTTTAAATATATGAGATAAGTAACTATATTTAGTGATGGTGTTTACCCGAAAAATGACGAGTTCGTTAGACATTGTTTCATAAACCTTACTTATATTAAGGGTAACCAGATATTAATAGTTAATAATCAGCATTTTCAATAAATAAAATTAATGTTTGGTTTTATTTATTACTCGTATGTGAGTTTGTTATTTTTATTTTATTTAATTAGTATTGCTCGCAGTTAGTTATTCTTACGTTATTCAGTATCTACTTTGTATTTTTCAGAAAGGAAATAAAAATGGCAGCTAGATATCCTATTGCCAAAATAGTAGGGAGCAGAATAAAAAAGCTTAGAAGGGAGTATGGATTAACAGGAACTGAAGTGGCAATGGCTTTGAATGTTAGTCAACAGCAGTTTTCTCGCTATGAACGAGGTATTAACAGAATAGATATCGATTCTTTAGTTATGATTGCAGACTTCCTTAAAGTCAGTGTTCATTATTTCCTTGAAGATATAGATTTAGAACAATCAAATAGCTGGACCTCTGAATATAACTCATTATTAAGTCATGGTTTTTATTCAAATAATAAAAAAAATGAAGGTTAGTATTTGTTTTAAGGATCTCCTTATATTTACGGTTCATATTAGTGGTTATATTACTTCACATGTTATCGAACATCTCAAGTCATTAAAATAATGATAAGAATAAAGTTAACTAAATTCTAGTTATATCAATAAAACTATTGATATGGCTGTGTACCAACTAAGGTATTGCCTTAGTATATATTAATAATATCATGAATAAGGGTTTAAAATGAAAAAGACGCTATTAGCATCTTCAATTATCGCATTAACATTCACTGCTGCATCAACTTCATTTGCTGCGGATGTAGGAAGCGGTACTATTGAATTCAATGGTACTGTGAATACTGGTGCTTGTACCATTGCTCCTTCTTCTGTTAACAAAGAAGTTCAATTAGGTTCTGTTCCAGCTGCATCATTACAAACAGCTGGTTCACAAGGTCCAAATGTTGATTTCACATTAGAATTAACGGATTGTATTTTGGACCCTACCGCAAGTGGTACTGATTATTCTAAAGTAACAGTTAAATTTACGGGCCAAATGGATGCAGCTGGCACCTTATGGGCAAGTACTGGTACTGCTACCAATGTTGGTGTGTTATTCCAAAATGCAAGTGGAACAAATTTAAAAACAAATGATACTGTTGAGCAAAGCTTAAACGCAGGGACAAATGTTATTAATTTATCTGCTCGTATGCAGGCATTAGGTGCAGCTACAGCCGGTTCTGTTAAATCTACAGTCGCTTACGTTTTAGATTACCAATAAGTATTAATATAAAAACATTAAAAAAATAATAAATCTTATATTTGCTGATTATGCTGTGTATAGCAATTGCTTCACAGCATTTTCAGTTATATGAGTTCATTCAATAAATCCATTATAGAATATTGCGGCTAATGAAAAAGAACAATTTTAATAAAAACATAGTGACTAGTTTAGTATCTAGTTTATTATTTTACACTTACTATGTTAATGCGGATTCTGTTCAATTTAATGAAGACGCATTATCTATTTTGGGTAATACTAATATAGATTTAAGTGCATTTGAGAAAAATAAAATTAGTGAAGGTTCTTATTTTTCTAATGTATCGGTAAATGGTCGAAGAATCAATTATTTTGATCAAATAAATTTTTTAAATAAAGACGAAAATATACAACCTTGTATTTCTAGAAACTTAGTAGAAGTTATTGGGTTAAAAGAAGAATTTATTAAAGAAGTACCAACATGGGAAAATGGTCAGTGTTATGATCTTGCATCACAGGATAAAAATATTCAGGCAAGATTCGATGATGAAAAGCAAGAGTTAATGCTTTCAATACCTCAAGCTTATTTTCAGTATTCTGATGACAATTGGGTTCCGCCCATGCAGCGGGAAGTTGGAGTTAATGCACTCGTATTGGATTACAACTTTGTTGAAAACTATATTAAGTATAAGAATACTCGAGATATTAATAATTTTAGCTCATTCGGTTCTATTGGTGCGAATGTAGGGCGTTGGCGTGTTCGCAGTAATTATCAATATCAAAAAGATTTTAATGATAATAAAAATGATAATTTTAAATGGGTGCAAACTTATTTATTTACAGATTTACCTAGTTTATCCGCAAAATTTTTTGCGGGTAAGTATTATACAGTAAGTAATGTATTTGATTCTGTACGCTTTAACGGCGTTAGTGTCTTTACGGATGAGAACATGCTACCGGCTTCTCTAAGAGGGTATGCACCGAGTGTCACAGGAACCGCGACAAGTAATGCGACAGTCACTATCTCACAAAATGGACGTATCTTGAATCAAATGAAAGTGGCACCAGGGCCTTTTTCAATTGATAATTTGAGCTCCTCTTTATCAGGGACTCTTGATGTTAAAATTACAGAAGAAGATGGCTCTATACGTGAGTACCAAGTTTCCTCGACCAATATTCCTTTTTTAACACGCCCAGGCATGGTGCAATATAAACTGAATGCAGGCCGGTTAGACCCAATGGGATATAAAAACATCAATGATGACTTTATATCAACTGAAGCTTCTTGGGGGATCCTCAACAATTTATCTATTTTTGGTGGTATTTTTGCAACCTCTAATGATGAATATCATGCCTATAATGCAGGTGTTGGGGTAAATATGGAACGCTTTGGTGCAATATCTTTTGATATTACACAGTCGAAGAATCAACTACAGGATATCGCTTTACGTACTGGTGAAAGTTACCGTATTAATTATGCAAAACGTTTTTCGAATTCAAGTCGATTGGATTTAACAGGGTACCAGTTTTCTAATGAAGGCTTTATGTCAGTGAATGATTATATTAGCTTAAAAGAAACTCCGTTAACGCCACATTATCGGCAGAAAAATGTATTTACGACTTCTTTTACACAACAACTCCCTGATTTACAGGCAGATATAAGTTTAAGTTACTCACGGGAAAGTTATTGGAAAGAATCAAAAAATAACAATACTCTCAATTTATCGTTTAATAAAACCATAAATACAAGTTTTATAAATAATGCGATTTTATCATTATCAATTGGTAAAAGTAGCTACGTAAAAGGTAAACGCTCTAAGCAAGCATATCTTTCGTTAAGCGTCCCATTTGGTGGTGAAAGAAACTCACGGATTCAATACTTTAGTTCTTATAATGATATTGATAAGAAATATAATAGTAATATTAATTACAATTCTAAAATTAATGATAATAACGTTAGCTTAGGTTTATCAAGTAAAGACTTTTTTGAAAATGCGGCAATGAATGCATCCGTTTATCGTGATACACAATATGGTACTGCACAACTAACGGGATCGTATGGTGAAGATTACCATACATTAAGTGGGTCACTAGATGGCTCCTTGACGATTACCAACCAAGGCCCAGTCTTACACCGACGAGTTTATGATAACCAAGCTCGTATGGTTATTGATACAGATAAAGCGAAAGGGGTATCAATTAATAAAAATGAATCAGTTACGAATGGGTTTGGTTTAGCCGCAATTAGTAATGTTCCAACCTATTATAGGTCGACCCAGTATGTAGACCTTAATAATGTACCAGATAATGTCAGCATTGATGACAGCGTGATTGAATCAAATTTAACTGATGGTGCGGTTGGTTATTCAAAACTCAATACATTAGTGGGGGAAAAAGCGTTAGTTACAATTAAATTCCCTGACGGAAATACGCCTCCATTTGGTGCTTTAGTTTATGGCTCTGATAATAATAGTGTATTGGGAATGATTGCAGAGGAAGGGCAAGTTTATTTAACGGGATTTCAACCAGATCAAAAATTAACAGTTAAATGGAGTGGTGACCAGTCATGTCGAATTATGTTAGGAAAACAAAGCCATTTAGCCAGTAAGAATATAACCTGTAATAAAGAATAGAAAATCATGAAAAAATTTAAATTAATAATAAGTGTTTTAATCTTGATTAGCACATACACACATGCATCAATTTCTGTTGACCGTACTCGCGTTATTTATGATGAAGCAAGTAAAGGTGTTAGCGTTGTGATTGAGAATATTGATAAAAAAGACCCTTATTTAGTTCAGTCATGGGTCGAGAATGAAAATGGTGAAAAAATTTCAGAGCCACTAATTGCTTTGCCTTTACTGCAACGTGTTGAAGCGAATCAAAAGAAACAGGTTAGAATTAGTTTATCAAAAAATGACGTGAAAATACCGAACAACCAAGAGTCTTTATTTTACTTTAATGTCTTGGGTATTCCACCGAAAACTAAACTAGAAAATGCTGTTGAAATTGTTATTCAATCACGCTTTAAATTATTTTATCGTCCAAGTGAATTGAAAAAATACCCTAACAATGACTGGCAGAAAGAATTGAAAGTGGAAAAAATGGGAAACTCGTTAAAATTAACTAACCAGACACCCTATCACATTGTTGTGATTAATGTTAATGATAATGAATCTAAAGTTCCTGATTTTAAAGAAATTGTCATAAAGCCAAATAGCAATTCAACATATTTTCTATCAGATAAACAAGTGAAATCGCCGAAAATGGTTATTACTTATATTGATGATTATGGAACACCAAACTTATTGAAATATACATGTAATACAACTTGCTCCTTATCAAATGAAAAGGATAAGAGATAAATTATGTTAATTTTTAATAAAATAAATTCATTCGCTATATTATTTTTATTTTTGCTAAGTTTTCAATCAGTAGCTGCGGTTAATAATTGTATACCGAGTTCAGGAGCTACAACTATAGAACAAGAATTAACCTTTGATATTACAAATAGTAGTACTTCAATTCCAAATGGTACCTTATTGACATCAGCATTGAGCTCATATATATCAGTGAGATGTGAGTTTACTGGCTCATCAAGTACAACTAATGCCGTTTACTTTAAAAATACAATGCCAACTGCAATTAAAACATTATTGATTAATAGTGGTGTCAGTGTGACGCAACAAAATGCAATTTCATCTCCTAGTCCAGTAACGATAACCAACCCAACTGTTCCAAATATTTATTTGGGGTATTGGAGTCAACCAGAAACAGGAATTACACGCAATATCGCTTTCATGTATAACTTTTATGTTTATAAGGGGGCAAACGCTCTTAAACCTTTTGATACAGGGCTATTTTTATTAGGAACCCATGTGGATTATTTAGGTAAGGATTTAGGCGGGCCAACTTATGTGCGCATTAAAGGTAACTTAACCTTGCTCTGCCCTGCACCTGCGGTGAATATCACGGCTTCTAATGGGGGAAGTGTAAACTTTGACTCAATTTCACCTAAACAAATGAATGCGGGAGAAGTGGTTAGCCGAACTTTTAATTTAGGTATGTCAGTGCCACAAGACTGCGAAACAGGGCTAAATATATCAGTACGTTTTGAACCCAATAATAATACGGTGCTAGGTGGAAAATATCTTGATATGGGCAATGGGTTACAAACACTATTAACCCGTAATTCAACTGATATTAACTATAATGAAAGCTACAGTATTGGTGAAATCATGCCACAATCACCGATTAATGTCCCTTTTACTGCGACATTAAGCAAGATAGCGGGCAGCACTATCGCTTCTGGTCCGTTTTCTAAAACAGTTCGAGTTGTTGTTTCATATTAAGAGTGTTAATTGACATTTTTTCTATGGTGTTATATTGAATATACATATTCTGATGCTGAGTATTATTAAATGAAAAAACTCAAATTAGTATTAGTTGATGATCATCCCATTGTGCTTTCAGGTTTGAAAGATACACTTTCTCAATCAATGAATTTAGACATTTTAGGTGCTTACACTCAGGATGCTGAACTATTTGCTTTTTTGAAAAAAAATGAGGTTGATGTGATCGTAACTGATTATATGATGCCTAATAATACCCAATCTAGCGATGGACAGAATTATATTCAATTTTTACGTCGCCAATATCCAAATATTGCAGTGATTGTATTAACGATGGTTTCTAACCCAATGATTGTACAAATGTTATATGATTCTGGGGTGAGTGCGGTGGTGTCAAAAGAGGCACCATTAGGTGACCTGATGAAAGCTATCACATTAGCGGGGCAAGGTCGCCAATATCGTGTTCCTGTTGCAGATATGACAACGACATTAAAAAGCCGTAATGCAGTAACATTAAATGATAGGGTAAAGACATTATCACCTCGTGAACTTGAGGTACTGCGCCTTTTTGTTCAAGGTAAGCCTATTGTTGATATTGCTAAGCAATTAAACCGCAGTGATAAAACTATCAGCCTACAGAAAAATGCTGCAATGCGTAAATTGGGTGTTGATAATAATCAAGCGTTAATTAGTTATTGCCTCACACATCATTTGTTTGACTAATTTTTTTTATCCAATTAGCTAATTGGTTGCAGATATTCTGACTAATCTGGGTATCAATGTATGTTGATGTCCGTGAATCTAATGCTGTTTCAAACTCACGAAGCTGATTAGCTAACTCACGTTGTTCAACACTAATTAATGCACCACGGATACGATGGGATAACTGTTTTAATTCTTCTGTGTTGTTATTTTCAACCGCTTGGCAAAATCGAGTAATATCGCTCACAAAATGACGAATAATTTTTTCTCTATCTTCCCCATTTAGCGGGTTAATCACTTTTATTGGCCCCATTTCTGAAGCTGAGGAGGAGTAAATCGGGAATAAACGGTTGAACAATTGAACTAAGGTTTCTAGCTCTATAGGTTTTACAAGCCATGAATCCATTCCAGATTCTAGGCATCGCTCTTCTTCTTCTTTTAATCCATTAGCAGTAACACCAACAATCGGGCATGTTTCGCCTTCACTGCGCAGCTGCTGTGCAAGCTCATAACCATTACGATAAGGCATATTAACGTCTGTAAGGATGATATCAACAATTTCGTTATCCCAGATCACCAACGCTTCTTCACCATCATTGGCAATAAATACCTTACAACCAAGTAGTTCAAGTTGCTCTTGTAGAACAACTTGGTTAATGGGGTTATCTTCAGCAATTAAAACGCGAAGCGGGTATTTATGCATATGAGTTTGTATACGAGATGTTGGACAAATAAGGGGTATCGGTTCTTTATTATTTTGTAGTAAGAATAACTGCTGATTTAACTCGGATAGTCTGAAATTCATTTCAGTGCTTACCCATAGTTGCCCATCCCAATTAGTTGGCAGAGGAAACGATGGAATTAAGATGCCGACGGCAATAACGGATGAGGTATCTATGGGGAGGCTATTTTCTGTGAAATATACATTGGCCCCCCAACGTTTTAGCCATTGCGTTATATTTTCAGTCAATAATGGGTTTGGGGTTTGCAACCAAATATTGGTGTTTTTGAGTGATAGCCAGTGTGTTTGCTGTATATCGAGTGCTAAAGGTAGTGTCACGAGAAACGAGCTACCAACTCCAGTTTCGCTTTGTAAACTTATTTGCCCATCCATCAATTTGATAAGCTTAGAGCAAATAAATAGACCTAAGCCAGTACCACCATAAGCATGAATTTCTGAATGAGCTTGATAAAATGGCTCAAATAATTTTATTTGTTGTTCAGGGCTAATTCCAACACCTGTATCACTGACACGTAGTAATATATTATTTTTATTACTTCTTTTAAGTTCAATAGTAACAGTACCTCTGTGGGTAAATTTAATCGCATTACTGAGTAAATTACCTAAAATTTGTTGCAGTCGGGCAGAGTCACCAACTCTATTTGCTTGTACATTTGGGTCAATAATAGCAAATAGGAGCAACCCTTTTTGCTGAGCAATTCCTTGATATAACTGAACAGTTTGTTGCACTAATTCTAATAAATCAAATGGTTGATTATGAATTTGAATTTGATTAGCTTCTATTTTGCTAATATCTAAAATATCACCAATTAACTGCATAAGTAATTGGGATGTTGTTGATATTCGATCAATAAAGTGAGCTTGTTGAGATGAAAGAGAGGTATTTGCCAGTAATTCTAATGTACCTATTAGACCATAAAGTGGGGTTCGTATTTCATGGCTCATTGTTGCTAAAAATGTGGATTTAGCTCGGTTGGCTTCTTCTGCAAGTCGCTTAGCATCATCAAGTTGTTTTTCAGTTTCTGCTTGGATCGTAATATCAGTAAATGCGCATAAAATAACAGGGCGCTGCTGGTAATAAGTTGCTGTGCTTACGACATAAAGAACATGTTCCCCAGACTTTAAATTAGTTTTAACCTGTTCTGTGTCAGAAAGAACCTTGATAAGTAATTCATTATATTCATTTGAGTCGTGGGGAGTAGATATATTGGTTATTTTTAGCCAATAACGAGCTAACTCATTCGCAAAGCGTAACTGCTGGGTTTCTTTATCTATTACACATAAGCCGATAGGGGTTGTCGCAATAAGTGTTTGGTTAAAAGATTCATTTTCTAAGATAGCTTGCTGGGAGTCTATTGCGGGTTGTAATATTTTTCGTTGGTACCAGCGGTGATATCCCCATCCACAAAATAAACTAAAGAAAAGTGCAATAACTAAACTGATAGGAAGCCACAGGTTGTCTTCAAAAAAAGCCGCATAACTAATTCTATAATATCCAGTCCATTCATCAGTTTTAGATGAAAGTTTAAGAACTAGGCCATCTCTGGTATAGAAAATACCTTCTAATGCTTCTTCTTCAGGTGCTTGGGTTGTTCCAAGTAGCTGACCATATTTTGCATGAATCAGCCAAAATTGATGTGTGAGTGTGGGGTTTAACATTCGCTCCAGCACGCTAAGCCTTGCTTGGCTTAACATACTAACTGCATAAATATTTTTAGGAGAAATGTGAGCATTCTGCCATAAATGTTCATCAAAACCAGCAGGGATGATCCCAATGAGAATATGATCAAATGGCTCAGGACGTAACCAGATAATGTCTTTTGAATCGCTTTCTTGTGATCCTAAAAATTGAGCATGAATAGTAGGTAAATTTTTTCTAATACTATCAATGACGGAGTAATACAAATTTGGAGAAATAGATTCATTTCCTAAAACTGTTCCAACGGAAGGAACGCTGATGCTAATTTGGTCGTGTTCGTTGACAAAAAATACTGCAGCAGCTGGAAAATATGAGCCTCCCCAAAAAGTAGAATAGTAATCAGCTAAATAGGCCCCTAAAGAAAATAATATACTGGGAACGTTGGAACACTCTAAACTCTTGTCACAAGCTAGGGTAAATGGCATTGCAACTAAAGATTCTTTACCTTCGAGTAGATATAATGGCGACCTTGTTGGTAAGAACTGTTCTTGTATTGCATAGGTTCGGCTTTCAACTAACTCTATTAAATCTTGATTTTGCTTATTTAAAGATCGTAAAAACTTTTCTTGTTCATTGATATAGCCTATTAGTGACCTAAAATCGACTTCTAGGCGTTTAGTTTCTTGTTGAACAATTCGCTCTGCACTCCAAATCAATGTTGTTATTAGAATAAATAACAAAGGAAAAGCAATGGTAAGTATGCTATTCGTGCGTCCTGATGTGCGAGTTATCCTTGAAAATGCAGTCGGAGAAGGGGTAGACATAGCGCTGTTCTCATCGATTATAGGCAAACTCCATGATTTTCATAATAATATAAAATAAAGAAATTAAACAATATTTCTTTACGCTAAAGGTTATACAATTGCTGAATTATAATAGTCTTTCAAATCATCTAATTCCCAGCCAAAACCATTTAAATTAGTGATATAGTGTGAAAGTTTAGGATGATGACTCACGACATAGAATAGCCTATGGTAAAAATCTGGGAAATTAATACCGAGTATAAGAATAAATTTAAACAATACATCTACGGTTAACGCATTCTCTCCTCGTTCATAGCGCGATAATTGCTGTTGGCTAATGCCTAACTCTTTCGCAATGTTCTCACCACTAATTCCTAATTCTTGCCGGTATTCTTGTAAGCATTTACCAACTAGTTGGCTGATATAATAAGTTGTATCTTTTTTCTTTTTCATGAGGAAACTTGACCCTAGTATCATTGATTCATAAAACTATTTTTATAGCTAAGAGTAAATTATGACGAAAAGAAAATTTTAGAATATAAGGTATTCCTTAATTGAAAGTTTTAAATAAGATTAAGTCATTTATTTTAGGTTCATATGCAGAGTCTTATTCTAAACATTATAGTTATTTGCACTTTGTTTTATGGGGTTATTTTTATTACTTAACAATATGTTAAGCAGAAATTGTGAGTTGTTCGGTAAGGTTGAGTAGGTTTTATTACATTAAAGCTTAGTTACCTTTTTATTACAAATTATTATTAGCACTTATTGATTAATATTGTATTTGATTATTTTTTTAGCTCAATAGCTAGGAATAAAAAATGATATTGTGGTTTTTTAATGATTTATTTTCATAACTATTAATATAAAAACTTATTTTTAGGTTCTTAGATAAGACAATAGGCTAATAAAAACACGTAATATGAGTTAAGCTTGGCTGTATAATGGATGAAATGAGAAAAGGGTGAGAATAATAATCTAATTATAAACTTTAGTGTTTGGTTTTTTTTAGGTAATTCCTGGTTATTTGGTATAAGTCAAGTTAATTGACTTTATATTATAGCTGATTGTATATCAATATTCTGTATAGTGGCGGACTAACCATGTCTAGTAGACCGAAAGGGTATAGAAATAAGTGTTTAGGTTAGATAAAAAAAAGATTATAGATTTCAGATTCTTTAGCCGAGTACTCAACTTGAGCTTAGAAATATAAAAGCAAAAAACCGCCTTTTGGGGCGGGTTCTTTAAATATGTGGTGCCCAGACTCGTGAACATTCAGCTATTTAATGAATTGATTTTCAAAGTAAATCTATTTTATCTTTTTGTCAAGACCCATAATATGCCTCTTTTTTCTACATTGATTGCCATGTTCTGAGCTGACACCCCACCACGGTAAATAATTCAGCTCGGGTGGGGTGGTCTATGAAATCTACCCTCTCAGGCAAACAGCACTGTTAGTGACTCACAGCGAAGATGAAGCACAATTGATGGCTGAAAAATTAACTATCTGAAAAAGGGCAGATTAATTCAGAATGATGATCAATTGAAAGCTGTAAAGCATATGGGGAAGACATCTGATTCGGTATAGCCCAGATACAGGTCCCCTTGATCCGCAGAGGTGAAAATAGATTTGGAATTTAATATGAAAAAACGAGTTATAGGTTTGTTTTTATTGATAGGACTACCTTTGGTTGCAATAGCTGATAATATTCACGTGACGGTGAATTCCTCTATGTACTCTTACCCTGATAATCGGGCGTGTATTAACCCCATTTAACGAGATGTATGCCAGTGTTGATGTAAAAAATACAAGCACAATTCAATGCCAGTCAATCTTGTCAAAATAAAGAGGGCAGTAAGAGTATTTTTGTACACCAAAAGATTACAGCAACTGTGACACTGAGTAATGGAGATAGTTGTCACCAGAGGCTCTCTGCCATTGCATTATTTCATGGATTTGATCAAACAGGTCAGTATTTGCTGGTAAATGAAAGTATTGATGATTTTAGTACATATAATCTTGGTAACAAGATCATGTTGTTTGATATTTCGGATGGACAATGCGGTTTTTCAAAAAAACCTTCAGGGTGACTATTATACCCGCTCTTCAGGAAAGGGATATACAGATGATTTTCCACACAGCATTAGCTCAATGAAAATACCTCGAAAGAGGTAAACTGACAATAAAAATATAACTTGTTAATTTACTTGCGTGAATTATGTTCGTTTTAATCGTTATGATTAAATTTCGTTATTTTGTATTTCATGACCTTGTGGGTTTTATCCAGTATCTGTGTAAATGGTTTCTGATAAATTATTTAGAAAGGCATATGGTTTATGGTTATCACAGATGAAGCATACCAAAGATGATATGCATATTTATTAGTTTTTTGATTTGTTTTGTTAGGCTATGGTGTGAATGGGGTGAATAGATGGAGATATATCTTTAGATGATTTTAATGGCGCATGTGTGAAATTGTCAGAGTTTTTTCCGATTAAAGATGGGATGTGATATAAATAACTCTGAATAATACCAAGTATATAATCCTACACTTATAGCATATGATAACCTGACTTATCACTCATTATTTTCGACTATTAAAATAAATAATAAAAAAATAATATATATTTTTTCCATTATGGAGATTTTATGTCATTGAACACAAATGATGGTTCTAAAGTATATACACCTCTCTCTTTGGCTCTATATGACTGGTGGGTACTAAATATATCTAATAACTATGCATGGCATTGTAATACTGATGAATTTTTAATTCCTCACTTTAAATCTCATCTTGGTAACAACCATATGGATATTGGTGTTGGGACTGGTTTTTATTTAAAAAAAGCTGCAGATGAAATTAATAAAATATCACTTTCCGATCTTAATATTCACAGTTTAGAATATGCTAAAAAATATATTTCTGATGAGAAATTAAACTCTTGTTTCTGTCATGATATTTTTAACAGATTTACTGGTGAGTTGAGAGGGGCATTTGATTCAGTATCCATATTTTATTTATTACATTGCTTGCCAGGGAAAATGAGTGATAAGAAACAAGCGATAATAAATATCAGTGAAACACTTAAGGATGATGGCACTTTATATGGTGCGACTATTCTTGGAAAGGGGGTTCAGCATAATCGTTTTGGAAGTAAGCTAATGTCAGTCTATAATAAAAAAGGAATTTTTAGCAATGTTTATGACTCTGCGGATTCACTTGAAACGACACTTGCTTCTTTGTTTGAAGATGTTTCTGTTAATATTCAGGGGGCGGTTGCATTATTCACTGCTAAAAATAAAAAAATCAAGTGTAGTAAAATATAATTATCTGTAATAAAAAATGATTTGCTTATATAGGTGACAATATATTCTTTTTTTGATTTTACACATGATGTTATTCAGCTTAATCGGATAACTGATTGGGGTAATATTTTAAGAAATAAAAAGTGGCTTTCACTTCGAAGGCCACTGTCATCATCAAATGGGGGAGATGTAAAAAAACAAGCTTGTGTTGTTAATACTCAACAAGAGTAAAGTTAATTATAGAAAACCGGCTGCTTTAAATTTTGCTAATGCATCCGTTTTTTGTGCTGCAGTTAATGGGCGTAGTGGACGGCGGGGGTCACCAACATCAATACCATGTAATTGCATTGCAACTTTACCTGCAGCAACACCACCGTATTCTACCAGCACACGAATAATTGCAATTACTTTATCCATACATGCAGCGATACCATCGTAATCACCAGTGTTAAATTTCTCAATTATTTCAAGATATAAAGGAGCCGCATAGTTATAGGTGCTTCCTACAGCGCTTAACGCCCCACAAGCTAACCCTGCCGGTATAAATTCATCTACACCAAATGGAATGTCGTATTTACCGCCATCAACACGTAAACAACGTTGAAATTCATACATATCAGGAGAATTAAATTTCATTCCGGATAAATTCGGAATTGTTTTTCCTGCCGCTTGTAAAAATTTTTCCATGTCAATGTTTAGACCTGACATAGTAGAGTGGTAGTAATAAAAGCCTTTAGAAGGCGAATTCATCGCTGCTAAACGACAATATTCAACTAAGTCATCTACATTGCTTGGTTTAAAGAAACAAGGACCAATCACTGATGTAGCTTGAATATCTAACGTTTCAGCATGACGGGATAGCTCTATAGTGTCTGCAATACTGAGTGCACCTGTATGAACAATGATATCTAGTTGTCCTTGACTGGCAGCAGCCCAGCGTTCAGCGACTTTTTTGCGTTCTTCGACAGAACAATGGATGCCTTCTCCTGTTGTTCCTAATACGTAAGCACCCGTGACACCACTTGCAATAAGATGTTCTGCAATTTTATCAATGACAGGATAATTAATACTTCCATCGGAAGCAAAAGGTGTATGAGGTGCAGCGATTAATCCAGAGAGTTTTTTCATTATCATTCCTTTTTGGAGGTTGATTTCTTTATTTATTATAATATGGAGTTTTGCTCTATATTAAGGCTCAATCGTTCAGAACGCAATAATGAAATTAGCGTTAAAGAAAGAGAAAAATGAAAGTGTGATCTTTAGCTGGTTTTTGTTCAAGACCACATAACACTGATTATAAACTCATGCTGAATTGGTATTTTTTAATGCATTTAGTGTACGCAGTTTTTGCTCTTTGACCATTTCAGGTTGAGCTTGGACAAGTAGGGTATATAGTAAGTCTAAAACGAACAGTTGTGCTGTTTTTGTACCAATAGAATCACCTTGTAATTTCCCCTGTCGATTACCATTAATCAGATAATAATTGGCATATTCCATAATGTGTGAACCTAAATTATGCGTTAGCGCAATTGTGGTAGCCCCTGCTTCTTTTGCAAGTTTCAGTGCATGAACTGTTTCCGGTGAGTTTCCGGAATGGCTGATACCAATCGCGATATCACCCGGTTTCAATAAGGAAGCCTGCATATACATAAAATGGTTATTGGTAACAGCATCCACTCGATATCCAATACGCATCAGTTTATTTTTTAGATCCTCTGCTGTGATCCCTGAGGAACCCACACCGCAGATAAAAACATAATTCGATGATAGCAACGCATTTACAGCATCTTGAACTTGCGTCATATCAAGTAAATTTAATGTTTCTGATAACACATTATTGATGGTTGCTTGTAATTTTAAACCTATAGTATGGATATCATCCTGATGGCTAACTTCAGCATCAAGGATTGGTGATTCTTCACTATCCGATGTCGCCATTTCAATGGCTAAATCCATTTTAAAGTCTTGAAAGCCCTTATAGCCTAAAGTGCGGCAAAAACGCACTACAGTTGCCTCACCCGCCTTAGTCGCTTGGGAAAGTTGTGCGATGGAAAGCTGAGTGACTTCAACAGGATGAAACAGGATATATTCAGCAATACGCTGTGATACTCGCGTCAGGCTATTTTTCATTGCCCCTAGTGTGTCGAGTATTTTACCTGGCTTCAGTCTGGTAACTGACTGTTTTGTCATGAAAATTATCCTTGTTTGCCGAAGTTCAAAGGGAATGGAATTCTGCTAACAAGAGTATCAATTCTGGCGGGTTAAAAAAAGCCTTGCTCTTATAATTATGTGATAATAACAAAACGCTTTATTCCATTTGCATCAATATACAATTTATTGATGCATTAGAAATAAAGCGTTTAATTGGAACTGATGAAAATTAACTAGTCAGCAAATTAAGGTTTACCTTAATTACTGCTTTTTTTAATATACTGTTTCCTTTCTCTGCTGCTATACCTGGTTTATGGGGTTCATAAGGCATAAAAATAGCAAACATAGAGGGTGTTAATGACAATGTTTGACAATTTTCAATGACATCTGTGAGTTGGTAGTCATCCGCTTCACTGTAAACAGTGGCATTTTTAGCCGAATTTCGAACGCCGTAATCTATAACTTCCTCACCGGATAGTAAAATTTGTATATCAATATAGCGATGATGTAATTCTGCACATTTTTGTTCTCGAGATTGTGTTTCAAATGACATCACATTCATGAATACATCATTATCATCAATAGGGTAGCTTCCCGGTTCTAAAGAGAATGGGTCGAGTGCGATTGCCTTTTTAATTATATTACGTAATACCAAATTCATTTCAGGCATTACTGCCGCGTCAGATATATGACCAAATAACATAGATACCTCCTATGAGTTCCTTGATATTTCACTATCATCCAATGAAATTTGTTTTGCTGCCGAGAAAAATGGCGCAGTAATTGTACCAATAATGACTACTGACATAGCACCTATTACACCATAGAAGAAAAAGTTAAGGTCACTGCCATAACGGGCTGCTAATACAGCAATGATACTTACTATAATGCCTGCGACCGCACTACCTGCATTAGCACGTTTAACAAAAATACCTAACATAAATAGTCCGGTCATAGGGCCACCCATTAAACCGATTAAACTGTTAAAAGCATCCCATATTTCAGACTCGTCAGATAAAACTAGCCAAATTGTTGCTAAACTGCTGAATACTCCAGCAATAATTATAACTAATCTGGCGACTTTCATTTTTTGTTCTGAGCACCGTTCAACTTTACTTAAGCGAATATAGATATCAGAATTAAAGCAACTAGAAATACTATTTAAGCTACTAGATATGCTCGATTGAGCAGCGGCAAAGATAGCTGCAATGATTAGCCCAGAAATACCCACTGGCATTTCTGTAACAATAAATAAGGGTAAGATACCTCCGGTATTAAAACCTTCAGGTAACAAACTTGGATTTTGTTTGTAATACACAAATAGGGCTGAACCAATGGCAAAAAAGAAAATAGGAATAATGGCAACTAATTTAGCATTTGTGATTAAAGTACGTTTAGTTTGTTCGATAGAATCAGTCACAATGTAGCGCTGGACAACATCTTGGCTTGCAGTAAATTGTTGAATATTGGCAAATAAAAAACCAATCATTAATACAGGAATAGTACTGTCAGTCCAACTCCAGCGTAACTGTGCATCCGGGAAAAATTTATCAGCCTGTGCTGTTGTGGTAAAAATCTCACTAATACCTCCATCAACTTTAAAACAAATCATGATAAAGATTAAAACAGCACCACCTGAAAGTAACAATCCCTGAATAACATCTGTCCAAATAACGCCTTCAATCCCTCCCATCCATGTATAAATAATACATAATAGACTAATCAGTACAACTAATATAATAGGGTCTATCCCTATGAAAGGACGTAGTGCGAGTACGGTCAAATAAGTGATAATTGCAATACGACCAATATGAAATAACATAAATGACAGGCTGGCAAATAAACGACTTCGTATATCAAAACGGGCTTCTAAATACTCATAGGCTGAAGTGATTTTTAATTTTCTAAAGAAAGGAATATAGAAATAAAATACTAATGGCAAAATGGCGATCGCTAAATATTGGCCAATAATAAAAGTCCAATCAGAAGTATAAGCTTTCGCTGGAATTGACATAAAGGTAATTGAGCTTAATGTTGTTGCAAAGACAGAAACGCCGGCAGCCCAACCGGGAACCCGCCCCCCGGCACGAAAATAATCATCCGCTGTTTTTTGGCGTTTAGAGAAATAAACACCAACGAGTAACATTGCGGCTAAATATCCAAATAGCACTGCATAATTAACGAAACCAAAATCATGTAATTGCATTTTTTTAGTCCTGCCATATGTAAGGTAAAAGGTAAGAAGTACGACAGTTTTTTAGTGTTTCCTAGCCCAAAGAACGGCTCCCCAAAGTCCAGCATTATGATGATAGTGAGCAGCTAAAATAGGGACTTGTAACGCCTTGGGCTGTTGTCTGATAGCTGCTTGAACAAGCTCGATATATCCATTTGCTAATCCAACACTTCCACCAAGAACAACACAGTCGGCATCTATTATTGCTTTAATATCAGCAACTAAATTAGCTATAGTACTTGCTGAGTTTTCAATTATTGTTTTCGCTTGAAGGCTTCCCTGGTGATAGGCAGTAAAAATAGCTTTAGCATCTTTACCTGCAAGTTCATTTACAGCTTGTGAAGCAATGGCACGGCCGGAAGCGATAGCTTCGACACATCCGTAACGACCACAGCCGCAAAGAGGGCCATGAGGATCAGCTATAGTGTGGCCTAGATGGCCTGCAATACCTCGTTTTCCTAGCTGTAATTGTCCTTGTTGAATTAGGCCGCCCCCAACCCCTGTCGATACTGTAATAAATGCCATATCAGAGATATTTTCATGGCGGTAATCATATTCAGCCCATGCAGCAGCTTGAGCATCATTGAGTAACCAGCAAGGCAAACCGGTTATTGTAGAAAGTGTTTTTTTTAACGGGAAATTTTTTAATCCTCCCAAATTATTAGGATTTAATGCAGTTAATACGCCATCACAGATAATCCCTGTAGAGGCTACGGCGACACCATCTGCATACGCTTTTAGTGGTGTAGTTATCGCCACCAAAGCTTCATAGAGTTGAGTTGGTGATGCACTTGCAGGGGTTGTAATTTGAGTATGGTGCGTAAGTTGATTGTCTCGACTGATTAATGCAGCCGAAATCTTTGTTCCTCCAATATCAATTGCTAATATATTCATTTAACTAATTCCTGCTGTAACTTGAGGGCATGGGTAAACCAATCACAGACATGTTCTAGTCGGGTTAATGCGGAACCAACTGTGACAGCCCAAGCTCCAGCTTGTATAGCTCTTGCTGCAATCATAGGTGTGTTATAGCGGCCTTCGGCTATTACACGACATCCATTTTCAGCGAGTGCTGCCACTAATTGTAAATCAGGTAATTTTGGTATTTCACCACCGGTATAGCCAGACATAGTTGAACCAATAAATTCTGTTCCTAATTCCTGGCAATACATTCCCTCATTAAATGTGGAACAATCTGCCATTGCCAACCTATTGAAGTGGTGTATGCAAGCCAATAACTCATTGACTGGAACTGGGCGTACACGATCCGTACCATCAAAAGCGATAATATCGGCACCTTCTGTTGCTAGTGCTTCTACATCACTTAACCAAGGTGTGATCCTGACAGGACTATCCAGTAAATCGCGTTTGACAATACCAATAATTGGCACATCAATAAGAGGGCGAGTTGCTTTTAAATTATCTATTCCCTCAATTCGTACTGCTACTGCACCTGCATTAACTGCAGCTTGAGCCATTGCAGCAACAATTTCTGGCTTATCCATAGGGCTATTATCGACAGGCTGGCAAGAAACGATCAGCCCTCCTTTTTGTTGAATATCCGTAGTCATCTTTTCAATCAATGCCATTTTGAACTCACCATTTTATTTTGAAGTATAACTCCAATTAATGTTATTTTATGAAGCTAAATTCCTCAATTACGAAAGTCGTAATTTGTGAAGAAGATCAAATAATAAAATATTTTTCTTAATTTATTGATAAATATGAAAAAATAATATAGTGAGTAATGGAGTAATTACTCACTATAATTTTTGGCATCTTTTTACACAAGATTTAAAAGTGGAATTGTAATCCTAAACGATACCTAGTTTGACGGGCGTCACTGGTCGGGCTTACCGCAACATTTCCAACTTCAATATAAGGAGTGAATGTGTCACTCAATTGGTAAGAGAAAGAGACATTATGTTCATAATTACGTTTCTTATTATCATATTTTATGCCATCGCTATACATTTGTGTGTAGTCATATTCAATTTTGTATTTATTATATTTATAGCCAATAAACGCATCAAAGCGATTTGTTTTTTCGTCATCAACAGCTTTTTTTGTTTTTCTGGCATAATCAAAACGATAACGGCCTGCAATATATAAACCGTTATCAAAATTATATTGCGCCTTTAAATAAGGTTTATAAATTGATGTGTCTGTAACTGTTTCAAAAATTAATCCCGGTTGTAACGTTATACTTTTATTTATCTTATGGTTGTAACTTAGCCCCATTTCGATAGCATTATTAACAACATCACTAAATACTTTATCTTTTTCGCCGTCAACACCACCTGACTTTATACTGGCATCAATATAAAATCCGATACCATTTGAAAATGAATGAATAAAGGCAATGCGATCTTTATTTATTCTGGATGAATCTGAATATTCATGACGAAAGTCTAGTGTAGTCGCATTTAATTGAAATGATATAAAAAAAGTACAACATGCCAATAAAATTTTATTATTAAACATAGTTTTTACCTGAGTGGATAAGACTCCATAAATTTAATATGGAGTTCTTGGTTGGTTATTATAATTTATAAGTTTGACTGGTTTAGTTAATAATTAGCTCTTTATCTTTTAATGTTAAAGTGATTACAGAATTAACTGCCTCACCTTTTGTAGTTTCACCTCCGATTAAATATAGTGAATTACCATGCTCAATAGTGATTCCATAACCAAGAGGGATCGGTAATTCACCAATTACTTTCCATTGATTATCAATCAACCCATAAATTTCTTTATGCCATTTTTTGTCTAAATCCTGATGTGCAAAATAATGTTTCTGTGAATACTTAGCCTGAGACCCAGGGAAGTTAGCTCCCCCAGCAACAAGTAAGGTATGAGCACTATAACCTGCAAATGCACCAGCCAAGCCATCTTGCTGCTGCTCAGGTGATGGTGGAGGAAGTTTCTGTACAGTAGTATTCCACTGTAGTTGATTATTTTCTAATATAGCCGTTTGTATTTCACTAGTACGTAATCCAGGCTTTAATTCACCGTTAATCAAGGTTATTGAATTGTTATCATTTACTAATGAAGAACCCGCAGTTCCATTAAAAGGAATAGTGCCTAATGAACCCCATTGATTATTATCTGCATTATAAGTTAGTATGATTCGATTAAAAAAATAGCCTTCTATGGGTTTATTAAAGTAATCATTAATAACTTTATTTTTAATAGATGAATTGTTTTTAGCATGATTTAAATTAATGAAATATTTATCAAATATTTGCTTGTTTACTCCTCCAAGAATGATAGCTTTATTGGTGCTGATACTAACTCCTGCATGACCAACCAAGCCATAAGGTGAACTAGTATCTATTTTTTCCCATTTGTCTTCACTTGGTGAATAACGATAAACATCTGTTAATGAGCTTATTGTTTCACTCTCAATATTTTCTTTTCCCGCTCCGCCAAATATATAAATATTATTATTTAACTTAATTGCTATAGCTTGGTCTCTTGGCGTACCCGGAAAATCAGCTATTTTTTCCCATTTTTTTTTATTTTCATTAAGATCAAGTTTATACCATGAGTTTCCTGTACTACCTAAACCTATGTAAATAATATTTTGGTTAATTACTCCGGTTCCATTTTTTAATGTCACAGGAAGGGCGGGGAGTTTCTCAGCAAAACTGGTCGATGAGAATATTGGTGAAGACAGTATTATTGTGAAAAAGAGATAAGATATTTTCTTTATTATTTTCATACGCGTTCACTCTTGTAGTGGTTATAAGTGAGATTTCTATTTAGAATTAAACTCCAACATAAAACATCAAATGAAACATAACTTCAAATTAATGTTTTATAAAATGTGAAGATGGTCAAGTTATCTTTTTAAACTCTATATTTTTTCCTTACCTGAAGGTTAGTCTTAATTTAATTTTGAATTAATACGAGCTATGTAAACATGTGTTACTAATTGATAATATTTATATTACGTTGGTGATATAAGAACACGCAAGCCATGCTAACGCTTACTGCTATAAAACATCCCGACATAGTTGAATATGCCGCTCCGGGTTTCTTTCCATACTCCAGATAAAACTCATTAAATAGCGCAGCATATTGCTACACCTATTATTTTATGTATATCTGCCAGACACATTAAAGCGTAGCATGACTGTATCAGCTCAGATTTAAGCTGACAGGTTTCGTAGATAGAACACAATTCAATCTGATAGTCTAGTGTGAATGAAAAGCTGAAATTGACATATCTGTTAAAGTTAATGATTTGTTTTTATGGAATACTTACACAAGAAAATAAGAGATAGGTTTATGAGGGGGTATAGGTGTCTTTAACAGCAAAGAACATCTGCAAAAATGGCATGAAATCCAGTAAATAAATAACGTGTTGCAACGACCTGAAATCTACCGTAGCTAGAAAAGCAAAAACCCGCCTTTTGGGCGGGTTCTTTAAATAAGTGGTGCCGGACTCGGAATCGACTTTTCATTATAACTGGTTGTATTTAAAAATATTAATTGAATTTGATTTTATTTATACCCTCTTTTGTACCCTCGGTCCGTTTGGTGGGTTTTGTTGAGCACGGTTGGGGCGATAGAGCGCAGCAAATAGATTGTTTTTTTGCACAGATGACAGGTGTAATTATAACGTATTCGAATCCTTTTTAAGTATACATTTAATGGGGATCATGTTCATGTTAATTGTTTCTAGTATGAATCATGGTATTGCCAATTTGACATGTTTAATGATGTCTTATTGTGTCATTTTTGTTTAATTCCTCAATGTCTAATTCAGTTAAGATCCAACGGTTTGATATGTGCCATTGAATACTAATCAAAGTGGAAGTAGGCTTAATTTATCCATCCAATATAGGATAAACTCAAAGTGATCAGTACTTATTCAATTCAATGTCACACACATGACACACGCATAAGGGCCATCTCTGTCTTGGCGACGTTCAACATAAACAGCTAACACGCCACGACAATCTGGCACCTCCTTACCAATATAATGCTCGCTATTACCAACCCATTTATACTTTCCCCTACAATAACGAGCAAGGCGAGAGCCTAAATGTTGCTGATGGATCTTCATTGCTGCGGATTTACGGATAATATTCATGGTTCACCTCATACTAAGCCATGCTCAGCGAAAGAGAAGATTTGCTGACCACCGATGATCAGATGGTCAAGTACTCGTACTTCAATTAGCTGCAATGCTTTTATTAATTGTTGCGTGATAGATTTATCCGCTTGGCTTGGCGTGATATCGCCTGACGGATGGTTGTGTGCAAAGATAACGGCAGCAGCATTAAAATGAAGTGCTCGTTTGACGACTTCACGAGGATAAACCTGTGTGCTGCTAATCGAGCCAGCAAACAGGGTTTCACTGCTTATCAACTGATTTTGTTGATTCAAGTAGAGCACAATAAACGCTTCACGCTCTAATGCTGACATTTTTAGCCGTAACCAATCCCTCACATTTTGCGTTGATGTAAAAGCAATACCCGGTTCACGCAGATACTTATCCAGTATGGTCAACGCACGTTTGATAGTACGTTGTTCATTAGGAAGCAGTGTTAAGGTATTCGTATAAGTATTGATACTCTCCATCGTTAATATCTCCATCATTACGAGGCTAGTTGAAGCATATTTTCAGCCATCACCCACAAGGCTCGGTTAAGCTTCACATCACCATCAATCCCATTCACTGAACGTGTGCGAGCGCGTTTACCTTTCGCATTTCTGCCTGATAATCCCCCTTTAATTAAATTTTCCTGCAAACGTTGGTACACCGTCCAAAGATCGTCCTTCTTATCTTCTACACGGCGTGGCTGTAATACTTGCGCTTCGGTCACAGGTTGATGCGCTTCACCATAACGATATGTGAGAGCAGATTGAGCAAAGATGTGTTGGGCTGGTGGCGGTAATAATAGGGATTGCATGGCATCACGTTGCTCATCCATGCGTTCAAATAGCCCTAACACTTCATAAGCCCCTTCAATCACTTTTTCCACCACATCGCCCTTGTGCGGTACACGCACCTCACCAAAGGTTTGTCCGCAAATTAAGCCATTCTGACAAACGAATCGGAACATCCCCGGTAACATCTGATAACTCGATGAGCCATCATGACTATTGAGTAAGATGATTTCAGGCACTAGGCTGCCCGTAATTTGGTCATGGCGTCTCAGCCGTAACAGATGCTTAGTATGATCACGACGGCTGTCATCTCGCACACGCGTTTGGCAAGCAAAGAACGGATAGAAGCCTTCTTTTTGAAGACTATCCAATAAGGTAATGGTCGGGATGTAAGTATAACGTTCACTTCTGGATTCGTGTTTTTCTTCTGAAAATACGCTAGGTACTGTGCGAAATAACTCTTCGGTAGTTAGCGGGCGGTCACGACGAATAGAGCAAGCATTGCCAAAACGGGAAGCTAAACGAGACATAGGGGTTCTCCTCAATAATTAAACTGATAAATCATTCGATAAATGGATTAAATGAAGATTGCTGGTGAGGGAAAGATAAAACCGTGACTGATAAATCAGTCTATAAGGCGAAAGATTTGTGCTTGCTCGGGATGTTGCATCGCATAGTCACGAAGTTGGTAAAAATACTCTACCAGCACAGAACTCTCGGTTTTAAACGACCAGATGCTATACACCATTAGACAGACTGCAATACCGGCTGCCTCCGGGCTTAACTCGGCTTCATTTCCGTTATGCGGGTTAAACATTTGCAGGGAGGGTTCGAGCATATCAGGCCAGATAAATGCGCCGCCATTAGACAGCATACTGAACTCCCAGAAGGCTCCATGATAGACCTCACACATCTTATCCATCAGATTAAAGATATCGCCTTCTAAACGCTGCCAATCAGGTACTGTGCTGAAATAGAAACGCCAGAAGGTACTACGACCACGGGAATTGACGAGGTTGGTTTTGATAACCGTTGATTCTTGCTCTTGTAAGGTAAACATAATAGAACTCCAATTCAGTCGATATTGATAGACAGTAATAAGCAAAAAAGCCCTACACCTTGCGGTACAGAGCTTTCTAGAAATGATAGGTATATTGAGTATCATTTTTAGTGACTCATTCTGATGATTGATTCACTAAAATAATATAGATATAAAAATAAATGTAAGTTAATTAATGGGTTAGTCTGATGATGCTTTTATAATGAATCAGATAATACGAAGGCGTAAATAAGGACGTGGTTAATCGATTAGATGGAATATGGCGGAACGTTCTGGGTGTTGCGCCGCATAATCATGCAATTGATAAAAGCGATCGACGAGGATGTCACTTTCCGTTTGAAATGACCATAAACTGTACATCATCAAACACACGGCAATGCCTGCGGCTTCACAACTGACGTTGGCTTCGTTACCGTTATGTGGGTTGAACAGCGTCAGTGTCTCTTGAGGTAAATCGGGATAAATAAAGGCGCCACCATTAGATAAGGTGCAATATTCCCAATACCCACCCAGATAGTCATCACAAAACTGCCCCATAGTGGTAAAGATGACCACTTCAAAGGTGGTTCAGCCTTTCACGCTTCCGAAGTGGTTGATCCAAAAATCCAGGCGTTGCTCATCGGGAACGAGTGTCATTGTAATTGCACGTTCAGTTGAATTATTCATCAGTTGATACTCCAAGAAAAAGAGATAAAAAAGCGCCAATCCTGTTAAGGACTGACGCTGAGAGTGATAATTAATGGGGTAATGTAAGAGGTTAAAAGAACATTCTCCACAGGGATTTAGCGACGGATACGATACTGTTTTTAACGGTGCTAATCGTACTTCTTATCAATGGTGGCAAGGGAATGATATTGATTAAGGTATCCACAATATCACTGACACATTGACCAAAATCGTTACGTGCGGCGTTCTCCACCGATTGCGTCCGGTAAGCGCTGTTCAGTTGCCTAGCTACACCGCTACTGGCTTTCGCCGGTAACGCCTGTATTAATTGCTTTGCTAACTCAGTGAGTTGGTAACCTTCTGCCGCAGAAACCGTCATCACAGGATGATGTGGCTTAAAGGCGGTTACTACGGCTTGTTGCTTCAGTTCCAAGTTAACCATTTGTTCTGAGGATGGCTGGTGGTTGTGTTCATCCCACTGGCGACAGGGC
The DNA here is from genome assembly GCF_028480325.1 of Providencia sp. PROV182. Lineage (NCBI taxonomy): Bacteria > Pseudomonadati > Pseudomonadota > Gammaproteobacteria > Enterobacterales > Morganellaceae > Providencia > Providencia sp. PROV182. The sequence goes on along the minus strand of NZ_JAMPOL010000009.1, from coordinate 193,432 downwards.
TCTATTTTGTCGGCTTGGTTCAACACAAATAGAAAGCGGTTTGGTTGATAACCACATTGCTCCGAGAGAAAGCGATAACACTGTTCATCTGAGGACCATGCTCTATCATCGGCCTTGAGTACCCAGATGATTAAATCCAGTTCCGGTAATAAGTTACGGTATAGCTGGTGGTACTCTCTATCTCGCTCAAGGCTTTCTCCCACACCGGGTAAATCAACAAAGGTGAGCACATGGTTGTTCATCGTCATACTGAAGCGCTGAGCCTGCCGTGTGCAGCCTGAAACATTACTCACAGGTGATAATGACGATTGGAATAGTGCGTTGATAAGACTGGATTTTCCCGCTCCCGTTTTGCCCATCAAACCGATGGTGGGGGAGTAATTGATGAGCTGACTGAGTTGGTTAAAAAATAACGTTTTAAATGAAAAGGGAAAGGCTGCGAGAGCCTTCTCCAGTTCAATATGTTGATTCATACAAACTCCTTGAAAATAAATTTATCATTATTCAAGGTAATAATATATATTTGAAATTATTTTAAATTTTTCTTTTCAACTAACAGTATGAGTTCTTCGAGCGGATCCCGTGGTAGATCAATCTGATCAATCATCGCCTCGATAATTTCGTTAATATTTTTATTATGATTTTTGGCTATTTTTTTTAATTTTACCATTGATGATTTGGAAATATACGTATTCAGTACAGCCTTATCTTTAACACCATCACGATATTTTTTTTGGCTCCAAGCTTTTCTTGTTTGAGATAGAAAAAGCTTGACAGCTTCCACACTTGAAAAAATAGCCCAATAATCAAAACAGGAAATAATCAATTTCCATTTTTCATTTTGAATAAGAACATTAACATCATCATCAACAGCAATATTGGCGCGGATCAACCTCTCGGATATCCATTTTAACGCTTCAGTTTTTTTTGACAAAAATGAAAAAGGATCTGGATACTCTTTAGTAATAGATAAAGCTTTATCTCTCATTTGAAAAACTATTGCATTAAAATCTTTAGGAGTCATAACTAAAACTATAAAATCCAAAAAGCAAACAATATAATGAAAAGGTGTATTTTTACCCATTATTGGAATAAAATTTAAAGGTGAATAATTATACACTCCAGTCATAATTGATTTATAATCATTTTCTATAAGGTGTTTATTATACGATTTCATGAGAAAGTTTAAGATAACAAATGATATTCTTTCATCCGTTAAAAAAGATAATTGTTCTATTGGGATAATCTTTTTCTCTATCGTTCTGAGATAATAATCAACATTTTTAAATCTATTCCCGACATGCTGATTTAACTCACTAAGTAATGTACACACATTCTTATTCTTTGCCTCAGATATCATTTTATAAAGCTCATTAGGCGACAGTGTTTTTTCTGAAAACATATAGAACAGAACAGCATAATATTGTCTGCACTCCAAATAATTATCATTGACATTTATATTTATCATTTATTCTCCACGTAGTATTTTTTGCATATATTTACATAGTATTTTACGTAGTGTTTAAGGTGTCATTGTACTACATGAAAACCCCTATTTATGTGCTAAAACTCACGATAACTGCACTAATTATTATTAGAGTAAAGGCTAATCTTTAGATAAGTTAATATCAGAGTTGGCTCTCCTCAAAAAGAAGCGGCTCATTGTGGTTCAAAAACGCGCTGTCACGGGCATTGATGATAAGATAAAGAAAGGCTTTATCGTGTTGGTATAGTATTATTTTTATAAAGATAACTAGCATCACTACCACACTTAAAAGATTAAACATTACCCTGTCACTGACTCACCTATCCATATATTCATCATCTTGGTTAAATGATGAATGCCTATTTTTAACAACATCACTTCTAGATATGAAATAAAACCAACCACAGGTATTAATCATGTCTAGTTACACCTACAATGATCATTACATTCAAAAGATAAACCACACTATCCGTAAAGCACTTTTAATTCACAATCGTGTTACTGCTGTTCGAGTTGACTTACGTTTCCCATCTGAAAATATATTTCACTTTAACGATTCAAAGGTCATCACTCGATTCTTTGAATCGTTAAAAGCCAAAATAAATGCTGACCTAAAACGTAAGAATAAAATATGGAAGCGTAACCACATATGCCCGTTATCTTATGTCTGGGTCAGAGAGTTCGGTGAGATAAACAACAAAAAACACTATCATGTTCTTTTGCTGTTAAATAAAGATGTTTATTGGGGGTTAGGTGACTTTGTTAAAACTGAAGGGACGCTTTATGCATTAATACAGCAAGCATGGTGTAGTGCTATTGGTGTGAACTACCCTGCGGAGCGTTATTTAATTCATATTCCAGATAATTCCATAACGTGGCTAGATAATAATAAACCCAATAATGAAAGCACGATATTCGAATTAAACCAGCGCTGTCGCTACTTAGCCAAAGAACATACAAAATATTATGGTGATGGTGAGCGTTCTTTTGGGTGCAGCCGTTAATCTACCAATAAAAAACATGAGGGGGATATCTTTTGCAAGAGAGATATCCCTAAACATTTATCGATATCCCTTCTGCCTTTTAACTTTAAAGACAGGAGTCCTTTCTCATGACAAATCCAATTGAAACATCAACGACCACAGCGCCATCATCTTCTTTACTGAATGACCAATTTATCGATATGAAATTCATTACAAAGCTCACAGGCTTAACGGATAAGTGGTTTTATAAACTCATTCAAGACGGTGAGTTTCCCAAACCAATCAAACTAGGTCGTAGTTCTCGCTGGCTGAAAAGTGAGGTTGAACACTGGTTGAATGAACGTATCACCGCTTCTAGAGGTTAAGTATTATTAATTTAGTCAGTTACAGCGATTTTTTACAACTCAATTACAGAATTAATTACATCGTCACCAGTCAGCGTTATTTGAGTGTATTCCAAAATATTGATGATACGGACGGACTTCCATTGGTCTGATAATACCGACCGTTCCCATTGCGAAGATGAACATCAATTCAGTCGGGATATGAGTATCCTGATGTTAAGTCTCTCAGAATATCCCGGAGTAATAGGTTATGCCTGGGTATTGGAAGAAAGCCCTGGTGGTAAATTACATGCTCATGCAGCCATCTACGTCAATGGCCAGCGGCATTGTAAGAAATGGGGCTTTCAGGATGTAACAGAACGCCTGTGGAGAGCCGTGACTGACGGAGAAGGGGATATCTACCACTGTCCTGATAAAAGCGATTATCGATACGCTATACGCCGTCCGGTACACTTTGATGATTATGCTGGTTGTAAGGCAATGCGTTACGTGGTGAACTATTTAGCCAAAGCCGAGCAGAAACCCTTTGACCCGATTTACCATATCTCCCGTCTACCTGATGTGAATGATAAGCCGATAGGTCGTCCTCGTTCCCGTCATCGTTAAGTCAGCCATAGGGAATGCTGTAGCAGCAAGGGGCTGTATGATGATCTCTATGGCCCTTATAGCCGTTTATTGTGGGACACCGTGCAAGTTTAACCCTTGCCTTAATAAAACGCTCAGAATGGCGCTGAGCGCGTTATTCACACCCATTACTCCTCTTCAGCCGTCACTTTGCAGTTGCTGTAGACCGTAGCGTGGTCGGTGCCGACAACATAGGCAATGACAATTGGACTGTTGTTACTGGGATCGACTTCCTGACGCAGATTAACCCGTCCATCCTCCGACGTATGGTAATACCCGATACCGTCATATTCCGCTTCGCCATAACGGGTTTCAGCCCCATTATTACTGTCCTGCTCAAACACACAACACACCGGAGAGAAACAATGAACATTTACAATCTGAATGAACTGGAGCTCGGTATCGCTGAATTACCTGATGGCCGCCTGACAAATGCCTTTAAAGAGCAGGAGCGCTGGCAACCGGCACTACCCATTCCCTTTTACTGTCCACACTGTCACTTACCGGTGTATCTGGACCGCCGTAAACGGCATTTTTTCTTTGCACACCCCGTTGATAAGAAATACCTCGATTATCCTGAGGTAAACGCGGCTATCAGTTATCTGACGCGACAATCTCAACAAGCTGAACAGTTCTCCGAGCTTCATCCCATAAAGCCCATCACGGAATGGTATTGCGTCTGGTGTCGACGGTTTTACACCAGCCAGCAGCGACCAGTCAGAAAGTGCTGCCCGAAGTGCAGAGAGGGGATTTACAGCATACCTGCTTCTCAGGTCACCGAAAACCACAGCTATTTTCATTACGCGCTGAATAATCAGGGTATTGAATCGTTGGTACGCACCCCATTGCTGCGGTTGACGGACCTCACTGAACCGAATGTTATCGATGAGGCGCAATAAAAAAATACAGCAGTCCGTTATTGTCTGAAGGACGACTGACACCACGCATTCCCCACCTCAGTCGCCTTCTCCTTTTCATACTCAGGAGACAAGACAATGACGATGATTCAAACAACCCCAACCACCAGCCTGCTGAATGACCAGTTCGTTGATATGAAATTTATCACTCAGTTTACCGGGCTTACGGATAAATGGTTCTACAAGCTCATACAGGACGGTGAGTTTCCCAAACCGATTAAACTGGGACGCAGCTCAAGATGGCTGAAAAGCGAGGTTGAACAGTGGCTACAAGCGCGCATTGATGAATCGAGAGAGGGCAACTCCGCCCTTGGATCCTAAGGCACTAGCGCGAGTCGCCGAGCATTTTTCATAGCATACCCACCCATTACCCACCAACTCAATTTCAACCACACCTGGTGCGATTGAATGCGCTCTAGGCAAAGCGACGCCCTAAACATACGAACCTGGCTCGATACGCATGCAGGCACAGCTCAGTGGTCTTCTAAGTTTCAAGGTGGGTTGCCGAGTGTGAATCCTGAATGTTGGGTACTCAGAACGTTTAGTTTAAATTTTACAGAAGGAGCACACCCATGCTTAAATTACATGAAGTCAAAATGTCGCTAGCCTTAACGCAGAACAATCGTTTCGCGGGAGCCACCCAAGAACCGAGTTATTCACGAGAAAACTATTACTGTGCTCACTGCGGTGAGCCCGTCACACTGCACAAGACGCCAACGGAGTCATGGTTTACCCATTCTGATCCTCAGAGTGCAGAGCACTGTCCGCGGGTCATCAGTAAGATCAAGAACTTAGAAGACAAGGCACGACTGAGCACACAGGTTAGGTCAGTGTCCCCTATTTTAAAGATCACGGATTGGTTTTGCGTGCAGTGTCGTGAGTATTTTACAAGTAATCAAAAATGTTGCCCGAAGTGCCATGAGGGGATTTGGTGTATTCCTGCCCAGAATGTTTATAGATAGTTTAATTAAAGACTATTTTACACGAGTTTATTTGGGTATAATACCCAAAACTATTTGTACAAATTAAGAATTATCAGTGAACAGGTAGCTGTAAGCCCGGGGCGGTAGCGTACCCAAATAATGATATAACCACTTCTGATGCTCTTTTTTTGAGGTTAAAAATACAACTAGTCACTTCAAGATAAAAATATTAGCTACAGCTACTGGTAGCTTTATTGGTTCTGCTGTTGTTCGTCATATTGTTAATAATCTCTTTCATGGTAATAGCTATTTAGAGCCTATCTCAATAGGGGTTAATTACTGCATAGAAAATATATTATCGATATAACAAAAACCTTATACAACCTGACTTTTAAGCATTGATATGGCTGGGTAAGTTCATGAATTTAGCTCCTATTGATGATAGGCTCTTAGCATATTTCTAAATTATTTTTTACAACATAACATTTTGAGAAATTATATTTGTGCTCACTAAAATTAACTTTATCACTAAGATAAATGCAAAAATAAAAAGCAATCCCAATATACAAAAAATAGTGAGTAATAGTAGTTGGTTATTACTTGATAAATTTGTCAGGATGGGGTTAGGGTTAGCTGTTAGCGCATGGGTGGCTCGTTATTTAGGACCGACACAATATGGTGAATTAGCTTATGTTTTAGCGTATTTAGCTTTTTTTCAAGCTGTATGTACATTAGGTATGGATGGTTTAATAGTCAGAGATATCGCTAAAAATAAAAACAATGCAGGGGAAATTCTAGGGACAGTATTTACACTAAGAATTATTATTGGCTTAATCTGCTGGTTTTGTGCCGTTGGCGGTATGGTTCTTTTGAATGGATGGAATAGTCAAAGTGTATATATCACAGCTCTTGCGGGGGCAACATTAGTATTTCAAGCCGCTGATACCATCGACTTATGGTTTCAAAGTCAAAGTCAAAATCGTCGTACAGTAATCGTAAAACTTACCGCATATATAATTTCAAATGGTATTAAAATTGTCTTAATTCTCAGTAGTGCCTCTATTCTTGCTTTTTCGGCAGTCATTACATTTGAAACATGTGCTGTCGCCTGTGGCCTTTTATATGCATACAAAAAATATCCGTGCCCAAATCAATGGGTAAAAATAAAACAACGTGCACAAATACTTTTAAAAGAATCATGGCCGTTTATAATTAGTGGGCTTTCAATCATTTTATATATGAGAGTGGATCAACTGATGATTAAAAATTATTTAGGCGATAAAGAGTTAGGTATTTATGCAGCAGTGTTACCTTTAGCTGTGATATGGCAATTTATTCCAATGACTTTATCAGTAAGCGTAGCTCCGCTAGTAGCACAAAGTAAAGCTAAAGGAGATGATTCATTCTATAAAACTTTAAAACAAATTTTTCGTATTTTTGCAATGTTAGGTTGGTTAGTTTGCATACCTATTGCAATACTTTCTCACTTTATCGTTCAAGTTCTTTATGGTGATGCATACATAACTGGAGCACCTGTTTTAACCATAATAGTATTTACAAATATATTTATTAATATGGGAGTAGCTCAAAGTTTATGGATTGTAAATGAAAGAAAATCTAAATTGAGCTTATACAAAACAATAATAGGAGCTGTAGTTTGTATTGTATCAAATATAATTCTCATTCCATTATATGGGATTATTGGGGCAGCTATCAGCGCAGTATTAGCCCAGTTCTTCTCTGCCGTATTTGCCAATATATTTCTATCACGCAAGATACTAATACTTCAAATAAAAAGTTTATTACTTTTAAAATAAAAAAACATGAAAAATACAAATTTAGCGCCAATCATATTATTTGTATATGCAAGACCTATACATACACAACGTACAATAGATGCATTGTTATTAAATTCAGAAGCTTTATTATCTGATTTAATTGTTTACTCCGATGGTCCAAAGACTGAAACTGATGAAAATGCAGTAAACCAAGTTCGTAATATTATAAAAAACTTAAATGGATTTAAATCAGTTAAATTAATTGAGCGAATACAAAACAATGGACTAGCAAAAAATATTATTGATGGAGTTAGTGAGGTTTTAAAAAAATATAAAAAAGCTATAGTACTGGAAGATGATATAATTACATCACCATATTTTTTAAATTTTATGAATACCGCGCTAGATAAATATGAAAATAATAAACATATTTGGCATATTAGTGGTTGGAATTATCCATTAAAAAATGCAGAACAGCTCCCAGATGCATTTTTCTGGCGTGTTATGAATTGTTGGGGATGGGCAACTTGGTCTGATCGTTGGGCCTATTTTAATAAAAATCCGAAGCAACTAATTGATACATGGTCTGAAACCAAAATAAAATCATTTAATCTTGATAATACATATGATTTTTGGTCACAAGTAATTGGAAATGAAAATAGAACTCTAAATACATGGGCAATATTTTGGTATGCCACAATTTTTGAACATAATGGATTGTGCTTAAACCCAACACAAAGTTATGTTTCTAATATCGGTAATGATGGTAGTGGTGAAAACTGTGGAAAAATAGATATTTATAAAACGTCATTAAATAATAAAAATGATATTAGTTGGCCAGATACTTTCAATGAAAATAAAATTATTGTTAATAAAATTAAGAAATTTTACTATTCAACTGGGCCAAATATACTTCCTCGTATAATTAGAAAATTAAAAAGAATATTTTTATCATGAAAATCCTTCATATTTCTCACTCAGATTTAATCGGTGGTGCAGCAAGAGCAGCTTATAGGCTCCACATGGCTCAACTAGATTTAGGCATTGACTCTCAAATGCTTGTTAGAAACAAATTATCTGACCATTGGTCTATATCTGGTCCATCTACCAGATTTGAAAAATCTTGTAATTTATTTCGCTCCCCCATTGGTCATTACATTAATAAATTACAACGTTCCCATAACGTTAACTTTCACTCTGGTGATTGGTTACCATCACGTTGGGCAAAAAAAATTAATTCTAGCAATATTGATATAGTCCACTTACATTGGGTGGCTGGTGAAACTATGTCTATTGAAGATATTGGTAGAATAAAAAAACCTATTGTATGGACATTACATGATATGTGGCCATTTTGTGGTACTGAACATGTGACAAATTATGATGAAAATGCACGTTGGAAAATAGGCTATTCCTCCAGTAATAGAAATAATTTAGATAAGGGGCTAGATTTAGATAAGTTGGTTTGGTTACGGAAAAAAAAAGCATGGAAAAAACAGTATATGCACATAGTTGCCCCAAGTAATTGGATGGCTGAATGTGCAAAAAATAGCATTTTATTTAAAGATTACCCAATCATAATAATTCCTAATGCACTAGATACTGATATCTATAAACCTTTAGATAAATTCTTTTGTCGTAATTTATTAAATTTACCGCTAAATAAAACAATTATTTTATTTGGTGCTATGGGTGGAGGAAAAGATCCAAACAAAGGATTTGATCTTTTAATAGCATCACTGAATTATTTGTCACAGACAATTGATAATAAAAAAATTATGTGTTTGATTTTCGGACAAAGTAAACCTCAAGAATTTACCAATTTACCTTTTGAGACAAGATGGTTAGGACATGTACATGATGATACGACATTATGTTCAATATATAATGCAGCAGATATAATGATAGTTCCATCTAGAACTGAAAATTTACCACAAGCAGCAACTGAAGCACATTCATGTGGAACCCCCGTTGTTGCATTTAATACTACAGGGCTAAAAGATATTATTGAGCATCTAAAAACAGGATATCTGGCAAATGCATTTGATTCCAGAGATCTAGCATCAGGAATTAAATTCATTTTAAATGAAGAAAATATTCAGTTTTCATTAAATGCTAGAACTAGAGCTACTACATTTTACTCTCAACGTATTGTAGCTAATCAATATTTAGCTTTATACCAATTGTGTCAAGATGATTTTTATCAAAGAAAAGGCTCATATGAATTTAAGTAAATACTTGGTTATAATATTAAGTTCTATATTTTTTTGGGGAGCATTATCTACAACTTATATTTTGGATTTTAAATACCCATTGCCCTTCGAAATCTTAGCATCCTCTATACTAGATTGGTTTTTAACCACATTAGTATTTATAATTATAATGCACATATATAAAAAAAGAGTAGAATCATTAAATAACTTTTTTTCAATCAATGTCAGAAAATCATTAGAAAGAAAAAAGCATTACCTTTATATAATAGTATTAATAGCATTCCTATACTTTTATTTTAGATTAAACTTGATTCTTGATGGTGCAACAAGAGAACAACTTGTATTTGATGAAGACTCAAGTAGATTTATGATGTTAGCATCTCCATTTTTTGTTGTAATGTGTGCAATCTCAATATCTTATCAATATAACTTTAAAATCATAATTGCTTGTTTATTAGGCGTTTTTTTAGTTAGTGCTTATAATTTATCTCGCTCAGAATTTGCCAACTTAATATCTTTAATAATATTATGCTTATCTTTAAAAGGTCTATCTTTCAAGGTAATATTGAAACTCATTATTTTTTCAATATTAGTTGTAATAATAGCTGGAATCCTTACAATTTACCAAGGACGAGCAGATACTATTAATAGCTCGATTACTGGTATCTTAAATGCATTTTTTAAATATAAAGCATTCTCCTTTTATTTAGCTGAGTTTTCCATTGAAAAAATAAGCAACGATATTGAGCAAATTTTGTATCCTTTTTTTGGTTTTTTTATTGAGCGATTTTTAATTATAATCGAACCAATTTCTAACCCTATTTCTGTGTATGATGCCGACTTTATATCTGAATTTCATAGACTAGGTCCTAATAATGCTTATGATGGAAATGTTCTTTATCCTTGGTGGTCTTGGTTCTATGGAGCATTCGGAATATTCGGGATATTAATAAAATCTATTTTTACTCTTATTGTACTTATATTTTTACTGAAATCTAAATTTAGATTTTTAACATTATACACTTTATATTTAATATTGTTTGTTTCTTACTTTAGGCATCCAATATTGAATGTAGCATCTGCATATGCAATTATTTTATTTTTAATAATGGATTTGTTAATTATCCTTTCTGAAAAAAAAGAATGCATTTATAGAAATAATAGGTAATAAAACTAGCATTCAATATTTGTATTATTACAATACCATTATCAATATATTTACAATGGTTAAAACCCGAAGTTTTCTCAATATATAAAATAATTATCAATTACAATTCCTATAGAATAGATGAATTTTCTTCTTTAGGAATGAGATATAGTGGAATATTAGAACAAACAGGAACAATGGGTTCCACTATAATAGGTTTATTTTTCTTATTACACTATGTAATTGAATCTATTTGGAGTAAAAAAATATCGAGTTTGAAATTAACTATTATTACTTTATTTTATTTATGCGCATCAATGCTAGTTGGAAAAAGTGGTTTTTTAATCTTTTTTATATTTTCATTTCTATTATTAATTGGTAATTATGTTAGATTAGATATCAAATCAATCATAAAATTGATTACAACGATAGCAATAATCGCAGTATTTTGTTACTCTATAATCTACTACCTTGCAATTGAACTAAAAATAAATGGGTTAATGTATTTTCGCGTACTTAATGACTCTGGGTTTGACGGATTACTTAATCACACATCAATGAAAGTATTACTTAGTTTTTATGATTTATTTTATTATTATCTAAACCTATCTATTACTAATGGGGGTTTATTCGGCTCACAGAATGCTACTGGATTATTATATATAATACAGAAAAACCATTAATAAGAGACTATAATGAAAATTAAAAGAAAAAATATAAGTATAATAACCGTGTGTTTTAATAACTACTTGGGGCTAAAAAAAACATTTGATTCCATCGTTGACTCTATATCTGATGATGTTGAATACGTTATCATAGATGGAGGTTCTACAGATGAAACCATAGACTACCTAAATAACATATTTCACCATAATCAGGATAAAACTATCATTTGGGTTAGTGAGCCAGATAATGGTATATATGATGCTATGAATAAAGGCATAGCTATGGCGTCAGGCACTTGGCTTATATTTATGAATGCAGGAGATACCTTTTATGCACACGATACTTTAGAAAAAATCATACCTTCTTTAGATAAGAAAAAAGCTATAGTTTATGGTGATATGTTTTATAATGGAAAAATAGTTCCTGCTGAAAATATAAGTATATTAAAATCTGGAGTTATTATGGCTTGTCATCAATCCATGTTCTTTAATAAAGAGCTTATAGGCCAAGATTTAAAATATAATTTATCCTACCCTATCTATGCAGACTATGAATTAGTAGTTAAAATTACAGAAAAAAATAAATATACGACTACTCATATAAAAATTCCTGTTTCAATTTATGAAGGTGGAGGTGTTTCAGATAAAATATCAAAACAAAAACGATATGATAAATATAAAATAGTGTATAAATACTACGGATTTTTAGGAGTATACAACAGTTTATTTTATTGGATCAAAAATAAGATAAAACGAAAGATTAAAATGAGATAGTTATGACCACTGATAACCCATTAGTATCTATAATTATACCGAATTATAACAATGCCATTTATTTAGAAAAATGCATAAAAAGCATTCAAAATCAAACGTATAATAACATAGAAATTATCATCGTGGATGACTGTTCTACTGATGATTCAATGTTAGTATTGAAAGACATGGAAAAAAAGTACAGCAATATTCACATTTATCAGAATAAAATAAATAAAGGAGTTTCTTTTTCAAGAAACTTTGGAATAAGACAATCTAATGGTGAATACTTTTCTACTCTAGATCCTGATGATGAATATTATTCAGATAAAATTGAATTAGAAGTAAAAAAGATAATTTCTAGCTCTGATAAAGATATTATCGTATATTCAGGCTTTAACAGTGTAGATGAAAATTCAAATCCAATTCCATTTAAAACAAAATTAACTAAATTTAACTCAGCGAATGGTTGGATACACAAAAAACTTTGCTATATGGTTATTCCAGTACCTAGAGATATGCTAATGAGAAAGGAACAATTCATGTCTGTGGGTGGTTTTAATGAATCAATGTCTTTATATGAGGATTGGGATTTTAAATTAAGATTAGCTGAAAAATATAAATTTTTCTTTAGTGGTTCAAAAGGTGTAAAATATAGAAGACATTCTTCTGGTTTATCTTCAGTTCACTTTGAAAAACACTTTCAGATAATGATCGATATCTTCAATAAATATACTAAAAAGCCAAATGTAACATTATTTAAGATAATAAATGATAAAAAGATAACATCTAAAATCGTAAAAAGCATATTCTATTTACCATTTATTAATTTTATTTTTAAATAACTAAAAATTGAGACAACCATATAGTATTGCGGGAGATTTACAATGAAAATAGCTTTAATTACTGGTATCACAGGTCAAGATGGTTCTTATTTAGCAGAATTTCTTCTTGAGAAAGGATATGAAGTTCATGGTTTAATACGTAGAGCTTCATCGTTTAATACTGAGCGTATCGATTCTGTAGTTAATAACAATGAACAAATCAAATTACACTACGGCGATTTAACGGATACATCTAATTTAATTCGTCTTGTTAAAGAAATACAGCCAGATGAGATTTATAACTTAGGTGCTATGTCCCATGTTGCCGTCTCTTTTGAATCGCCAGAATATACTGCTGATGTTGATGCGATTGGAACGCTAAGACTTTTAGAAGCCATTCGTATTAATGGATTAGAAAAGAAAACTCGCTTTTACCAAGCTTCAACATCTGAACTTTATGGCGAAGTACAAGAAATCCCACAACGAGAAACGACACCATTTCATCCTCGTTCCCCCTACGCTGTTGCCAAATTGTATGCTTATTGGATCACAGTAAACTACAGAGAATCATATGGTATGTATGCTTGTAATGGTACTTTATTTAACCATGAATCTCCCAGACGTGGTGAAACTTTTGTAACTCGAAAGATAACACGAACTATTGCAAATATTTCTCAAGGGTTAGAACAGTGTTTATATTTAGGTAATATGGATGCACTCCGTGACTGGGGTCATGCTAAAGACTATGTGCGTATGCAATGGATGATGTTACAGCAAAAGCAAGCGGATGATTTTGTTATTGCAACAGGTAAACAAATTTCAGTTCGTGAATTTGTTCGTATGTCTGCAAAAGAAGCGGGTATTGAGCTAACTTTCAGTGGTACTGGTGTCGATGAAATAGCAACTGTATCTTCTGTAAATCATGATATTGCACCACATGTTAGTGTAGGTGATGTGATTGTCCGCGTTAGCCCTAAATTCTTCCGTCCTGCTGAAGTCGAAACTTTATTAGGCGACCCAACTAAAGCTAAAGAAAAACTAGGTTGGGTACCTGAAATTACAGTAGAAGATATGTGTAAAGAAATGGTTGCTTCCGATATTGAGAAAGCAAAACAACACGCTTTACTTAAAGCCAATGGCTTTGATGTATCTATTTCTTTAGAAAATTAAGGGATAATACGTGAGAAAAACAGTTTTTGTTGCTGGCCATAATGGTATGGTTGGCTCTGCAATCGTAAGACAGTTACAAAATCGTAGTGATATTGAGCTGATCACCCAATCCCGTAGTGAATTAGATTTAACAAACCAAGCTGCTGTCGATTTATTTTTTAAAAAAAATAAAATTGATGAAGTTTATTTGGCAGCTGCAAAAGTTGGTGGAATTCATGCTAATAATACCTATCCTGCAGACTTTATTTATGAAAATTTAATTATTGAATGCAATATTATTCATTCCGCACATAAAAATAATGTTCAAAACTTATTATTTTTAGGTTCTTCATGTATTTATCCTAAATTAGCCGAACAACCAATGTCAGAAAGCGAACTTTTAACAGGTAGACTTGAAGCCACTAATGAGCCCTACGCGATTGCAAAAATTGCAGGGATCAAACTTTGTGAATCTTATAATCGACAGTATGGTCGTGATTACCGAAGTGTCATGCCAACCAATTTATATGGTGAAAATGATAACTTTCACGCGGAAAATTCACATGTTATTCCGGCATTAATGCGCCGCTTCCATGAAGCGAAACTGAATAATGATAAAGAAGTCATTGTTTGGGGAACCGGAACACCAATGCGTGAGTTTCTTTATGTTGATGATATGGCTGCAGCTTCAGTGTATGTGATGGAACTAGATAAAGAAACCTATCAAGAAAATACCCAGCCAATGCTGTCACACATTAATGTTGGAACAGGTGTCGATTGTACGATACGTGAAATGGCAGAAACAATGGCGAAAGTAGTTGGATTCACAGGAAATATTACCTTTGATAGTAGTAAGCCTGATGGTACTCCACGTAAATTAATGAATGTATCTAGATTAAAAGATCTTGGATGGTCATATTCCGTTGACTTAGAATCAGGGCTTACCCAAACCTATCAGTGGTTCTTGAAAAATCAACAAAAATTCCGCATGTAATAAAAAATAGACATATAAATATGACGCAACGATTAGATATAGAGACTTTTAAAACTATCGTTGCATCTACCCCTTTAGTATCTATTGACCTAATTATTTGTAATTCAGAAAATCAAGTGTTACTAGGGTTACGAAATAATAGGCCTGCACAAGGCTATTGGTTTGTACCTGGAGGGCGTATTTGCAAAGATGAAACATTTGAGGTTGCTTTTCAACGTTTAACTGCTAATGAGCTGGGTATTATTCACCATATAAAGGACGCAACATTTATTGGTTCATACCAGCACCTTTATCAAGATAATTTTTCTGATGAAATATTTACAACTCATTACGTTGTATTAGGTTATTTAATAAAGCAAGACATTAAACTCAGCAAATTACCAGTAGAGCAACATAATAACTATAAATGGTGGGATATTAACAAACTATTATCTTCCACCGACGTTCATGAGAACACAAAAGCTTATTTTATCAATAACCCATATCATTCATGGTAAGTAAATTATGTTATTACCAGTAATTATGGCAGGAGGCTCAGGTAGTCGACTATGGCCATTATCTCGTAGCCTATATCCTAAACAATTCATTAGTTTGACCAGTAAGAAAACGATGCTACAGGAAACTGTAGGGCGGTTAGATGCACTCAAACATAAACCTCCAATGTTTATCTGCAATGAAGAACACCGATTTATCGTTGCTGAACAGTTAAGACAAGAAAACTATAAGCATAGTGGCATAATTTTAGAACCCGTAGGCCGCAATACTGCTCCCGCAATTGCTCTAGCAGCAATTAAGGCCCTGCAGTCTGGAGATGATCCTTTACTATTAATCCTAGCCGCTGACCATGTTATTCAAGATCACCAAGCTTTCGCTCAAGCAATTGAGCAGTCGATAAATGCTGCTGAGCAAGGAAATTTGATTACTTTTGGTATAGTACCTACATGCCCTGAAACGGGTTATGGTTATATTAAAAAGGGCTATGCTACCAATAATAACATTTATACCGTTGATAGTTTTGTTGAAAAGCCTGATTTAGATACAGCAAATAACTACTTTGCTAGCAAAGAATATCTTTGGAATAGCGGTATGTTCCTATTTAAAGCCTCGTGTTACCTCAACGAGCTGAGAAAACATTGCCCTGATATTTTAAGCTCATGCGAATTAGCAATGAATAACTCTCTTCATGATTTAGACTTTATTCGTATAAAATCTGAAATCTTTAGCACCTGCCCTGATAATTCTATTGATTATGCAGTTATGGAGCATGCTAATAATGTATTAGTGGTACCTATGGATGCAGGCTGGAGTGATGTTGGCTCATTCAGTTCTCTTTGGGAAGTTTCACCTAAAGATAATGAATCTAATGTCATTATCGGCGATGTTCTTATCGAAAATACAACAAATAGCTATATCTACTCACAAAACAAATTAGTTTCTACTGTAGGTGTTGATAATTTAGTCATAGTGGAAACCAAAGATGCTGTGTTAGTAGCAAAT
Organism: Providencia sp. PROV182; assembly: GCF_028480325.1. Lineage (NCBI taxonomy): Bacteria > Pseudomonadati > Pseudomonadota > Gammaproteobacteria > Enterobacterales > Morganellaceae > Providencia > Providencia sp. PROV182. Next base: position 177,135 of record NZ_JAMPOL010000009.1, on the reverse strand, counting down.
AAAAATAATGTGCAAGATGTAAAAAGCATTGTTAATCAGCTAAAAAAAGCAGGCCGCCCTGAATGTGAACAACATCGTGAAGCATACCGCCCATGGGGTACTCACGATGATATTGCGGAGGGAGAACGCTTTCATGTCAAGCATCTCAAAGTAAAACCAGGCGAAAAAACGGCATTACAATTGCATTATCATCGTGCTGAGCATTGGGTTGTTGTACAAGGAACAGCAAAAGTTACTAACGGCGATAAAAGCTTTATTTTAAGTGAAAATGAATCCACTTATATTCCTATTGGTGCTCACCATCGAATTGAAAATCCTGGTAAAATTGATTTACATTTAATTGAAGTACGGTCAGGTAATTATTTACAAGAAGATGATATTATTAGGTTAGAAGAATATGGCGGAAATAAATAATGAAAGTTTCCATTATTACTGCTACATATAATAGCAGTAACACCATAATTGACACACTAAAATCCCTTGAGAATCAATCATATCCGAATATTGAATATATTGTTGTTGACGGGGCATCAAAAGATAACACGCTGGAAATAGTCAAGAAATACAGTACAAAAATTTCTAAAATTATATCTGAGCCCGATAAGGGAATATATGATGCTCTAAATAAAGGTATCGACGCTTCTACAGGTGATATTATTGGTTTTCTTCATTCCGATGATATTTTTGCATATTCAAATGCTATTGAAGATTTAGTTAATACCTTAATTAACGAACAGTCCCATGCCATTTATGCAGATTTAGAATATGTTTCAAAAGAAAATACATCTAATGTAGTTAGACGATGGGTCTCCGGTAATTATAAGCATTCAAACCTTAAAAAAGGCTGGATGCCACCACATCCAACCTTTTTTATGAAAAGAAATCTCTATAAACAATATGGTAGTTTCGACCTTAATTTCAAAATATCAGCTGATTATGACTCCTTATTACGTTATTTATGGTTAAACAATATTTCCGTATCATATCTTCCAAAAGTAGTCACTAAAATGCGAGTCGGCGGTGAAAGTAATCGTAGTTTTTTAAATATATTAAAAAAGACTAAAGAAGACATTTTAGTACTTAAAAAAAACAATATCTTTTGGATATACCCTTTGCTCATGAAAAACCTATCCAAATTACCTCAATTTATTAAGAAATAATGAATATGCTATCTAGTCTAGATATAATAAAAATCTCGGGCATACAATTTGGCACAAGCGGCGCTCGCGGTTTAGTAACTCAATTTACAAATGAGTCCTGTGCAGCTTTTACTCATGCCTTTATTAATAGCATCAAAAATAAATTTGAATTTGATAAAGTAGCCATTGCAATCGATAATCGCCCGAGTAGTGAATTTATCGCAACTGCATGTATTGATGCGATTAGGCAACAAGGAATGGAACCACTATATTACGGTGTCATTCCAACTCCCGCTCTTGCATATACTGCAATGAGAAACAACATTCCTTGTATTATGATCACTGGCAGTCACATTCCGTTCGATAGAAACGGATTAAAATTTTATCGCCCTGATGGAGAAATTACCAAAATTGATGAAATAGAAATATTAAATAATAATTCTCAATTTCAAATATCTAATGAACTATCATCTACTTTGTTAGTAAACTCATTAGCGACTGATGAATATATTAACCGTTACGTTTCTATTTTTGATGAAAAATTGCTAGCTGGAAAGAGAATTGGTATTTATGAACATTCCAGCGCAGGGCGTGATATTTACTCTATTTTATTCAAAAAACTTGGCGCTGATGTTGTTTGCCTAGAACGTAGTAACCACTTTGTACCGATTGATACCGAAGCAGTATCCGAAGAAGATAAAAACAAAGCTAAATTGTGGTCTGAACAATACAAGTTAGATGCCATATTCTCGACCGACGGTGATGGCGATCGACCCCTTGTTGCTGATGAAAACGGTGAATGGTTACGTGGCGATATATTAGGTTTGTTATGTGCATTAGAAATGAAGATAGAAGCACTAGCGATCCCTGTTAGCTGTAATACCGTTATTTCTTCTCATGATGCTTTTAAGTGTGTGAAACAAACCAAAATTGGCTCTCCATATGTTATTGAAGCCTTCTCTGACTTAGCGAAAGACTACAGAAAAATAGCTGGTTTTGAAGCTAATGGTGGCTTCCTTTTAGGATCTAATATTGAAATAAATGGCAAGCAACTATCAGCGTTGCCTACAAGAGATGCTGTCTTGCCTTTCTTGATGTTACTATCCGCCGCAAAAGAGAAAGGTATTGCCAAATTAGTCACAGCATTACCACAGCGCATAACTTTTAGTGATAGAGTGCAAAATTTTGCTACTGAAAAAAGCAAATCTATTCTCGAAAAAGCAAAAGAGAACCCACAGCATTTATTACAACATTTAGGTTTTGGTGACGAGCAATTACTCGACTTAAATACCATTGATGGACTAAGAATGACATTGTCGAATGGCAATATTATTCATCTAAGGCCATCTGGTAATGCTCCTGAACTAAGATGTTATGCAGAAGCTAATGATCATGAAACAGCACAAGCTATTGTTTATCGATCTCTAAAAAACATTCAAACTTTCTCTGGCTTTTAATCCATTTGGTTATCATATGAAAATAGCAATTGCAGGTACAGGCTATGTAGGTCTGTCTAACGCCATGTTACTGTCACAAAACCACGAAGTGGTGGCCGTCGACATCGTGCCTGAAAAAGTGGCGATGCTGAACAATAAGCAATCGCCGATTATCGATACCGAAATTGAACAGTTTCTGCGTGAAAAAACACTCAATTTCCGTGCCACCCAAGATATTGTTGAAGCCTATACGGGCGCACAGTATGTGATTGTTGCCACACCGACTGACTATGACCCGAAAAGCAACTACTTCAATACCAAGTCAGTTGAATCAGTCATTCATGATGTGCAGAAAATCAACCCTACAGCCACCATTATTGTTAAATCCACCATCCCTGTTGGCTTTACTGAGCGCCTGCGTGAAGAGTTTGGCTACACCAATGTGATTTTCTCCCCTGAATTTTTACGTGAAGGCCGCGCGCTGTGGGATAACTTGTACCCATCACGCATTGTCGTTGGTGAACGCTCTGAGCGAGCGGAAATCTTTGCGGATTTGCTGCTCGAAGGCGCTATCAAAAAAGATGTCCCTGTGCTGTTTACCGATGGCACTGAAGCGGAAGCGATTAAATTATTCGCCAATACTTACTTAGCGATGCGTGTGGCCTATTTCAATGAATTAGATACCTATGCAGAGAGCCGTGGCTTGAACGCACGTCAAATCATCGAAGGGGTGTCTTTAGACCCACGTATTGGCAGCCATTATAACAACCCTTCATTTGGTTATGGCGGTTATTGCTTACCGAAAGACACCAAGCAGCTACTGGCTAACTATGACGATGTACCGAATAACCTCATTAATGCGATTGTGGAATCTAACCGTACCCGTAAAGACTTTATTTCGGATGCGATTATTGCCAAAGCGCCACGTAAAGTCGGGGTATATCGTTTAGTGATGAAAGCGGGTTCGGATAACTTCCGCGCCTCGGCGGTACAAGGTGTGATGAAACGCATCAAAGCGAAAGGCATTGAAGTGATTGTCTATGAGCCAGTGCTTAAAGAGGACGAATTTTTCCGTTCAAAAGTGTACCGTGACCTTGAAGCGTTCAAAGCCGATAGCGATATTATTTTAGCCAACCGGATGGTGCCTGAACTCGAAGATGTCGCAGAGAAAGTGTATACACGTGATCTGTTTGGCAATGATTAAGCGATAGGCTAAATTTATCGTTCTGCTTTTGCCAAAAATTTACCTTCGCTATAAACTACCTAAAAAATTATATTAAACACGTACACGTATAAGTGGGATGATGATAGCAACCCATCACTTATACCTTATCTAAACATTTTTTATCATAGGATGGTCTTGTGCTTAGTAAGCGTCTCCCACTGACACTACTCGCAGCCAGCATTTTGCTCACCGGCTGTACCGTTACCCCTGGTGTCTATATGTCTACATCAGGCAAAAATGTCGTCGACACTGGCGATCGTGATATCTCTAAATTTGTGGATATCTATCCGATTTCACCAAAACTGTTAGATGAGATGTACGTGGCTCCAGTGATCGCCAAGCCAAACCCGACACTTGAAAAGCAACTTTCAACTTATGAATATCGTGTGGGGGTGGGTGATGTGTTAACCATCACTGTATGGGATCACCCTGAATTAACTATTCCAGCGGGTTCTTATCGTAGCGCTGCCGACTCAGGTAACTGGGTTCATTCCAATGGCACCATTTACTACCCTTATATCGGTAACGTGAAAGTTGTTGGCAAAACGCTGTCGGAGATCCGTAATTTAGTTAGCAGTAAACTGGCTACCTATATTGAATCCCCGCAAGTGGATGTCAGTATTGCGGCATTCCGCTCACAAAAAATGTATGTTTCTGGTGAGGTCGCAAAACCAGGTACATTGCCAATTACCAATATCCCTCTGACCGTTCTGGAAGCCTTTAATAACGCGGGCGGTCTCACCGAAAAAGCCGATTGGGATAACGTCGTGCTGACCCGTAATGGCAAAGAAATTAAACTCTCATTGCAATCATTGGTACAGTATGGCGATATGACCCAAAACTACCTAATGATCCCAGGCGATACACTTTATGTACCACGCAACGACGGGCAAAAAGTATTTGTGATGGGTGAAGTCGGCCAGCCAAATACCCTAACTATTGACCGAGCAGGTATGAGTATCACTGAAGCACTCAGTAAAGCCGGGGGTACCGATCAAACAACCGCTAATGCAACCGGTGTGTTTGTTATCCGTCCAATTAAAAACCAAACCTCTGGTGATAAAGAACTTGATGCGTTGCTACCGAAAAAAATGGCAGCGGTATATCAGTTAGATTTATCGGATGCCACGGCAATGGTGATGGGTACAGAGTTTAAACTACAACCATACGATCTGGTCTATGTTACTGCCGCGCCTGTGGTACGTTGGAACCGTCTGATCACTCAATTACTACCAACCATCGCGACCTATAATCAGTTAACTGAAGGTACAAAACGTATTCACGACTGGTAATCGTCATGTTTAACAATATCCTAGTTGTTTGTATGGGTAATATTTGTCGCTCCCCCACAGGGGAGCGTTTATTACAGGCCCATTTCCCCAATAAAAAAGTACACTCTGCTGGCATTATTGCCAAAGACGATCGCCCCGCTTATGACAGTGCCATCCGTATCGCACAGCAACATGATCTCTGTTTAGACAATCATCAATCACGACGTTTAACCAGCGAATTATGTAAAGAAGCAGACTTAATCCTAGTGATGGAAAACGATCATATTGATAGGATCCATCAACAGTTTCCCGAAACTCGTGGAAAAGTCATGTTATTCGGCCAGTGGCTTAATAAAACCGAGATCCCAGATCCACATAAACGCAGTGATGAAATGTTTGAACATGTTTATCAACTGATGGAAAAAGCCGTTATACAGTGGCAAGGGAAAATTTAATTTTAATTTTGGAAGGCTTAGCATTTAACTGATTATGAACACGACAAAAAATAGCTCCTCTGCCTCGGATGAGATCGATCTGCTGGCGCTTTTTAAAGTATTAAAGTCCAGTTATCTTAAAATCGGCTTTTTTACTCTGTTTTTTATTTTGCTTGCAGCAGCTTACAGTTTTTTAGCGACTCCTATTTATCAAGCTAATGCGACACTGCAATATGACAAAGCCAGCCAAGTTTCTCTTGTTGACCAAATGAGTGAAATGATGCCATTAGCCAGCAGTGGTGGCCAAGTCGATTCCGAAATTGAAGTCATTAAGTCACGAATGGTGCTGGGCAAAACCGTGACTAACCTGAATTTAGATACTCAAATCGCACCGGCAGGCTTTTTTGATAAGCTGTGGGGTGATAAAACCGATGCTGTCGTGGCTCTCTATTTAGTTCCTGAAGACTTTATTGGAAAGCCTGCGACGTTGACCTATTTGGGCGATAACAAATATTCTCTCAATATTGAAGGTCAAGTTCTTGAAGGCACCGTTGGTATTCTCTTAAAACAAGACGATATTAGTTTATTGATTTCATCCTTAGTTGCAGAGGTTGGTCAAGAATTTACCTTAGTTAAAAATGCGCGTTATTCAACCATTGAAAATCTACGTAACACTTTAACTATTGCCGAAGTGGGTAAAGGAACCGGTATTATCAATATGGCCATTAAAGGTGCTGATAAAACCGAAAACGTGCAAATATTAAACAGTATTATTCAAAATTACGTCGATCAAAATACCGAGCGTAAAAAAGAAGTCACAAATAATACCTTATTATTCTTAGATGAATATCTGCCTAAGATTAAAACCAAGCTGGATAACTATGAAAATCAGTTAAACACTTTCCGTAAAAAGAATGAATCTATCGACTTATCATTAGAAGCCAAAGCCGCCCTTGATAGTGCTTTGCAAGTCGAAGAAAAGTTAAATGAACTCACTTTTAAAGAAGTTGAAATTCAGCAATTATATACACGTAACCACCCAGCTTACCAATCACTGCTTGATAAGCGCCAGCAGCTGTTACGTGAGAAAGAGAAAATCAGTAAAGCGATTCAAAAACTGCCGAATACTCAACAACAAATTGTTCGTTTAACCCGTGATGTAGAGTCTGAGCAAGCTATTTACAATCAATTAGTGGCAAAACAGCAGGAACTGAGTGTATTAAACTCAGGGATCACCGCTGATGTGCGTATTATTGACTCTGCTGAGTCTCAACCGAATGCCGTAGCACCTAAGAAAGCATTAATCTTAGTATTAGCTGCAATACTGGGCTTTATTGTGGGTTGTGCATATGTGATTGCTCGTGAGTTCTTTAATAATAAAATTAAAGGCACTGAGGATATTGATGCACTGGGCATCAACGTCTATGCCACTATTCCTTTCTCTACCCATGAGAAGAAATTGATTGCAGAAGGTAACAAGCACCCACTCGCATTAGAAAACCCTGCCGATACGGCGGTTGAAGCCATTCGTTCTTTGCGTACTAGTGTTTACTTCTCGGTAATGAACCAAGGTAATAATCTGGTTATGGTCACCAGTGCTTCACCGGGTGTAGGTAAAAGCTTTGTTACCTCCAATATGGCGGTGGTGCTAGCAAATGCAGGCAAAAAAGTGTTGTTAATCGATACTGACTTGCGTAAAGGCCGTATCCATAAAGCCTTTGGATTAAGTAATAAATTAGGCCTATCCGATTATCTCTCGCAATCAGATACTAGCCAGCCGAATATTCATAGTAGTGTTATTGAAAACCTCGATGTGATTTGTCGCGGTAAGAATGTCACGCACTCTTCTGAATTGCTGATGAGCGAGCGTTTTAAACGTTTACTTGATACGGTGAAAGGTCAATACGATATCGTCGTGATTGATACTGCGCCAATACTGGCAATTACCGACTCAGCTATTATTGGTAAGTACGTTGGGACCTCATTGCTTATCGCCTATTATGGTGTGAACACGGTGAAAGATATTGAGCTATCGCTCAAACGCTTTAAGCAAAACGATATCGAAATTACGGGTGTGATCTTAAATGGTATCGATGCCAAGTCAGACGATTATAATTATGTTTATGAGTACTAGGAAAGTACAATGAAAAACGCAAAAGTATTAGTCACTGGTGGTCTTGGCTACATTGGTAGCCATACCTGTGTACAAATGATTGAACAAGGCATGCAGCCAATTATTTTAGATAATCTCTGCAATGCTAATCCTGAAGTACTCAATCGCATTGAAACCATTACTGGCACCAAACCTATTTTCTACGTCGGTGATGTACGTGATAGCAAAATTTTAGATACCATTTTTGCCGAACATAAAATTGCATCGGTGATTCACTTTGCAGGACTAAAAGCCGTGGGTGAGTCAGTTCAAAAACCGATTGAGTACTATGACAATAATGTTAATGGAACTTTAGTTTTAATAACATCAATGCAAAAAGCGGGTGTAAAAAGCTTCATTTTTAGTTCTTCGGCTACGGTGTATGGTGATCCTGAAGAAGTACCGTTAACTGAAGAATCGAAAGTAGGTGGTACAACCAATCCATATGGTACCAGCAAATATATGGTTGAACGCATTCTTACCGACTTACATATTGCGCATGATGAATGGTCACTGACTTTATTACGTTATTTTAACCCTGTCGGAGCCCATACTTCAGGTTTAATGGGGGAAGACCCTCTGGGTATTCCAAATAATTTGACCCCTTATATTGCTCAAGTTGCTGTTGGTCGTCATAAAGAAGTCATGGTATTTGGCACTGATTACCCAACTCCAGATGGTACTGGCGTACGTGATTATATCCATGTTATGGATTTAGCTAGCGGTCATATTGCAGCATTAAACAATGTCAGCCATCAAGCAGGCCTACATATCTATAATCTAGGTACGGGTAAAGGAACGAGTGTATTAGAGATGATTGCTGCTTTTGAAAAAGCATCAGGTAAATCTATCCCGTATAAAATTGTTGAGCGCCGCCCTGGTGATATCGCTGAATGTTGGTCTAGCCCTAAAAAAGCATTTAACGATTTGGGATGGAAAGCTCAATATTCAGTACAAGATATGGTTAATGATAGCTGGCGCTGGCAATCGCAGAATCCTAATGGCTATAAATAGATTTATTTGATTTAGGTTAAGATATGAATATTGATATAGATTCTTTTGCTTTATATATTGGCGTTAAGGCAGAGTATTTAGCTATGTTATATAGAACCACATGCGAATTAGAAGGATTACCATTACCGAAAAGAAATAGGCATGGTAAGGTAAAAATGAGTGAGGTTTTGATTTTTAAACAACACGTTGAAGATAAAAATAAAGGGGGACTGTCCTAGATAATTAAGATCATCTAGGATAGTTCTACGAGAAAAAGCGGACTCAGTCAGTACAAATAGGAATGGTTAATTGAGCTGTTCGTTACAGGCTCTACAGCTAGTATTGCTGCCGAATTAGTTGGTGTCCAACACCGCGGCTTATTGTTCCAATCGCCTCAGAGTGCTAATCGCTGAGCACGTTGATAAGCATTCTTGGTTTGATGGAGAGATATAAATCGACGAAAGTTATTTTGGTGGAAGCCGTAAAGGTTCTTTAGGTAGAGGCACAGTCGGTAAAGTGACTGTATTCCAGCTATTGAAGTGTAGTGACAAGGTTTATACTAAGATTATACCAGATGCCAAATCTCACATATTGCTACCGATAATTGGGGCGTGTATTCAATATAGAGATCATCACAATAGGTAATGCTCCCGCTCGATGAATGTGCCGATGATTTTGTCATGCATTTCAGGCGACTTAGAGTAACCTAACGTCTTACGGTTAAGACGCTTTAAGTGATTTCTTAAATTCAAATTCTCTCTTTCTATTCGTTGGGTATAAAACTTACTTGCTACGTGTTTTTGTTTAGGTAATATCTCATAAGCACTGAACTTATCCGTGCACCAAAAAGCCACATTAAACCGAGACAGTAAAGCCAGTAACTGGCGAAGGGTTCTCTTGTTTCGACGACCAAATGTATGCGCAATAATCCGTTTTAGGCGAGGTTCCCAGGCATACCAAAGCCAGCGTTGTTGTTTCTTATTAGCCACAAAAGACCACTGTTCATCAACTTCGCAAAGGAGTTCAATATGCAAACTATTAAGTGGTAAAGGAGTTACCTGCTTCGGCGAGAGTTTTTTAAAGTACGAACAACCGCATTAATGCTGATATGAAGGGCCCTAGCAGTATCACGAATACCGGCATTATTCATCGTGAGGTCGATAATTTTATCTTTAGTTCCGGGTTGGCAAGCACGATATTTATAATCGAGTTGGAAGCTTCGGCAGCAATCTTGGCAACGATAACGTTGATGACCAGTGCTACCTAATCCATGTTTTTTCACTGTGGGCGTTTGTTGACAAAATGGGCACCTTACATCGACTTTAGCCATGAATATTCTCCGATAAATTACCCTGTATTACAGGTTAATCACCGGATTGAATACATGACTGAAAATTTTTGGAACGAAGCGAAGTTCTATATGCATAAATTTAACGGCATCCCGAAGGCACATTTTGAGCTGTGTCAGAAGGAATGCGAGTGCCGTTTTAACACAAACACCAATGAACCATGCTAAAATAATTAAAAATAAAATTTAAACCTTATCTAGGACAGTCCCAAATCTTAACGAAGCTTTACTGAAACTCGGCACTTAAATCCACACTATAATGAATAGCCACCAATTGACAGTTTACATAGCCGAGGCTACGGTCATTTCGATATTCTCGCGACCAAAGCTTGGTATTCTCGTTTAGATAGCGCCCTTTTAAAAATCACGCCAATAGTTGTAGATGAGCCAGCTTTGGTGGCAGGTTATTACAACATTGAAAAAGAGCGCTTAAAAGAGGCGTATTTTCAACGAGGGCTATTGCTTCTGATGTGAACAATAACCCAGAAGGCACCAAGCTTTGGCATTTAGTACGTGAAGGCAAACTAGAGCGTGTTGATCTTTTCGGTATAAAAAGCAGACAGCAAATGGGGCTATAATGGTTTCGCCAAAAATCAAAAAACACCCCCAAATGCCGAGACTTATGTTAACAGATGATAGCTGGAAGTTACTATCAAAGATCATGCACCTAACCGGACGTATTTATAACAAACCAGAACATAGAATGACCCTTGAAGGTATTTTATTCCGAATAAGAACAGGCATTCCATGGCGCGATTTACCTCGTCAATTTGGTGAATGGAATACGGTATGGGGCTGTCCTAGATAAGGTTTAAATTTTACCTTTAACTATCTGTTTTAGCATAGTTAATTGTTGTTTTGCACTAGGTGTGTTAAATCGCCATTCACACTCTTTTAAATACAGCTCAAAATGAGCCTTCGGAATACCGTTAAATTTACGCATGTGACGCTTCGCCTGGTTCCAAAAATTCTCAATGCCATTGATGTGATTTTGCCGGTCTTTTTTGTCGACAAACTGAGTGCTGTGGTTGATTCTGTAATGCTTAAAATCACTCACATCCAGTACGTCATAACTGGCAAAATTATCTGTGTAGACGATGCTGTCAGGGTAAATTTTTGACTCAATTATTGGCAGTAATGTCCTCGATTTAGCATCGGGTATGACCTTGGTATAAACCTTGCCACCACGCTTAAGAAGCCCGAAAACAGGCACTTTGCCAGCAGCACCTCTGCCACGAAGACCTTTACGACGACCACCAAAATAACTTTCGTTCAATTCAATTTCGCCATCAAACCAGGAGTGCTTATCAACATGCTCTGCTATCAGCACTCTGAGCCGATGAAAATAGTATGCGGCAGTGTTCCTGTGGACACCAACCAGCTCTGCGGCAATACGGGCTGTAGAGCCTGCAATAAACAGCTCAAGTAACCGTTCCTGTTTGTACTGACTGAGTCTGCTTTTTCTCATGAAACTATCCTAGACGATCTTAGTTATCTAGGACAGCCCCTACGGTATTTAGACGTTTTAACCTTTGGTCAAAGAAAGGCGTGATGATGGAAATTTTCCAATTTCTATCTCGCTTCAATGATCCTCAGTGGCTATTTATTGATGCCAGTATCGTGAAAACGCATCAAGATGGAGCCAACGTTAAAGATGCTTCAAAGCAGGCTATAGGCAAAAGTCGAGGCGGCAACTCAACTAAAATACATTTAGCGGTAGATAGCAGTGGTCTTCCGGTTCATTTTGAGTTGTCAGGTGGGCAAGCCCATGATGTGAGTTATGCAGAAACATTGGTTACCTCTTCACCGGAAGCCGAAGTTGTTATTGCAGATAAAGGCTATGACTGTGAAGCCTTACGACAGTTGATAAAAAGCCGTCGGGGTCAGCATGTCATCCCAAGAAAAGGGAATAGTAAACAAGGGAATAAAGATATTGATTGGTGCTTATATCGATATCGTCATTTAGTTGAAAATGCCTTCCTAAAAATAAAGAAATATCGAGCAGTGGCGACTCGGTATGACAAATTAGCCCGAAATTATGAAAGTGTTGTTGCTTTAGCATTTTCAATCATGTGGCTCCCAATGTGGGTCGATATGAAATATGCACTACAAAGATAAACACGCTCTAGATGATTAATCGTAAGAAAATATTATGTGCTGCACAATCGTTAATCATAAAGTGATCCAGAAAGGTGATGCAACATCAACGGATGGTGGCATACTTGAAGGGTGTTATGTTGAAAGCCAATATGTGGCTATCTTGCTTCTACTAGTGCATTTGTCATATCAGTAAGATAAATATCCATTTAATGGTTTGCATTAAATAAAAAAAGAATATCAAAAATAGCCATCTTTATGTATATCCGTAAAGATGGCTTAAAATAGAGTTTAGTTTGATTAATGTTCTAGCTTATGGATGTCATTGGGGTACCACGACATTCTTTATTTCCCGCCTTAAGAGATGAAAGCGGTTTGACTCTCATGTTGTTGTCCTATCTACCCACCCGTATGATAAACATATCCTCCACTGTGAAAAATGCCGCCTTGTTCAAGACAAACATCACGTCCATAGCGTTCATAGTCAAAGTAATGGGATAAATGACCCAGTTGGGCTAAATCATAACAACCACTTTCTTCTATCCAGTAATAACCTAAATCATATTCATTATTGACCCCCGCTAATTGCTGGAAAGAATCTAAATTATCCGCTAAATGAATTAAATCATGGATTGAACTCGTTGAAGAACCGATTTCAATGGCTGCCTGATAAAGGTTAATTTCATCTGGCGATAACATGGCTAATTGCGTGGCTAACTCGTTCAACTCATCTAAAAGGCTGTATTCTGAAATGTGGGAAGAAAGGCCATCAATGGAGGATTCATAGTCGGTCAAGAAATACTCTTCATAGTGAATGCCATCAATGCCAATCCGCATTAAACAGTGTTCGATCTCTTTTGAGGTTGCTGGAAGCTCAAGCCACTCACCAACCAGTTCACCTTCGTTATATTTACCTAAATTCGTAATAAAAACAGAAATCATCCCCGATTTTAGGCATAGGGAAGCCGTCGCAGTTATACGCATATTCGTGTCCTATTATTGATGTATTGTGATTTAATTAATGGCGATATTTTGATAAAGGGAGCTATTTCCCTTTAGAAGATGATATTGATATAAAAAGCCAATCAGCTGAAAAACAGACAACTCGCTTTAAAATGATTAATGACGTTTTAGAGCAGGATAATGAGTTGCCTTACAATCCCGATAAGATGTTATGCTTTCTATCATGATCTCAATTTGCGTGGGTTAAAACGAAAAAAGCCCCTGTCCAATAAACTAGGGGCAGTTCAGACTTACAGACTCCTAAGAGATGAAACCCCATCAGGGGTTTCCGTTAACTTATGGCTATCAATCAAACGTGTATTCACACTCGATACATTCATAACGATCAAATACCACGCCATCTAAAGCTGAACCACTCACAGCCCCAGCAGTAGCTCCAGCGACTAAACGTCCAAATAGAGCGCCTACCGCAGCACCAGCAATCGTCCCTACAACAGGAACAGCAGAGAGCCGATAGACGCTCCAGCTAGTGCGCCTGATACGCCACCAGCAACAGCTCCTGTCTTTTTCCCGATATGACGTTCACGAATGCGAGTTGAATCGCAGGCCGGGCAACGAATGTAATTTTCCATGATAATTTCCTTTTAGGTTGATTTAAAAGCAAAAAAGCCCCTGTCCGTGAGGACAGAGGCTTTCAGTGATAAAGCTTCTTTATTGAATGAGATGTATTACGATAAATAGTGGTTAGTTATCATGCGTTTTGACGATGAAAATTCCCATGAACAATATTGCCACCATTTCGCAATGAATCGATATAGTCGGCATACTACCGTAGTATTCGACTCCTCGTATTGAAAATGGATCTCCTATATGACATGGCTAAAGTTTTAGTGATTCATTGGATTATTCAACTTTGCAAAGTCGAATGGCGAAATCGTTTGTTCACGATTAGCATCCAAATAATCCGCCCACCACTGCACCATTAATCGGCGTTGATCTATATGTTCTGCCTTATGAATATAAGCAGCCCTCACTGAGTTACGTTCTTGGTGGCTCATTTGCCTTTCTACTGCATCCTTCGACCATAAACCTGATTCAACTAATGAACTACACGCCATCGTTCTAAAACCGTGTCCACAAATTTCAGTTTTGGTATCATAGCCCATCACACGTAAGGCTTTATTGACTGTATTTTCACTCATGGGTTTAAAGGGATTATGAGCGCCCGTTAGGATCAATTCATGTTCACCCGTCCATGCCCAAATTTCTTTCAGTATAGTGATGGCTTGGTGGCTAAGGGGAACTAAATGCGGAGTGCGCATTTTAGCGCCTCTGTGTGAGAATTTAACGCCGGGTATAGGCTTTCGCTGAGCAGGAATCGTCCATAAGGCTTTATCGAAGTCAATTTCAGACCAACGCGCATAGCGAAGTTCGCTTGATCTAATAAATACTAATAAATTTAACATCACGGCTAGGCGAGTGACGGGTTGCCCTTTATAAGCATCGATACGGGTAATGAGTTCCGGTAGACGGTCAAGGTTAAGAGCTGGACGGTGTTGGCGTTGTACAGTCGTTACAGCCCCTGCGGTATCAATAGCAGGGTTATAGCCAATAATACCTGATTGCACCGCATAACGCATGACAGCAGCGATACGTTGCTGTAAACGCGCAGCTATCTCATAAATCTCTTTACTTTCTGCTGCACGGATAGGGATCAGTAGATCAGGTGTTTTGAGGGTAGTGATATCACGTAGACCAATGTATGGGAATACATGCGACTCCAAACTCTTTAAAACCTTTTCACTGTGTGATTCAGACCATTTTTTATTGCTGGCATGCCATTGTCTTGCGATGGTTTCAAAAGAGAGATTAGCATCAGAAGCTGCTTTAGCCACACGTTTTTGTTCGCACGGGTCAATACCGTCAGCAATCAATTTTCTTGCTTCATCACGTTTTAAACGCGCCTCTGATAAAGAGACATCAGGGTATAAACCCAATGCTAAGGTTTTCTCTTTACCTAAATGGCGGTAGCGTAATCGCCAGTACTTAGAACCATTAGAGTGAACCAATAAGTGCAGACCTGCACCATCGGTTAATTTATAGGATTTCACATCGGGTTTAGCCGCCCGAATTTTAGCGTCAGTCAGTGCCATAGTGAGCTTCCTGAGAGATAAAGTGGGTACAAAATTCTATCGAACTAGTGTATACCCGCAATTGTACCCACGCAATGGGGTTGATGTGGGTAGAATCGAGTAGAATTCAGTTGAGTTGAAACTTTGGGAGAGTGTTGATTTTAGCGGGCTTTACAAACAAAAACAGACGTCGGTTGACGTCTGTTGATAATAAGGTGGTGCCCGGACTCGGAATCGAACCAAGGACACGGGGATTTTCAATCCCCTGCTCTACCGACTGAGCTATCCGGGCAACGGGGCGCATTAAACCGTATTCAGCCGTTTGCGTCAATGCATTTTTAATAAAAAACCACTTTTTTTTACTGAGTGTTTTCTTTTTCAGCAAAATGTGTGTGTTTAGTATGCGTTAGTTGTTTTTTTAACTTAACGCTCCTTTTTTACGGCATAGTGCGATTGTTAGGATATCCTCAGAAAGGTGTTGTGCAATCTCGACATCTTGAATGTCTCTTTGTACTAATAAACGGTTTAAACAGCCTTCAAGTACTAGTTCCATTTGGTTAGCAACCAATACAGAGTCTTCAATATCTAGCTCTTCTAATAGGTTTTTAGTGAAGTGAAACGAATTGTCTTTTTGCAAGCGACTTAATTGGTGGATAGGGTGCTCTGCATCTGGGTAATAATTACATGCAGAAATAAATAAACAGCCAGGGAAACGCCCTTGGCTGACTTTTTCTGATAATTGTTGGTAGCGAGCCATTAATTTTTGCTGTGGGCTTAGGGACTCATCTAGCAAAGTCTGTCGCTGCCATACTTCGATTTGCTGGCTATGATAGCGTAAGCAATCATAAATAAGCGCCTCATCGTCTGGCCAGAACTGGCGAATAGTAGAGAAATCAGATTCAATTTCACTGAGTAAATTCTCTGTAGATGCGGATAAGCCTTGAATTTCCAATTGATTTAACGCATGGCTCAAAATAATTTCGCGTTGGATAGGCATTGTTAACTCCATCACAATAATGTCTGATTTTTATCCATCATAACAATGTTCAATTGTGAATTATAGCGGTTTGCAGTGCTATTATGAGTCGTCGTTTTCGAAGGAGAACGAAATCAAATAGGAAATTAAGAGGGGGAGTTTAAAGCAAACAGGAGGGGGAAGAACCCCCCTGAAACGAACTTCATGGATTTATATCGGTCTTAGTTGATCAACTTAGCTTCTAATGCAGCATCGATATAATAAAACTGAAAGACTTTTTTCATAAAATCATCAATATCATGTGTTCGTAATTCGAGAGCTTGTAAAATATCTAAAAGACCTTGGATCGTAATCGCATTTTTACCTCTTTCATAACGAGAAACTTGCTGTTGGCTGATTTTTAAGCGAGAAGCTAATTGTGAGCCAGTTAAGCCCACCACTTTTCTACGGTGTTTTAAAAAGCTTCCAATATAAACGGTTACATTTGTATTTTCATTTCTTTGAGTATTTAGCATTACTCCTCCAAATATATAAATATTGAACAAATAAGTTATTTTTCTATTAAAGTTTCGTGATGTTTAATTTGTGTCACTCAGAGTGATTAAAAGATAATTATCAGACTTTTCGGATATTATTAAACAAGGGTAAGTTAATTATTACCAATATTTATGGCGGATTGATTTTAAATTTTTGATAGATGATTTCTATCTTTGGTACTCTCAATTCGTGTGTGATGAGAGGCTTTTTAGTGTTATTGTTTGTTTGTTTTTGTTTTATTAGTGATTTATTTTGATGGTTATTTATTTTTACTTTATTTTTGAATTTATATTTCTACTTGTGATTTTGAAGAAATGAATGAAGCAGCTTGTCATTATATGATTATAGTCATTGTTTGTTACACTTATATGTAGAGTATTAATATAGATATATTGTTAGAAAAATACTTATTTCTGATTTTAATTTAATTATTAACAACCGAGTTCAATATATTTTAAATATATTTTTAATAAATGGCTTAGTTTTTTATCTGAATGATTATTATATTTTTATAATTTCCTCCGTGACTTTGTATAGAATAACAAAAATAATATGTTATATGTAGGCATAGAAAACCCGTGCGATTTGCACGGGTCTTTATAATATTAATTGATACTAATATAAACTATAGGATCATACCGCCGAATAAGAAGCCGAATGAAACAGCTAATGCGACAGCGATGGTACCTGGAATAAAGAATGGATGGTTAAAGACAAATCGGCCAATACGTGTTGTCCCTGTATCATCCATTTGTACTGCTGCAACCAGTGTTGGGTAAGTAGGCAGAATAAATAGACCAGAAACCGCAGAGAATGATGCGATAGCCGTTAGTGGGCTTACATTCAGCGCTAATGCCATAGGCATCAATGCTTTTGCTGTTGCAGCTTGTGAGTATAGTAAAGCAGAACAGAAGAAGAAAATTACCGCTAACATCCAAGAGTGCTCATGGATTAAATCACCGGCAGTTTCTTTGATCCAGTCAATGTTATGCTGTACGAAAGTATCACCTAACCAAGCAACACCTAAAATACAAATACATGCGCTCATACCTGCTTTAAAGGTACTTGAGTTCAAGATTGCATCAGTATTAACACGACAGAAAATAGTGATTAATGTCGCTACAGTCAGCATGATAATCAAAATAGCATTTGTGGTGTTCATTAATGGGGTTTCGACAATCCCTAAGCTTGGGCTGTTAATGATGGCATAACAGACAACGCCAACAACCCCAAGTAAGAACAGCAGTACAGAAGACTTAGCACCGGCTTTGATTTCTTTTACTTGGCTACCACGCAGTTCAACTAAACCTTCAGCTAAACGTTTTTGGTAGATAGGGTCATCGGATAATTTAGAGTTAAAAGTCCAAGAGATGATGAACGACATCAAAATGATAGCAAGGAATGTCGCAGGTAATAGAACACTTAAGAGAGAGATGTAACTGACTGTGTTACCTGCACCAACCATTGCAGGGTTTTCCATGACGGATGCCATGTAAACCACTGCAGCAGAAATTGGTGATGCTGTAATACCTATCTGAGCAGCAACAACCGCAGTTGATAATGGACGGCACGGTTTTACGCCTTGCTCTTTTGCAACTTCTGCAATAACAGGCAGTGTTGCTAAAGAGATATTACCTGTCCCTGCGAAAAGTGTCAGGAAGTAGGTAACAATGGGTGCAAGAATGGTGATGTATTTAGGATTGCGGCGCAGTAATTTTTCGGTTTGGGCAACTAAATAGTCCAGACCCCCAGCAATTTGCATTGCAGAGATAGCGGCAATAACAGCCATGATGATTGAGATAACGTCAAATGGAATGGTTCCTGGTTTTACGCCAATAGCAGCGAGTACCAGTACCCCAAGGCCACCGGCGAAGCCGATACCTATCCCACCTAAACGGGCCCCCAAAAAGATGGCCAGCAGAACAATAATAAATTCTACGGCTAACATAGTGTTTACTCCTCGATAAAATGAAAATTAAAATTATGAAACTGTTATGTTAATTATTTGTGTGTGTATCAATCAAAAAAGGCACGCTTTCTATTGAGAGGCGTGCCTTTATTTTTAAGTGTTATTTATGATAAACATAAATTTTTTAGTCATCAAAGCGTTTTGCTTTATAAGCTGGGTGTTTTAAGTTCTCAATAGAGAAAATATCATCCAGTTCAGCTTCGGTCAGCAAACCGCGTTCTAAAACAACTTCGCGGACGCTCTTACCAGTTTCAGCACAAATTTTACCCACGATGTCACCATTATGGTGGCCAATAAATGGGTTCAAGTAAGTGACGATACCGATGGAGTTAAATACAAACGCTTCACAGATTTCTTTGTTTACTGTAATGCCGCTAATGCATTTTTCTTGCAGATTACGACATGCGTTGCTCATTAAAGAGATGGATTCGAACATCGCTTGGCCAATCGCTGGTTCCATTACGTTTAATTGCAATTGACCCGCTTCAGCAGCCATTGTTACGCAGATATCGTTACCAATAACTTTGAAACAAGCTTGGTTAACAACTTCAGGAATTACAGGGTTAACTTTTGCTGGCATGATAGAAGAACCAGCTTGTAACTCAGGTAAATTGATTTCTTTCAGACCTGCACGAGGACCGGAAGATAACAGACGTAAGTCGTTACAAATTTTAGACAGTTTCATTGCCAGACGTTTTAAGCCCGCGTGAACTGTGATGTAAGCGCCGCAGTCAGAGGTTGCTTCGATTAAGTCTTCTGCAGGAACGCATGGTAAACCAGTCACTTCAGCTAATTTTTTAACGGCAAGCTCTGAGTAACCAGGTGCAGTATTCAAGCCTGTACCGATAGCAGTAGCGCCTAAGTTAACTTCGAGCAGTAATTCGATGCTGCGTTTTAAGTTTTTCTCTTCTTCTTTTAAGAGAGTAGCGAAAGCATGGAATTCTTGGCCGACGGTCATTGGAACAGCATCCTGCAACTGGGTTCGGCCCATTTTCAGAATGTCTTTGTATTCTTCAGCTTTAGCTTCAAAGCCTTTTCTCAGGTATTCAACAGATTCAATTAACTTCAGTACTGAGTTATACACTGCGATACGGAACCCAGTAGGGTAAGCATCGTTAGTGGATTGACTTTTGTTCAGGTGATCATTTGGGTTGAGGAATTCATATTCCCCTTTTTTGTGACCCATCAGCTCTAAACCGATATTCGCCAGTACTTCATTGGTATTCATGTTCAGTGATGTGCCCGCACCACCTTGGAATACGTCAACAGGGAACTGATCCATGCATTTGCCTTCATTCAACACAACGTCACAGGCTTTGATAATAGTCTCTGCGATATTACGAGGAATAGTTTTCAGTTCTTTGTTGGCTAAAGCTGCCGCTTTTTTTACCATAACCATGCCGCGGATAAATTCTGGGACATCGTTAATAGTGCGGTCGCTGATATAAAAGTTTTCAATCGCACGCAGAGTATGAACACCATAATAGGCATCAGCTGGAACTTCTTTTTTACCTAACAGGTCTTCTTCGATACGAGTATTGTTTGACATGAGAACCTTCTTAATTAGATTACAGTTACTGTCCGTTTATGCGCTTTAAAAATCTATACTTCGTAAAACAAAATTCACAGGTGATTAATATTGCAAAGTAAAACTTTACAAGCAATTAACACCGTCTACTACGTTGTCAGCATTATGATCTACTGATTTATGGGTAGATGATATGCTTTTAATCATCTATTGCCTTGAACCTAGATCACTATATAGTTTGATTTATGCAACAGATTTCACGTTGTGTGACATTCATCACAGATAAGTATCATTAATGAAAAAAATCTGTGAGTTGAAAAGCGTTATCTCTGCCCCAATTATTATGGCTATACTAAAGAAAAAAGCGAATATTGATAGTTGTCTCTTAGATGCAGTTCACAAAGGTTTCCCTAGGGGCGTAAAATAATCGATAGCTTATTGAAATAAAGGAGAACTTGTGCGCTGGTTACCACTCATTCTGATATGTATTCTCGTTTACATTGAATCCGTGATTTTTGTGCGGGTTGCATCCGAAGTTGGTGTTTTAATGACGCTAATTTTGGTCGTTTTGACATCCTGTTTAGGTGTGTCACTCGTTAAAAATCAAGGTATGAAAAATGTACTACAAATCCAACAAAAGTTAGCATCGGGTGAAAGCCCAGCAGCTGAAATGATCAAGAGCGTTGCATTGGTTTTAGCGGGCTTCTTGTTGATTGTGCCGGGGTTCTTTACAGATTTTATTGGCTTACTATTGTTACTTCCGCCAATTCAAAAGCTTATTGTAATGCGCTTAATTCCTCATATTCGTTTCTACCAGCCGGGTTCAGGTTTTAATCAAACAGGAAATAGCGGCTTTCAACGTGGCGATACTTTTGAGGGGGAATTCCAACGTAAGCAAGATGATCCTTCTTTTACAATCGATAGTTCAGATAAAACAGATTCATCGGATAAAGACGAACGCCCTAAACCATAAAACCACCCTATTTATGGGGAGATAAAAATGAAAAATTTTTTATCTCCCCCCTTGAAGTCCCTCTTCTTCGCCCCAATCTGCTCAAACATGGTACTAGTTTATTTAAGACATGCTGGTATCGTCCTTTTACCTAGTATGGACTTTATTTATAGGAGAACTATTAATGAAAATTCGTCCATTGCATGACCGTGTTATCGTTAAGCGTAAAGAAGTTGAATCAAAATCTGCCGGCGGGATCGTTCTGACGGGTACTGCTGCAAGCAAATCAACTCGTGGTGAAGTTCTTGCTGTTGGCAACGGCCGCATCCTCGAAAATGGTGAAATCAAAGCACTGGATGTGAAAGTTGGCGATATCGTAATTTTTAACGATGGTTATGGCGTGAAAGCTGAAAAAATCGACAATGAAGAAGTTCTGATTATGTCCGAAAGTGACATTCTGGCAATTGTTGAAGCGTAATTTTCACTTAAAACTTCTCAACGAACGAAAAGAATTTGAAGGAAAGAGATAATGGCAGCTAAAGACGTTAAATTTGGTAGTGATGCACGTACGAAAATGCTTCGTGGTGTGAATGTTCTGGCAGACGCAGTAAAAGTTACTTTAGGTCCTAAAGGCCGTAACGTAGTTTTAGATAAATCTTTTGGTTCACCAGTTATCACCAAAGATGGTGTTTCAGTTGCACGTGAAATCGAATTAGAAGACAAATTCGAAAACATGGGCGCTCAAATGGTGAAAGAAGTTGCTTCTAAAGCTAACGACGCTGCAGGTGACGGTACAACAACTGCAACTGTACTGGCTCAAGCTATCATTACTGAAGGCTTAAAAGCGGTTGCTGCGGGTATGAACCCAATGGACCTGAAACGCGGTATCGATAAAGCAGTTGTTGCTGCAGTTGAAGAACTGAAAGCCTTGTCTGTTCCTTGTTCAGACACTAAATCAATCGCACAGGTTGGTACTATTTCTGCAAACTCCGACGAAACCGTGGGTAAATTAATTGCAGAAGCTATGGATAAAGTCGGTAAAGAAGGCGTTATCACGGTTGAAGAAGGTACTGGTCTGGAAGACGAGCTGGATGTGGTTGAAGGTATGCAATTTGACCGCGGTTACTTGTCTCCTTACTTCATCAATAAACCAGAAACAGGTGCTGTTGAGTTAGAAAACCCATTCATCCTGTTAGTTGACAAAAAAGTCTCTAACATCCGTGAATTACTGCCAGTATTAGAAGGCGTTGCTAAAGCAAGCAAACCACTGTTAATCATCGCTGAAGATGTTGAAGGTGAAGCACTGGCAACTCTGGTTGTTAACACCATGCGTGGTATTGTTAAAGTTGCAGCGGTTAAAGCACCGGGCTTCGGTGACCGCCGTAAAGCCATGCTGCAAGATATCGCAATTCTGACTAACGGTACTGTTATCTCTGAAGAGATCGGTATGGAGTTAGAAAAAGCGACATTAGAAGATTTAGGTCAAGCAAAACGTATTGTTATTAACAAAGACACTACCACTATCATTGATGGTGTGGGTGAAGAATCTGCGATTGCGGGCCGTGTTGCACAAATTCGTCAACAAATCGAAGAATCTTCTTCTGACTACGACCGTGAAAAACTGCAAGAGCGCGTTGCTAAATTAGCAGGCGGTGTTGCTGTTATTAAAGTGGGCGCAGCAACTGAAGTTGAAATGAAAGAAAAACGTGCTCGTGTTGACGATGCTCTGCATGCAACTCGCGCAGCGGTTGAAGAAGGTGTTGTTGCTGGTGGTGGTACTGCACTGGTTCGCGTTGCAGCGAAACTGGAAGCACTGACTGGTGAAAACGAAGAACAAAACGTAGGTATTCGTGTTGCTCTGCGTGCGATGGAAGCGCCAATGCGTCAAATCGTTACTAACGCAGGTGAAGAAGCCTCTGTTGTTGTTAACAACGTGAAAGCAGCAAAAGGTAACGAAGGTTACAACGCGGCGACTGATACTTACGGCGACATGATTGACATGGGTATCTTAGACCCAACTAAAGTAACGCGTTCTGCTCTGCAATTCGCAGCGTCTATCGCAGGTCTGATGATTACCACTGAAGCGATGATCACTGAACTGCCAAAATCAGACGCACCTGACTTAGGTGCTGCTGGTATGGGCGGCATGGGTGGAATGGGCGGTATGATGTAAGCCAGCTGGCGACATCAAGCTTAAGTAGTCACTAACTCAGTTAGGGCTACCCACCACAAAACCGGTATCGTTAGTGTTCCTAGCGGTGCCGGTTTTTTATTGGTTTTTAATAAATATATAACCATTAATTATTGATGAATGTAATACCTCGAAACGATGTACAATTAATGCGTTATACGATTTATTTTTGCGTCAATGTTGCTTCACAGGTTATATTTAACGTAAGGTAAATGGTTTGAATTAGTAAAGAATAGAGCAGGTTCTTGGTTAATTTGTGGTAAACTCTATTCGGCTGGTGATGTGCGGCAATTATGGCGCTGTATGTTAATCACCTCCTAGATATTTCAATTAATAGATTATTGAAACTAAAGCGATTTTCAAACCAGCTGCAAAAACACAATGAAAAAATGAGGGAAAACATGCGAATTAAAGTCTTGCTTGGTGCTGCTGCATTATTGCTTTTAGCAGGTTGTTCAACAACAACTAATTTGACTGCGGCAGGCTCACAAGTTCGTTTTGTTGAGAATCAACCAGGAAGTGATTGCCAACTTCTCGGTCAGGTTGCAGGGACTCAAAGCAACTGGTTGAGTGGTGTGAATAATGAATCTAGCTCAATGCGCAGCGCAGCAAATGATTTACGTAATAAAGCCGCGGCAATGGGCGGTAACGTGATTTTTGGTGCATCAAGTCCAAGTGAAACTGTGTTATCTAGCTTCATTCCATTAGATAGCAAAATGGTTGGCCAAGTTTATAAGTGCCCCTAAAATGAATTCATAGCGCCCAAATGATGATTTGGGCGTTTTGCTTTCTAGTTCTGCCTTAAATTAAGGTCAAGCAGTGTTTTACTTGGCTCTCCCCCAATTTCCCGAGCGAGCTTAGGTACAAGGTACCCTGAGACTTTACTCAATAATTGCTGTATTAATTGTCTAGCTTCAGTATCACTCACTAAAAAGTGAGCGGCACCTTGGACTTTATCTAATACATGTAAGTAATAAGGTAAAATACCCGCATCAAACAGAGCATTACTTAAATTCATCAGAGCTGTCACGTTGTCATTAACTTGGCGCAGTAATACGCTTTGGTTTAATAATGTCACACCTGATAACTTTAGTTTTTGCATAGCATTGGTGAATGACTCGTCGATTTCGTTAGCGTGGTTAACGTGTGTCACCATAATTACTTGTAACCTTGAGCTAGCAAGGCGTTTACAGAGAGTTTCAGTGATACGTTCAGGTATCACTACAGGCAAACGAGTATGAATTCTAAGGCGTTTTATATGTGGGATCGCCTCTAATTGGCTGATAAGCCAATCGAGTTCATGGTCTTTTGCCATCAATGGATCACCACCTGAGAAGATGATTTCATTGAGTTCGGTGTGGTTTTTTATATAATCCACAGCCATCAACCAGTTATTTTTATTTCCTTTGTTGTCTTCATAAGGAAAATGCCGGCGAAAACAGTAGCGACAGTTGACTGCACAGCCACCTTTTACCAGCAGTAATGCGCGGTTGTGGTATTTATGCAGTAAACTTGGAATTTCATTATCCTGCTCTTCTAGTGGGTCAGTAGAAAAACCTGGATGTATATCAAACTCTGCTTTTGCGGTTAATACCTGCAATAACAGAGGATCTAGTGGATCGCCTTTCTTCATACGTGAAATAAAGGGCATTGGAACGCGTAAAGGAAATAGTTTACGTGCCTCACTGCCTTCTTTTGATAAAAGGTGATTTTCTAGGTTAAGTATTTGCAGCAATTCATCTGGATTAGTGATTGCTTCTGCAAGTTGTTGTATCCAGACTTCTCTGGATGAGGTATTTTGAGTTACAATATCGACCATTTTTTGGCTATGCCATTTTTAGTTTATAAATTAGAGGATCACCATGGCTACTTATAGTACCAATGAATTCCGCTCAGGTCTTAAAATCATGTTAGATGGCGAGCCTTGTGTCGTTTTAGAAAGTGAATTCGTCAAACCGGGTAAAGGTCAAGCGTTCGCACGTGTGCGTATCCGTAAACTGATTTCTAACAAACTGTTGGAAAAAACATTTAAGTCTACTGACTCTGTTGAAGGTGCAGATGTCATGGATATGAACTTAACTTACCTGTACAACGACGGTGAGTTCTGGCATTTCATGAACAACGAAACTTTCGAACAGTTAGCAGCGGACGAAAAAACCGTTGGCGATAACGCGAAATGGTTAGTTGACCAAGCAGAATGTATTTTAACACTGTGGGACGGCCGTCCTATCGCGGTCACTCCACCTAACTTTGTTGAGTTAGAAATTACTGATACTGACCCTGGCCTGAAAGGTGATACCGCAGGTACAGGTGGTAAACCTGCAACACTGAGCACTGGCGCAGTGGTTAAGGTTCCTCTGTTTGTTCAGATCGGTGAAGTGATCCGTGTTGATACTCGTTCTGGCGAGTATGTTTCACGCGTAAAATAACGGTTGATCCTATACTGAATCGTTAAAAATAAAAAGCCGTGGTCGAATGCCACGGCTTTTTTTGTCTATTTTTTAAGGCCTAACAGCACTTAAACCCACCTTTACCACCGTAACGTGCATCTTGGCGCTCTTTAAAAAACTCTTCATAGGTCATGGGAGTTTGGTCAGGGTGCGTTTTTTGCATATGAGCGACGTAGTTGTCGTAATCGGGGACGCCGACCATCATTTTTGCCGCTTGGCCTAGGTAGCGGGCTGCTTTTCCCAGTTCTCCAAACATAAATCCTCGTCATACTTTGTGTTGTAGCGGTGTTGGCTGCTCTCGGCTACCCAAGTCACATACTGTTATGTATGCTCCTAGTTTCTCCTTCATACTTCACGCTATTGCTGCGTTGGCTTTATTCGCTAACCCTAGTCACATACTGGAGTATGCTCCTAGGGATTATCTTCTTTGCCGCCTTGCTCCAACGTGAATTATTTTGGAGAAAGAGTATATGCCCTAAACAGTGACAAGCTTTTCCGCGAAAATCAATGATGGCGTGTATTTGCCACGATTTCTTCATAGTTGGCTGGCATGGCTTCGTATGGTACTTCATTCGCTGTTGGTTGGTCGGATTTTAATGCCTTCAACGCAGTGCGGATGGAGAATAGAGCTAGCAATACCACAACAATCATAAAGAAAATAGTTAATCCTGCATCTAAGCGGTTATTGAAAATTAACTGAGTTAATTGAGATTCCGTATATTGAACTGGAATATTACCGCTATCAATCATTGCTTGGAATTTATTTGCGACAGCTAAGAAACCAACACGGGCATCTTCACTGAAAGTTTTCTCCCAGCCTGCAGTCATCGTACAGATTAACAACCATGCAGTTGGGACTAAAGCGACCCATGCATATCTTTGGCGCTTCATTTTAAACAGTACCACAGCACACAGCATTAATGCCATACCCGCTAACATTTGGTTCGCGATACCAAACAATGGCCATAAGGTGTTAATACCGCCAAGTGGGTCGACAACACCTTGGTGAAGAAAATAACCCCAAGCAAGCACACATAGCGCGGTTGCTATCAAGTTTGCGGGTAACGAATCGGTACGTTTCAAGGATGGAGAAACCACACCCAGTAAATCTTGCAGCATAAAGCGTGCCGCTCGAGTTCCTGCATCCACCGCGGTTAAAATGAACAACGCTTCAAATAGGATGGCAAAGTGATACCAGAAGGCGACATTCATTAGACCGCCAAGGGCACCGTGGAGAATATACGCCATCCCAACAGCCAGTGTTGGAGCACCTCCGGCACGTGAAATAATACTGGTTTCACCCACATCATTAGCAATGCTGTTAAGCTGTTCAGGGGTGATCTGGAAGCCCCAGCTACTGACGACTTGGGCAGCAGAAGCGACTACATCTTGTGTACCTGCGGGAGCTAACATTGCCATGGGGCTATTCATGGCGAAATAAACACCTGGGTCAATCACACAAGCGGCGACTAACGCCATGATAGCTACAAAAGATTCCATCAACATGCCACCATAGCCGATAAAGCAAGCTTGGTTTTCATTCGCCAACATTTTGGGTGTGGTGCCCGATGATATCAGTGCGTGGAAGCCAGAAACGGCACCGCAAGCAATGGTAATAAATAAGAATGGAAACAAGTCACCTGCCCAAACCGGGCCTGTACCATCAATATATTTGGTCAGCGATGGCATTTGTAGATTTGGATTGAGGATTAAAATACCAATTGCCAAACCAATAATAGTACCGATTTTTAAGAAGGTTGATAGGTAGTCTCGTGGGGCAAGTAGCAGCCAAACAGGAAGTACAGCGGCAACAAAGCCATATCCCACTAGCATCCAAGTGAGTTGAACACCAGTATAGTCAAAATAAGGTGCCCAAGTTTCGCTTTCAGCGACCCAACCCCCAGAGATAATTGCAAATACGAGGAAAACTAACCCTATAATAGAGACTTCACCAATGCGTCCTGGCCGTATATAACGGGTATAAATACCCATAAAAATCGCCAATGGAATAGTAAAGGCAACGGTGTAAGTTCCCCATGGGCTATGAGTGAGGGCTTTTACGACAATCATAGCGAGTACGGCTAAGATAATCACCATAATCATAAAACAAGCAATTAAAGCCAGAACCCCTGCCGTATTACCCATTTCTTCTTTAACTAATTCACCCAGTGAACGGCCGTCTCGACGTGTTGAAACAAACAACACCATAAAGTCTTGTACGGCCCCTGCTAGCACAACCCCGGCAAGTAGCCAAAGCATGCCTGGTAAATACCCCATCTGTGCCGCAAGTACAGGGCCGACAAGTGGGCCAGCACCTGCGATAGCGGCAAAGTGGTGGCCAAATAATACTTTTTTATCTGTTGGTACGTAGTCTAAGCCATCGTTATGACGAATTGCTGGTGTCATACGAGTTGCATCAACTTGGAGTACTTTTTTAGCAATAAAAAGCCCATAATATCGGTATGCAATCAGATAAATACACACGGCTGCAACAACGATCCACAGGGCATTAATCTGTTCACCTCGATTTAAGGCGATGTAACCCAGTGAAAAAGCACCAAGTAATGCGAGCACAATCCATATTAATTGTTTACCCATAGCCATCCCCATCTGTTCAGTTGATTACTTTTTGTTATTTGTTTAAGTAAAACTGAGAAAGGTATAACCATACTTAAGTCAAAGAAAAAGTAGCTAAACCGATACACCCAATTGAAATTTGAGATAAATTTCATAATTGTAGCCAGTATCACTAATTTAGGATTATTTATTGGATTTTATTTGGTTTTGAACTAGTGGTTGTCTATTGAATTGGTTTTTTATCTTGATTTATTATTTATTTTGAAATTAATGACTGTTGATGTGTTTTTACCGATGAGGGGATGGGTAAAGGTAGGGCAAATAATCGGAAGTTAAAAAACCTCCGATTATTAATTGGTTAACTAGGTATGTCTTAATTTTTGAATTATTTTTTTGCCAAAAAGTGTAGTAATTAGGCCAAACATGATTAAAACAAGGCCAGCAACTTGTACGCCATTAATGTGCTCATCAAGAAATAATGCACTACTGCTTAAACCGAAGACGGGAACTAACAATGAAAAAGGAGCAACACGCCACGCTTCATAGCGACCGAGTAAGACACCCCAGATCCCATAGCCAACAAATGTTGATAAATAAGCTAAATAGATAATGACACCAAAGACCGACCAATTAAAACCAGATAGCCCTTCAATAATTGCTTCTTCACCTTCTAAAATCCATGAACTAATTAAAAACGGAATAATTGGGATCAGAGCACTCCAACTGACTAAAGATAGGGCGCTGCATTTCTCTGCGCCTTCCTGTTTCATAATAATTCTATTAGTGATATTACCACAAGCCCATGATAATCCAGCAATTAAAGTGAATGCTAATCCGAGTAATGGGATATCATCAAGCCCACCGGCAGTGGCACCATTGGCTAACACCGTCAGCCCTGCAATCGCGATAAACATACCAATAAAGTGGGTTGGCTGTAATGATTCCTTTAAAATCATTGCGCCAAGTAATAGGGTAAAGAAAGCTTGGGATTGCAATATGACAGAGGTTATACCCGCAGGCATACCAACTTGAATAGCACAAAATAAGAAGGCGAATTGACCAAAGCTAATTGTTAGCCCATAGAGAAGTAATAATTTGAATGGAATTTTAGGGCGTTTAAAAATAAAAATAGCGGGAAAGGCCACAAACATGAAGCGTAAGGCACCTAATAATAACGGTGGAAGTGCAGTTACCCCGAGCTTAATGATAACGAAGTTAACTCCCCAAATAATCACCACACAAAGGGCGAGTAAGATGTCTCTGAGACTCATGCTGTTTTCTCGATGAACTTGCCAGATAAGACACCTACTTTACCTGTGTATAATTTTGAGTGCGATGGTTATGATGCTTAATCATAAAAAACAGTATAAAAAGGTTAAATATTATTGCTGATTTGCGCTTATTTGTTATTTTTCGTTGCTTGAGTCTTGTTACATGAATGTTTATAATGAATTTTCACTTCATACGTATTCAGGACGACCTGAATTAACGTCATTTAAATATGGGGACGACCCCGAGTATTTAACGGGAGCAACCAGCTATGGCTTGGATCGTCCTTTTATTTGCGGGTTTATTAGAAGTTGTATGGGCTGTTGGCTTAAAATATACCCACGGTTTTACACGTTTAACACCGAGTATCATTACCATTATTGCGATTATTGCGAGTATGGGTCTGTTAGCTTACGCAATGCGTGACTTACCTGTCGGCACGGCTTATGCAATTTGGACCGGTATTGGTGCAGTGGGTACGGCAATTGTTGGGATTATTTTTCTTGGGGAATCAGCGAATATGTTTCGCTTATTAAGCCTTGCCTTGATTATTACAGGGCTAATTGGTTTAAAAGTATCAAGTTAGCTTTCAAATTAAGCATTTTTTAATTAAAAATGAATAATAAGCGGGTGACAGAGAAAGTTACCCGCTTTTTTTGATATTTTTGGGGACATAGAGAAAACAATTCTTATGTTATTTTTCGTTATAACGCGATGGCCAAATTTCAGATGGTGCAACACCCAAAAACTCGGCAATAATGCGCTCTCCTTTTGGCCAGCGTCTTGATAGGGCGTTATTTAATGTTGATGAGTTTAACCCTGCTGAACGTGATATTTGTGAAAGAGAAGAACCTTTTTTCTTTATTGCTGCAATAATATCAGCCGAGTGCCAGTCTTGTTTCATATGATCTCCAATAGTTAATATATAAATATAATTTAAATTATTTTAATGAACTGTAATTCAATTGAGATATAAAGATAAAAAAATAATTCTTAATTTTGAATACCTTTAAATTTTGGCCTTTGAATATTTATTTTTATGTGTTAAAGATATAGATTCAACGTTTTTATTATCTTTATTTTTATTTAAATAACTAAAAGGTGATTTTTATGGATATAGAAAGCAATAGGATGGAAAAAATAAGTGCTAGTGTGAAATTAGACCTATGTAATTATTTTAATTGGAATGATATTGATGTTAATTATAATATTATTGATATTGACGAAAAAAAGATATATGCATTGTCAAGCGACTATGAATGGCAATTAATTTATTGGCATCATGATATGGATTTATCATTAAAAGAACGGTTATTTGCGGGTGTTCAATATTGGAGTAATTATTCGGAAGCATACCAGAAAATTTTAACCAAATTAGATAAAGGAAATAAAAAAATTGATTTTTGCAATAGATACAATAATTTATTTGAGATATTTTCACTCAATGCGAATCATAAAGTCCCATATGATCATTTACTTTCATTGTAT
Organism: Providencia sp. PROV182; assembly: GCF_028480325.1. Lineage (NCBI taxonomy): Bacteria > Pseudomonadati > Pseudomonadota > Gammaproteobacteria > Enterobacterales > Morganellaceae > Providencia > Providencia sp. PROV182. The sequence goes on along the minus strand of NZ_JAMPOL010000009.1, from coordinate 146,008 downwards.
CGATGGCGTTCAATAGTTTCTGAATATGCATATGAAAAATGGTCTGAAAATAAAACGGTTGCATTACCGTTACGCCAAAAAATTGAATTAGACGAAACCGCACCTATTATTTACAGGGGTAATGAAATCTCTAATTATATACGTTTTGGGCAGTTGTCATTTTCAAATAAAGAAGTATTAACCATCCGTTTGTTGCTTTCCCACCGAAATATAAATGAAATTAGCCGTATTCAAGGCTGTTCGGAGGAGGACGAATATATAAGGGTTAACAATATCAAGAAAAAATTAAACTGTGAAATGGTATCTCAAAAGGAATGTTTTTCGGTAATGAAAGATCACGGGATTACATTAGCAAGCTTAGAAAAATTAATGCCTATTAATTAATTTAACTATTTGTTTCATATAGGGATATGGGATCATTTTATGAAATGGAAATTACGTTTTGGCGCTGTAGCAGGGCATACCTTAGAATTTTATGATGTTGCAATTTTTGCAGCGATTTCATCATATTTAAGTGCAGAATTAACTCGGCTAGGTTATCAGCAAGCAACGGAACTTGTGTGGGGGATTTTTGCTTTACGCTTTCTTATACGGCCACTAGGTGGGTATGTGATTGGCCGTTATGCAGATAAAGTTGGTAAAAAACCAGCAATGATTTTGGTAAGTATTCTCACCGGTAGTGCAACATTATGTATGGCATTTTTGCCAATTGAACTCTTAGGGGTATATACGCCTTTAGCCATATTATTTCTTCAAATGTTGCTATCTTTTAGTTTTGCGGGTGAAAGCCCATCACTGTCTACCTATTTATATAAAGACTCTAAGCCCCAAGAACGAGGTAGAATTTCGGCGTTGTTAACCGGAAGTGCGGTTGTTGGTGTTATTGGCTCGTTAGGAATCGTGTTAATTCTCGAAAATATATTAGACCCTGAAACCATGCAAAGGGTGGGGTGGAGGATACCACTACTATTAGGTCTAGGTAATATACTGATTTGTTTTTGGTTTCGCTATCGCTTACCAGACCAACCCATTGAGTATGATGGGTGCCAAAAAATAGATTGGCTTAAGGCATTTAATATTTTACTGGTTGTTATTCCTGGTTCGGTTATTTTTTATACCTTAAATTTTTCATCTTCTTTTTTACTTAAGGAGTTAGAGCTAGAAGAATTTAAAAGTATATATTCAATGATATCATCAACTTTATTATTGATTTTAATGGCAATAGTTGGCTGGTTAACAGATAAATACAGTTACGCTGAACGGGTTTTTAACTTAGGGGTAAAGCTTGCTGCCATACTATCAATTCCTATTTATTACCTAATGTCGACTAAGGTTTTATCATTAGTACTTATCTCCCAATCGTCAATTATTATTATTTCAGCAATGGTTTTATGTAATTGGAATTATGCCATGGCAAAACCAGCCAATGGACAAGTTACGACTTTAAGTATGGGATACAATCTTGCATCGACGATTATAGGCGGGTTAACGCCTTTAATTATCAACTATTTAGTCATCATTGATGTTTCCTTGGTTGGTGTTTTTGTTTCGTTGAGTTCGTTAACTCTATTTGTTTCATTGTTATTGAGTAAAAAACAAAGGTTATTAACTATTTAAATGTAAGGGTGACATATGAATATAGAAAATAAACACCTAGAACTTTCTTGTTCTGGTTTTGGTGATAAGTTTTTGAAGTATTTCGATTGGAATGATATAGATGTTACTTATAGTAGAGTAGATTTGATTAATCATTCTGTAAGGACTATTTCTAGTAATTATAATTGGGTTCTTATGGTTTGGGATGATGATTTAGATAAGAAAGTAAAGGAGCGATTAATCCCTGGTATTCAATATTGGAATAATTACTCTGCCGAATTTCAAAAAACATTATCTAAAACAGATAAGAAAGAAATGAAAGTGGATTTTTGTACTCAATATGGCGGTGTATATGAAATTACATCAATAAATTCAAGAAAGAAATTCTCATCTAATGAGTTATTAGAGCTCTATAAATTAAGAGCTGTTATTTCTGATTACTCCCAGCATGTCTGGAAAGATAATGAAAATATTATTTTACCACTTAGGGCGGACATAAGCTTATCTCAACAAATTGAAGATAATAACCGAGATATTTTAGATTTTCATCATTATATGCGTTTTGGTAACATTCGTTTTACCCGTAAAGAAATGATAACTATTCGTTTATTATTATCACATTGCCGAGTAAAGGAAATTAGTTATATTCAAGGTTGTTCGGAAGCGACAGAAAATAAACGTATTCTACGCATTAAAGAAAAACTAGGTTGCTCTTATACTTCACCTAGTGGTTTATTTCAGGCTTTAAAAGAAAATGGCATTACTCTTGCGTGTTTGGAATCTTTGGTGAGTTACCCTTAAATATGAGAATATTTTTCTACAAGGAAATTGATTAATAGAAAAGGGATAAATAATGAAATGGAGATTCATGTTTGGCGCCGTCGCAGGTAATGCTTTAAAGTATTATGATATTGCTGTGTTTGCGGCTATATCCACTTATTTAAGTACGGAATTAACTAATTTAGGTTATACACAAGCAACGGAAATGGTATGGGGGATTTTTGCATTACGTTTTTTAATCCGCCCACTAGGTGGGTATGTTATAGGCCGATATGCTGATACGGTAGGGGAAAAATCAGCTCTAGTATTAACAAGTATGATAACCGGTACGGCAACATTAATGATGGCACTGTTACCCATTGAATTATTAGGGAACTATACGCCATTAGTAATATTAATTTTACAATTAGCACTTTCTTTTAGTTTTGCTGGGGAATTTCCTTCTTTAATCACTTATTTATTTAAGGATTTAGATGGGAATATTCAATCTAGAGTTTCATCAATTATTGTTGGTAGTTCTTTATGTGGAGTAATCGCATCATTAGCTGTCGTTTTCATGTTAAAGAACACATTTTCTGAAGAAGCGATGCAGTCAATTGGCTGGAGGCTCCCACTATTAATTGGTTTAATTAATATTTTAATTAGTTTTTGGTTTAGAGCAAAATTACCGGATTATAAAAGTGAATTAGATGAAAAACCAATATTCAGTTGGCTCCATGTATTTTGGGTTTTCTTATTTACCATTCCTGGTACTGTCACTTTCTACTCTCAAAATTTATCAACTTCATTAATTATTGAAAAATTAATGATAGACGAGATAAAGAGTTTTTATGAAATATTTTCGTCCGGTCTATTGTTAATTTTTATGCTGATATGTGGTTGGTTAACCGATAAATATAGCTCAGTTAAATCTGTTTTTAATATGGGAGTCATTGGGATGGTATTGCTTTCAGTACCACTCTATTTTTCATTGCAGCTAGATAATTTACTTCTAGTCTTTTTCGCTCAAGTCGTTATGTCCGCATATTCAGCGATGATATTGTGTAATTTATCGGCCGTACTGATGGATAAGTCTAATGGGCAAGCAACAATACTAGGCGTAGGGTACAATGGCGCCTCTGCCTCTATCGGGGGGATAACGCCTTTAGTCGTCGGTTATTTAGGTCACTTTAACTTAGGTTATGTTGGGCTATTTGTTGCGGTTTGTGGGCTTTTCTACTTTATATCTACTTGGTTGCCAAAACCAAATCCTGTTTAGTGTTAGTCATGATTTAATCCCCCTTAAGGGGGGTTAAATATCAATACATCATAGGGTTACAGTAACGAAAAATCAGATAGTTACCTTATTAACTATATAAATATTTTGCTTTTCGACATAGTATTTGACGCTATTTTCATACCATGATTTAAGTTCAGATGATGCGTTTATCAGGTTATCTAGCCTTTCTTTTGCAGGTTTCGTTCTCGGCTTTTTAGGTTGTATTGTCATCGAAATATCTCTTAACGTCATGTTCCAAAAGCAAATCTGATAAGGCCATCATAGCACTTGATATTGACATGCTAAAACTTAGCTCTCCGGCAGTTTCGTTATTTTAACTATCTGGCTGCTACTTCTATGAAAAGATAAAATAAATGCGATCAATAAAACATACATCATCGCACCAATCAGCCATACCCAGCCATCCCATGTTGCGAGTGTTTGACCAAAAATAAAACTAAATAATAATGGACCAATAACCCCAGTGGCATTGGTTAAACTGACTAAAATCCCTTGTAATTTAGCTTGTTCTTCCTTAACCGTAAATGAATCTGCTTGAGAGGGTAATATAAAAGCGCTAGACATAACGAGTGAAAAAATAAAGGTTTTAAGTTTCATTTTAATTTTCTCTTACCATGAAAAATATCAATAAAAATTAATTTAATATGTTGATATTTATGAAATAATTTATTATTAATCGAAGATAATCATAACAAGAGCAATATCAGTGAAGTCTCAGGTTAATCTGAATGTGTTTTGTATGTCGAATATTCACCTTTAAACTGTTTTAAATGTGCCAAATAGAGTAATAAAAACAGTTATTTTTGTTTTATTTAATGATTAGATATATTTATTCGTCATATAAAATGGTTTTGCTCGATAAAAAAATACCCCAGTGCCAGTGCCAATGACAATGGGGTATTTAGATTTATTTTATTTTGCAATTACAGTGTGAATACACCAATAATTGCAATAACACTAATGATTGCTGAGCCGCCATAGAAAACCCATTTTGTCGCAGGGACATGGATTTTAAAGTCGTGCAGCGTATGGTGGATACGGTGCATACCACACCAAACTGGCAAAATAATCATCAGTAATAAGAATACGCGGCCGATAAAGCTTTGGCTAAATGCCATAATACGCTCATAGCTAAGCATTTCTGGTGCAACGCCGAGAGGAATTAAAATCCCTAACAGAATGATGATTGCAGGGCCAATGACGGCGCTCCACATACCTCCGGCACCAAATAATCCCCAGAAAATCGGCTCATCGGAACGTTTAGGCGTTAGATTCATCAGATTCTCCTTAGATTAAAATAATAATGCGATAGCTAAGATTGCTGCCGTAACAACAATCGTGAGAGCCCAGAAGCCTTTAACGATAGGCTCATCAGACATTTTCTTATCTTTCACAATAATACTGACGGCTTTTGGTGCAAGATTGAACCACGTGGTGGTGTGTAATAATGTTGCTGCCAAAGTAATAATGTTAATGATAAGAATGATTGGGTTACTTAAGAACCCAACAAAGCCAGCCCATGATTCAGGGCCACTCTTGAGTGCAAATACCCCATATAGGACTAAGATACTAAACCAGACTTGAAGGACTGAAGTACTTTCACGCATGATATAAAAGCGGTAAAAACCTAGCTTTTGCCACCAATCGCCCTTCATTTCCCTTACATAGGGTTTACGTTTTGTTGTCATGACTTCAATTCTCCTTATCGTGGCTTCAGCATGGCGATAACAAAGTCTTGCGCACTGGCTACTTTACCTTGTTGGATCGCACCCGCAGGGTCGACATGCTTAGGACAGACTTCAGAGCAGTAGCCTACAAACGTACAACTCCAGACACCATTGTCACCGTTTAACAAGGTCATGCGTTCTTTCGCACCATGGTCTCGGTTATCTAAATTGTAGCGCTCTGCCAATGTAATCGCGGCTGGACCGATGAACTCTGGGTTCAGTCCAAATTGTGGGCAAGCTGCATAGCACAGACCACAGTTGATACAGCCTGAGAATTGATGGTATTTCGCCATCTGGGCAGGCGTTTGCTTATTTGGGCCTTCAGAAGGTTTACGGTCATTACCGATAATGTACGGTTTGATCGCCTCTAAACGCTCAATAAAGTGAGTCATATCAACAACAAGGTCGCGCTCGATTGGGAAGTTACCTAATGGCTCAACTTTCATGCCTTGCGGGTATTCACGCAGGAATGTTTTACAAGCCAGTTTAGGCACTTTGTCCACCATCATGCCACAAGAACCACAAATCGCCATACGACAGGACCAGCGGTAAGACAGGTCTGGAGCGAGATTATCTTTGATATAGCCTAACGCATCTAACAAAGAAGTTTGCTCGTCGTAAGGGACATCATACGTCACCAAATGGGGCTCACTATCCGTTTCCGGATTGTAACGCATGATCTCCATTTTTAGGTGTTTCATATCATCCATTAGCTTGCTCCTTCTTCGCCTTATCTTGAGCTTCAGCTTCGGCACCGTAAACACGTTTAGCTGGCTGAGATTTCGTGATTTTCACGTCACTGTATTCTAAACGAGGGGAGCCCTCTGGGTTATAGAATGCCAAAGTATGTTTAAGGAAATTAACATCATCACGCTCAGTACAGCCTTCATCGAGACGTTGGTGTGCACCACGTGATTCTTTACGGTTGATTGCAGAGTGAGCCATACATTCCGCCACATCAAGGCCAAAGCCTAATTCAATGGTGTACAGTAGGTCAGTATTAAATACGCTGCTATGGTCGGTAATTTCGACATGTTTGAAGCGTTCTTTCAGCTCAGCAATTTTATCAACGGTTTTTTGCATTAATTCAGGGGTACGGTAGATACCGCAGCCTTCTTCCATTGAAATACCCATTTCGTCGCGGATTTTCGACCAGCTCTCTTTCCCTTTTTGGTTCATGAGCTTGCTGAGGTCAGCTTCGATATCACGAGTACGGGCTTCGATAGCATTTGCATTGGCTGGTGTTGCTTCAGCAGCATGGCGAGCGGCTTCTTCACCTGCCAGACGACCAAATACGACTAATTCAGCTAATGAGTTAGAACCTAAACGATTTGCACCGTGCAAGCCAACAGAAGAACACTCACCGACAGCAAATAGGCCTTTGATGCGTGTTTCTGTGCGTTGATCCGTTTCGATACCACCCATGGTGTAGTGAGCGGTTGGGCGAACAGGAATTGGGTCTGTTACTGGGTCAACACCCACGTAGGCTTTCGCCAATTCACAAATAAATGGTAAACGCTCATGCAGTTTTTCTGCGCCAAGGTGGCGAAGATCTAAGTAAACAACATCACCGCGGTGGGTACTGATGGTGCGACCTGCACGCCATTCGTGCCAGAACGCTTGGGAAACTTTGTCACGTGGACCCAGTTCCATATATTTATTTTCAGGTTTACCCAGTGGAGTTTCAGGCCCCATTCCGTAGTCTTGCAGATAGCGATAGCCGTCTTTATTGACAAGGATCCCCCCCTCACCACGACAACCTTCGGTCATTAAGATACCAGAACCCGGTAACCCAGTTGGGTGATATTGAACAAATTCCATATCACGCAGCGGCACGCCATGGCGGAATGCGATACCCATACCATCACCGGTTACAATACCGCCATTGGTATTGTAGCGATAAACGCGTCCAGCACCGCCAGTTGCCATCACGATGGCATTAGCACGGATCTGGACTTTTGTTCCTTCCATCATATTTAACGCGACAAGACCACGGACTTGGCCTTCATCAACAATGATATCGAGAACAAAATGTTCGTCAAAACGTTGAATTTGTGGATATTTTAATGAAGTTTGGAACAGGGTATGGAGCATGTGGAAGCCAGTTTTATCAGCAGCAAACCACGTACGCTCAATTTTCATTCCACCGAAACGGCGAACGTTAACTGAACCATCTGGTTTACGGCTCCACGGGCAGCCCCATAGCTCTAGTTGGGTCATTTCTGTTGGGCAGTGTTCGACAAAATAGTCGACAACATCTTGCTCACACAGCCAGTCCCCACCAGCTACAGTATCATTAAAATGATAGTCATAGGAGTCATGAGCCTGAGTAACTGCTGCTGATCCCCCCTCTGCGGCCACAGTGTGACTACGCATTGGGTATACTTTTGAGACCAGAGCAATCTTGATATTGGGATTTGCTTCAGCGGCAGCAATTGCTGCACGTAAGCCTGCGCCCCCGGCCCCGATAATCGCTAAATCGGCATTGAAGGTTTGCACTGCGCTTCTCCATTGTTCAAGTGTAAAATTGATAAATTCTTTTAAATACTTTTGATAATTAGCTACGTCATTTTCAGTTCAACTTAAAGCTAAACTACGAAATATCTGTTTTTTAATAGTAAATAATATAATAGCTAATAATGACTTATCATGCTGTGAATTATAGCGAATAGTACTCAAGATAAATTTGATATAGAGGGGGGTTTTGGCCAAATTTAGCGATAAAGTGTGAGGTAGATCTTCTTTTTATAAATTGTTTTTACATTGCTCGATTTTCTAGGCTGTTAACATCGAATAAAAAGAAATTTCAAATAATTATCATTAAATTTACATAAAATTTTAGTGTATAAAACCAAGGAAATTAGTCAGGTTTTACCAATAATAAGTGAATAATACTATTATTATAGCTGAAGAGTTTCATTCATATTGAATGCTAATTTGCGAGGAGTCTCACTATTTATTTTTAGAAGAAGTTCAATTTCGAAGAGAAAATTTTAAAATAGATTGAGAAAGCGAATCGTTTCGCTTTTTTAGTAACAGTTATGTCACATAACATAAGAAATAATCATGTTTCTGACTATTTTCTTTATCTTTCCTCATTAACTCGATGTATAGCTCAAAGTAAAGGCTTTGCCTAATCGTATAAAGCAAGAGATAATCTGGTTATCTCTACTTACTCATCATGCCGACAGTTACAAGTACTTACGCCCAGATAAATGTGCATTATCAGTGTAAATGCATTGTGTGTTGCAAGTGAGGTGGGTACACTGCACGACTAAGTTTATTTTGGAGTTATCTTAATGAGTGATATAGCGAATTGGCAGCCAACCGCCCCCATCGCTAACCTGTTACAGCGCGCAAAAATAATTGCGGAAGTCAGACGTTTTTTTACTGATCGCTGTGTACTTGAAGTCGAAACCCCCGCAATGAGTCAGGCAACAGTCACTGACATTCATCTTGTTCCATTTGAAACGCGTTTTGTGGGTCCTGGTGCGGCACAAGGCATTAATTTATATTTAATGACTAGCCCTGAATACCACATGAAACGCTTATTAGCGGCAGGTAGTGGCCCTATCTATCAGTTATGTCGTAGTTTTAGAAATGAAGAAGCAGGGCGACATCATAACCCTGAATTTACCATGTTAGAGTGGTATCGTCCGCATTTTGATATGTATCGTTTGATTAATGAAGTGGATGATTTACTGCAACAAGTTTTAGAATGTGAGAGTGCAGAGCTACTTTCTTACCAACAAGCGTTTTTACGTTATTTGGATATTGACCCGCTGTCCGCTGAAAAAAGCGAATTACGTGAGGTTGCAGCCCGTTTAGATTTGAGCAATATCGCGGATCAGGAAGAAGATAAAGATACCTTACTTCAACTGCTATTTACCATGGGCGTTGAGCCTCATATTGGTAAAGAAAAGCCTGCAGTCGTGTATCATTTCCCTGCGACTCAAGCTTCTCTTGCGGTGATTAGCACGGAAGACCACCGCGTAGCTGAGCGTTTTGAGGTGTATTATAAAGGGATGGAACTGGCGAATGGTTTCCATGAACTCACCGATGCAAGCGAACAACGCCAGCGATTTGAACAAGACAACCGTAAGCGTGCGGCAATGGGGCTCCCTACTGCGCCTATTGATGAGCACTTATTGGCGGCTTTAGAGCATGGTTTACCCGATTGTTCTGGTGTAGCAGTTGGGGTTGATAGGCTGATAATGATTGCATTAAATGCAGACAAAATCAGTGATGTGATCGCATTCCCTGTCACTATTGCTTAACTAAGACGGTTAACTTGAAGAGAACGCAGCCAAATGAAATGGCTGCATTCTTGTTTTTGGTTCAGAAAACTATTTTTGCTTCTGCTGTTCTAAGAACTTAACCCCTAAGTCAGGGAAGTCTGTGAAGGCGCCATCGACATCGGCTTGGTTATAAATAATATCATAAAGCTGTTGCCCATCTTTGGCGTATTTTGGCAGCTTATCAACACGGATAGTGAACGGATGAACTGCCATTTTGTTATCATGAGCTTCTTTAACCATGCCATTCACTTTGATATTAGTTGGCGTGGATTCTTCACTAATTAGCATATGATAGTCAGGGCCAATACCATCTGCATAGGTCGCAATTTCTTTCATGGCGCCGGGTTTCATCATCCAATCATAATTGTAATTAACCCAAGTTCCGTCAGGTTTTTGCTCTTGAGTTTCATTCCAATCGGTGTAAGCAATCAATTGAATTAATTTAAGATCCATTCCCATTTCTGGCATCAAGGTATTTTTGATACGTTTTAGGTCATTAGGGTCAAATGACTGTAGATAAACGTTGGAATCCTTGGTGGTATAGCCATACTCTTTAAGGACTTCGAGTGTTTTTTTGGTGATATCTTTGCCTTCTTGTAAGTGGAACCAAGGGGCTTTAATTTCTGGGTAGATACCAATATTCTTACCCGTTGACTTGTTTAATCCCTGAACAAATTCAATCTCTTCTTGGAAAGTATGAACGCGGAAGTCTGATTTGCCCATTGGGAAGCGGTTCGGATAGCTTTGCACTTTTTTACCATCAACAATATCAAATCCTTCTGTAAAATTGAGTGATTTGATTTCATCAAGGGTAAAGTCAATCGCATAGTAACGGCCATCTTTACGAGCGCGGTCAGGGAAACGTTCAGCAACATCTGTCACGCGATCGAGATAATGGTCATGTAAGACCACGAGCTCGTTATCTTTCGTCATAACTAAATCTTGCTCAAGAAAATCAGCACCTTGTGCGTAAGCCATTGCTTTTGCAGGTAGGGTATGTTCCGGTAAGTAACCACTTGCACCACGATGTGCAATGACAACTTTACTTGAAGCTTGAGCTACAGCAGACACTGACATCACTAAAACCATACTAGCCACCAATGTTTTTAATGGAAAGCTCATGATTATATCTCCTTGGCACTTTATTTGGGTAAAAAAATGGGCTACATCATTTTTTGATATAGCCCACGAGTCTAGCGATTAACAATGAACATTTGATGAATGTTTATTGTGAGTTTGCTAATTCGCGTTTATGTTTGCTTTCGCTCAACATCACGATAAACAGTAGAACAACGGCCAGTGCTGAACCACCGATCATGACTGCGAAGCCACCGTCCCAACCGAAGTAGTCTACGGTATAACCAACGATAGCACTTGCTGCTACAGAACCACCGAGGTAGCCGAACAAGCCTGTGAATCCTGCGGCTGTACCTGCTGCTTTTTTCGGTGCAAGTTCAAGGGCGTGCAAACCAATCAACATAACAGGACCATAGATTAGGAAACCGATGATCAACATACATGCCATATCAACATTTGGGTTACCAGCTGGGTTCATCCAGAACACGATAGTTGCAATGGTTACCAGAACCATGAAGAACACACCAGTGGCTCCACGGTTACCACGGAAGACTTTATCCGACATCCAACCACACAGTAACGTACCTGGGATACCTGCGTATTCATATAAGAAGTAAGCCCATGAAGATTTGTCCATTGCGAAGTGTTTAACTTCACGCAGGTAAGTTGGAGACCAGTCCAAAACACCATAACGCAGTAAGTAAACGAACACGTTCGCAATCGCAATCATCCATAATAGTTTGTTAGGGAAAACATACTTCATGAAGATTTCTTTTGCAGTTAACTCTTGCTCATCTGATGCTTTATAGTCAGTTGGATAGTCGTTTTTGTACTCTTCAATTGGAGGAAGACCACAAGATTGCGGGGTGTCGCGCATTAACGCAAATGCAATGATTGCAACAAGGATAGCAGCCAATGCAGGCATATACAGCGCAGCTTTCCAGTCGTTAAACCATGCCATACCTAACATGAACAGTAATGGAGGGATACCACCACCGACGTTGTGTGCACAGTTCCAAACCGAAACGATACCGCCACGTTCTTTTTGTGACCACCAGTGAACCATGGTACGCCCACAAGGAGGCCAACCCATACCTTGGAACCAACCACAAAGGAACAGTAATACGAACATTACCATGATGCTTGATGTTGCCCATGGTACGAAGCCCATAATTAACATCACTGCGGAGGCGAGAATCAAACCTGCTGGTAAGAAATAACGCGGGTTTGCACGGTCGGAAAACGACCCCATGATAAATTTAGAAAATCCGTAAGCAATTGAGATCCCTGATAATGCAAAACCAAGGTCACCTTTAGAGAAACCTTGTTCAACAAGATATGGCATCGCTAACGCAAAGTTCTTTCGGACTAGATAATACGCTGCGTAACCAAAGAAAATACCCATGAAGATCTGCCAGCGAAGCTTACGATAGACAGGATCTATCTTATCCGCTGGCAGCCTCTCTATATGAGGTGCTGGTTTAAAAATGCTTAACATATACGCCTCCGATGGCATGCTAATTTTTATTTACACTTCCATTTCTCTATTTCAGAGAAATATTGAGTGTTTATTATTGGTGAAGTAACAAAAACGAAAGTAATCGAGTAATTTAAGAGTCTTTATTTTCTTAATTGCTCTAAATTGTAGTCGTTAAAAAACAATTTATCTGTAATCCAACGCACAATTATTGATTTTGTTTATGAAGTTGCATAGTAAATGACATTTGTGAATAGAATGGAACTAGAAATGTTAATTATTTTGTGATTCTCATCACGATTTTGTTCTTTTGAACACTGAATATGCATCAATTGCTTTCGTTTTTGTTCCCTATCAAACATTGATCGCGTTTCTGGGCTATATTTAATAATAGATTATAAAAATAGAATCTATACTTATCGATTATAGAAATGTTTATTAATGTGAGGAATGCGACATGAATGGCTCATCTGTGACTGAGACGGATGTCATCATTATTGGTGGTGGCGCAACAGGTGCAGGAGTCGCTCGTGACTGCGCTCGCCGAGGTCTAAGAACTGTTTTACTCGAAAGGCATGATATTGCGACTGGCGCGACAGGGCGTAACCATGGGTTACTTCATAGTGGCGCGCGTTATGCAGTCACAGATGGTGAATCCGCCAGAGAATGTATAGAAGAGAACAAGATTTTAAAACGTATCGCGCATCACTGTATAGAGCGAACTGATGGTTTGTTTATTACTTTACCTGAAGACAGCTTAGAGTATCAGCAACAATTCATTACGGCTTGCCAAGCTGCGGGTATTGATGCGACTGCAATTGACCCCAAAGAGGCTATTCGCCTTGAACCTTCTGTTAACCCACATCTAATAGGTGCGGTTCGTGTTCCTGATGGCACGGTTGACCCATTCCGTTTGACTGCGGCAAATATGTTAGATGCCAGAGAGCATGGCGCGAAAGTGTTAACTTATCATGAAGTTATTGGTTTGATTCGTGATGGCGACACCGTACGTGGCGTGACGGTTTATGATCACCACGCCAAGAAGCAATATGATATTTACGCGGAAATTGTCGTCAATGCAGGCGGGATCTGGGGGCAAAAAATCGCAGAGTATGGCGAATTAAAAATTAAAATGTTCCCTGCGAAAGGGGCGCTATTAATTTTAGGCCATCGCTTGAACAACATGGTGATAAACCGTTGCCGCAAACCTGCAGATGCCGATATTTTAGTTCCCGGCGATACGATTTCCCTGATTGGGACCACATCGACTCATATTGAATATGACCAAATTGATAATATGTATGTCACCCCTGAAGAGGTGGATATTCTTATTCGTGAAGGTTCAATGCTATCGCCAGCACTTGCAACAACACGTATTTTACGTGCATATGCAGGTGTTCGGCCATTAGTTGCCAGTGATGATGACCCATCAGGGCGTAATGTCAGCCGCGGTATTGTGCTGTTAGACCATGCTAAACGCGATGGCTTAGAAGGGTTTATCACTATCACTGGTGGTAAGTTAATGACATATCGTCTGATGGCTGAGTGGGCTACTGATAAAGTTTGTGAAAAATTAGGCCACAGTGCCAAGTGTACAACAGCAGAAGCGCCACTACCGGGCTCGCAACATAGTGCAGAAGAAGCCTTACGCAATGTTGTTTCTATACCAGCCCCTATTCGTGGCTCAGCGGTTTACCGTCATGGTGACAGGGCTTCTGCAATTCTCAGTACGGATAGGCTCGATAAAAGTTTAGTTTGTGAGTGTGAAGCCGTTACTGCTGGTGAAGTACGCTATGCCGTTAATTCATTAACGGTGAATAATTTACTTGATTTAAGGCGTCGTACTCGTGTGGGGATGGGAACTTGCCAAGGTGAATTATGTGCTTGCCGTGCTGCGGGGTTACTCAATCGTTTTAATGTCACAACGCCTCATGAAACAGAGCAACAACTGAGTCACTTCCTTAATGAACGTTGGAAAGGTGTACGTCCAATTGCTTGGGGTGACGCATTGCGTGAAAGTGAATTTACCAGCTGGGTATATCACGGGTTATGTGGCATGAATGAAGCGACACTTGGCAAGGATGCACAGAAGGAGGCGGACAATGAAATATGATGTAGTGGTAATGGGCGGCGGTTTAGCTGGATTAATGAGCGGTATCCGTTTGACCCAGTCTGGTCTATCTTGTGCAATTGTTAGTGCAGGGCAAAATGCATTACATTTTTCATCAGGCTCCTTGGATTTATTAACCCATTTACCAAATGGACAAGTGGCTGAAAAACCACTAGAAATGCTTGATGCGCTAAAGGAACAGGCGCCAGCACACCCTTATAGTTTAATCGGAAAGACGCAAGTTACTGAGCTAGTGCATATGGCTCAGTCAATATTGCAGCAAGCAGGAGTTCATTTAAAAGGCTCTTGTGAAGAAAACCATTATCGTATTACACCTCTGGGCCATAAACGGATGACTTGGCTTAGTCCTGAGTCTGTTCCGACTGTCGGTTTGCACCATAAAATGGATGTTAGCAAGATTGCTGTGGTTGGTATCGAAGGTTTCTTGGATTTTCAACCTCAGATGGTGGCTGATGAGCTACAACGTGAGGGGTTACAAGCAACATCGCATTATGTGCATTTACCATTATTAGACCGATTAAGAGAAAACCCGAGTGAGTTTAGAGCGGTTAATGTTGCTCGTTGGCTTGATAGACCAGAAAATATGGCACAAATGGTTGCTGAAATTTCTCCGTTGGTCACAGATGCAGAGGCGATTTTTATGCCAGCCTGTATCGGACTCGATAGCGATGAACCTTTACATGAATTACAAATGAGCTTAGGTAAGCCATTATTTTTACTACCGACTCTTCCTCCTTCGCTATTGGGGATTCGTTTGCATGAAATGTTACTGCGTCAGTTCCGTCGCCAAGGTGGAATTGTGATGCCTGGTGATAAAGTTACCGCTGTGAATTGTGTTGATGGCCGAATTGAATCTGTCCAGACTCGTAATCATGGCGATATCTCTTTAAAAGCTAAGCATTTTGTTCTGGCGACGGGAAGCTTTTTTAATAATGGTTTGGTGGCAGAGTTTGACCGTGTCTATGAGCCTTTGATGCAATTGGACCTGTGTGAAATTTCAGAACGTGCAAAATGGACTAACAAAGAGTTTTTCGCTTCCCAGCCCTATATGGCTTTTGGTGTGAAAACCGATGAAAAACTACGCGCACAAAAAGAGGGGAAAGCCATTTCTAATCTTTATGTAGCCGGCGCTGTTTTAGGCGGTTTTGACCCTCTCACTCAAGGTTGTGGTGCGGGCGTATCGATAATTAGCGCATTATATGCCGCTAATGAAATTATTAATGAACTGAGTAAGAATAAAACTATGCAGGTGGAGGTGGCACAATGAGTATTCAAGATGCAAGCTTTGAAAGCTGTATTAAATGCACTGTGTGTACCACTTATTGCCCTGTTGCAAAGGTTAATCCTCTGTATCCTGGCCCTAAGCAAGCAGGGCCAGACGGTGAGCGTTTACGCTTAAAAGATCCGATGCTGTATGACGAAGCGTTGAAATATTGTACTAACTGCAAGCGTTGCGAAGTCGCTTGTCCATCAGATGTGAAGATTGGCGATATTATTGCTCGTGCGCGTAATACTTACAGCCAACAGAAACCTAAAATTCGTGATGCTATTCTCAGCCATACGGATTTAATGGGGTCGTTATCGACGCCATTTGCACCAGTTGTCAATACTATTACAGGGTTAAAACCTGTACGTCAAATCCTTGATAAAGCATTGAAAATAGACCACCGCCGTGAATTACCTAAATATTCGTTTGGGACTTTCCGCCGTTGGTATGCAAAACAAGCCGCTGAACAAGCTAAATTTGAAGAGCAAGTTGCGTTCTTCCATGGCTGTTATGTGAATTATAACCACCCTCAATTAGGTAAAGACTTAATTAAAGTCTTTAACGGCATGAATATTGGTGTTCAGCTACTTAAACGTGAAAAATGTTGTGGTGTGGCATTAATAGCCAATGGCTTTATGAAACAGGCTAAGCGCCAAGCCAATGTTAATTTAGAGTCATTGCAAGAAACTATCCTTGAAAAACATGTACCTGTTGTTGCAACTTCATCAACCTGTACGTTTACCATCCGTGATGAATATACGCATGTACTTGATGTTGATACTTCTGCAATGAGGGATAACATCGAGCTCGCAACGCGTTATATTTATCGTTTACTTGAAGAAGGGCGTGAACTCAAACTGAAACATACGCCTTTAAAAGTGGCTTATCACACACCATGCCATATGGAAAAAATGGGGTGGACTTCCTATACGTTAGAGTTAATTAAACGTGTACCAGGGGTTGAGCTAATTGTGTTGGATTCACAATGTTGTGGTATCGCAGGAACCTATGGTTTCAAAAAAGAAAACTATGAGGTTTCTCAAGGAATAGGGGCAGGGCTGTTCCGTCAAATTGAAGAAAGTGGTGCGGATATGGTGATTACAGACTGCGAAACTTGTAAGTGGCAGATTGAGATGTCGACGAGTAAGAAGTGTGAGCACCCGATTTCACTTCTAGCAAAAGCTTTGTGATCTGTTACTTATCGAATTGTAGGGTTGTTATTTTTTGTTTTAGCTCAGTTAAACTTATTTGGAGATAGCATATAACTATCTCCTTTTTTTGTTTTTAGTGTTGATTGGCTAACTGTTTTTTATCTGAGTTTGCAAAGAAAGACTTCAAGATAAAGTTCAAAAGCACACCATAAGCAGGCAAGAAAAATAGCATGCAAATAAGTAGCTTAAAGACATAGTCAACTAAAGCAATCTCTACCCAATTTGCAGCCATAAATGAATCGCTACTACGGAAAAAAGCAATAAAGAAAAAGGCGATAGTGTCAATCAAGTTACCAAAGAACATTGCACAGGCAGGTGCTACATACCAACGTGCATTTTGGCGTAATCGATTGAAAACACTGACATCTAATATTTGACCCAGTACATAAGCCATAAAACTCGCTGCGGCAATACGTGCTACAAATAAGTTAAATTCAGATAATGAGGTAAAACCTTGCCATTCACCTTGGAAATATAAAGCTGAAATAACGTATGAAATCAGTAATGCGGGCAGCATAACTGCAGTGATAATTCTGCGTGCAAGCGGCGCGCCATAAATACGAACGGTTAAATCAGTAGCTAAGAAAATAAATGGAAAAGTAAATGCACCCCAAGTGGTATGGAAGCCAAAAATATTAATTGGCAACTGCACGAGGTAGTTACTAGAAGTAATGATTAAAATATGAAATAACGAAAGCCAAATTAACGCAGTGGCTTTTTGCTGCGCAGTAAAATCAAACATATTGTACCTTTTTAGTCACAATGGGGTGAGGGAACCCATGAAATACATCCCAACACTTGGGAGCAGCGCATCATACTCTTGTTGCGCAACAAATGCAAAACTGTTCATTTATCAATGGATATTTTATTATATAATCAGTCTATTGATCCCTTTTAGAAGTGTTTTTTAATGTCTGATTTATTTGCTAACCCAACGAAAACCCTTGATACACTAGGGCTGCGTTGCCCTGAGCCTGTGATGTTAGTGCGTAAAACGGTTCGTAACATGGCCGATGGTGAAACGTTGTTAATTATTGCTGATGACCCAGCAACCACACGTGATATCCCAGGTTTTTGCCGCTTTATGGAGCATGATTTATTAGCAGTAGAGGCTGACAACGCACCATATCGTTATTTGTTGCGTAAAAAATCGAGCTAGTTGTTACTAGCTAATTTCTTTTTGTATGTTAATCCCTGCCAAGAGGTAGGGATATTATTGTAGGCTTAATACTTCCTGATAGCTTAACCCAGTAAGTTGGCAGATAAGTTCAATACTTGTACCAAGTTGCAAACCTTTAAGTGCAACTTCATGTTGTTTTTTGTTTGCTCCAATATCAATGCCTCTATTTACACCAATATCAATGCCTCTATTTACGCCAATATCAATGCCTCTATTTACACCAATATCAATTCCCTCTTGTAACCCTTGATTTTTTAATCGTTGCGCGATGTTCATAATAGCCTCTTGGTTATTTTCTAATTGGTATATAAGTTGATTAACCACTGTCTCAAAATGAGGTGAATCCATAGTAATAAATAAATAGTTGAAAATAGTGATGATGTCATCACTATGATGATAATTTTGATTCATCGCTTCAGCTAGTAACTGCGTGACTTTTTCTATGTTATCTCTTAAGTCTCTGTGCTTCATTGCGAGTTCCATGACGGCAACTTTGCGATGATTTACGAGTTCGTTATCATCAATAACAGTAATATCAACGAGCGGAAATGGCTGACTATATAAGTTTGATGCAATTTCTGGCCATGGGAAACAGTGTGTCCATGGTTTAGCATATGGATAAGGCGTTATCTTCCCATGATAAAATAAAACAGGCACAACCAGCGGTAGATCACGATGACCTTGTTGTAAATGTTGGTTCATGGCAAGGAATGCATAATGCATCATTCTCCAACCCATTAGTTTATCTGGTGTTGATTGGTGCTCAACTAACATATAAATATACCCTTCACCTTGCTGTGTCTCGACAGTGTAGAGAACATCTGAAAGACGAGTGCGTAGCTGGTTATCAATGAAAGAAGAGTTTGTTATCGCTAATGTTTTGAAATCACATAATTGCTTAATATGGCCGGGTAAATGGATATCAAAAAAATCACGTGCATTATCAATTTTAGACATAAACCCTTTAAATGCAGCATCATGTGGTGTTGAACTGTGATTTGTTACCATGCCAAGTACCTGCTAAACGTCATGCCGAAATAATCTATTTACAAAACGTATTTTAGCGAAGATTGAGACTGATGGAGAAAAAGTTAGTCCTAATTCTCTAATTAAGGTTGTATTTAACATATTGTAATACAACAAAATATTGGAATGGTTGTAAATAAAAACGCCACTAAGTGTGGCGTTTAAATCAATTGGTATAAATTATTTTTTCACTTGAGGTAACTTGACTCGTAGTAAACGTACAGCGTTCGCAGTGACGAGTGCTGTTGCACCTGAATCAGCAAGTACGGCGACCCAAAGCCCTGTAATTCCCAATAAACTGGTCACCAGAAATATTGCTTTTAGCCCCAAGGCAATCGCTATATTTTCACGAATAATTTTCCGAGTCGCACGAGATAATGCAATAATCTCTGCAAGTCCAGTCAAACGGTTATGGGTTAATGCAGCATCGGCGGTCTCTAATGCCACATCAGTACCACTACCCATGGCAACACCGATACTAGACGCTTTCATTGCAGGAGCATCGTTAATACCATCACCGACCATCATTGTGCTGTGGTTACGATTAAGGGCCATAACTGCTGTCACTTTATCTTCTGGTAATAACCCTGCGCGGTACTCCATGCCTAATTGGCCCGCGATAGCGCTTGCAGCACGAGGGTTATCGCCTGTTAGCATTACAGCATTCACATTGAGTGCTTTCAGCATGCTCATCGTATCTACTGCATCGCTGCGCAATGTATCTTGCAGTGCAGTTAAACCAATTACGCGGTCATTTTCGAGTGTGACAACAACCGTTTTCCCTTCAGCTTCTAATGTTTCGACCTTATTTTGCCATTCACTATCGAGTGGAATATCAAGGCGGTTTGGCACACTCACTAGTATACGTTTACCATCAAGTACACCCTCAACTCCTTTTCCAGCTAATGCTTTACGATCTTGTGCTTCAACGATGCCTAACGATAACACCTCTGCTTTATTCACCACCGCTTTTGCCAGAGGATGATGTGAACCCACTTCAACGGAGGCGGTAATTTGGACTAATTCACTTTCGGTCATGCCTTCTACAGGAATAAGGTCAGTGACATGAGGTTTACCTTCCGTGAGTGTGCCTGTTTTATCTAAAGCAATTGTCGTGATAGTGCCCAGTTGTTCAAGTGCCGCACCGCCTTTAATTAATGCACCTCGGCGTGTTGCTGTTGCCAGTGCAGACGTTATCGCCGCAGGGGTTGAAATCACTAATGCACAAGGACAACCGATTAATAACAGTGTTAAACCTCGGTAAATCCAAGTCTCCCATGGTGCACTGAAGAATATTGGTGGAATAATAATCACTAGTGCTGAAATAAGCATAATGATTGGGGTATAAACCCGGCTAAAGCTGTCAATAAAACGTTCTATCGGCGCACGGCGTTCTTCCGCTTCCTCAATTAGCTGTAAAATGCGGTCAATCGCATTTTGACCTTGCTCTGATACCACCTGCATTTGAACGGCTCTATCAACAGATAAGCAGCCTGCAGCCACCTTTTCACCGACATTACGCTCTACAGGAACGGACTCACCTGTTAACGCACTTTCATCAAAGCTGGCAAAACCTGACACTAACACCGCATCGGTAGGTAAACGCCCACCCGGTGCAATCTCAATAATGTCTCCTGGTCGTAATTGCGCAACAGGAATCGTTGTTTTTTGCCCATCTTTGATTAAAATGGCGTCTTCTGGTACCAGTGCCATTAAGGCGCTAACCCCTCGTCGGGCCCTTCCGGCAGAATAGGATTCCAACATTTCGCCTAACATAAACAGTAAGATAACCATCGCGGCTTCTTCTGTTGCTTGAATAAAGATTGCGCCTATTGCGGCAACGGACATCAAAGTTTCGATAGCAAAAGGGGAACCCGTTCGCATTAAGCGCAATGATTTACGTGCGATCGGGTATAACCCAAATAGAGTGGTTAAAATAAAGGCGATATTACCCAACTGTGGATTGATAAACTCAATTCCCCAACTAATCGCCATTAAAATCGCTAATATAATAACGGGCTTAGCTTCATTGAGTAAGCTTTGTGGTGGTGCGATAGTTGCCGCACTGTTGCCACCGACTTCAAGTAATTCATAACCCGCAGTTTCAACGGTAGAACGAACCGCTACACTAATATCGGTGTTAGCATCAACCACCAGTTTTTCCGTAGCAAATAACACTTTGGCTTGTTTTACTTCACTTATTTGCCTAACTGCAGTTTCAATTTTGTTTGCACAGCTTGGGCAATCCATACCACGGATGATCCAGCTAAAGCGCTGGCCTGCCGCTTGGGTAGGCTCAACTTCATTGCTGATATCCGCAGTTAACCCGCAGCTATTGCCATGTTTGTGATCATGACCAGAATGGTCATTGGCGGCGTGATCATGAGTTGAATGACATTCACCACTGTGCCGGTGAGTGCCTTCATCGTCGTCAGGATGTTTCTTCACACTGCCATGTTCATGAGTATGTGAGTCATCACTAACTTTTTGGCTATTGCCCGCTACAGTAGATGAACAGCAACTGTTGCTAGAGCAGCAGCTACTTGTGTGATTATGTGTTTCTTTATGGGAATGTGAGTGCATAAGCGCCCCCTTATCAAACAATGTGTTCTATCATTGCGGATAAGTTTACACTCTGGAGTCTACTCCAGAGTCAAACAAAAATAGGGCGGCCAATTGATAAAATTCTCAAATAGCACTTTTTATCAATTGGCATGGTATGACTAAAAGGTGTGATTATAAGTAAATCGCTCGCACAATGAAAAACTGCCCAAGGAAGTATAGTGCTGCAACAACGGCTTTTGAGGCTTTAAAGGGAATACGGAATCGAGCAATTAGCCAAATACAGTTAGAAAGAAATAGCAGTGATGCACCAATCATGATTGAGAAATTGTATTCACGACCGAGACCAAAATATTGATCACCAGCAACCCATGCCATAATCATGCACATTATTAATGATGCAAAAACAATAGCTTGTAGGCCTTCAAGCTTGCCCCAAATGAAAACTAAAGTAATGGCAGCGACAATCAGAGGTGCGGCAAGCCAAGGTAGATAGAGTCCGAAATTAAATTGCATTCCGAAGCTGATGGTATAAATCAAATAACTCAGGAACATCAACGCGACGGAAGCTAGTAAGTGCTCACTTGAAAGCATGCGAGAAAGATCTGCAACGAGAGAAACTAGCAGCCCCGCAAGAATAAGATAATTTTGCAGGTTAAGGTCGTCGGAACTCCAACCCCAAAGTAATAAAAGTAGCAGTGTGATTGGGCGAAATAACCAACGTTGCCACCCGGGTCCTCGATAGGCGGCATCGACATATAACCAACCGGAAAAGAGTACAGCGAGGAATGGCCAACTAATCATATACACATCCTTATATGTTCAATGAATGACACGGCAGGGATCCGGTAACTTAGAAACGTGTCCTGTTTAGTTAAATAAGATAAACTATCACGACGGACTTTTTAAGCAAAATGCACACATTATGAATAAGCCAATATTACTGATTATCGTTTTAGCGATCATTGCGGTGCTCGCCACTAAGCGTTTTTTTGACCAACGCAAGCAAAATGAACTTAATGATAACGCTTTGCCTGTAAGCTACTTAGTAAAGGTTGATAGCAAAAAAGACTACCCTTATCCTAACATGCGTTCTCGAGAGCGGGATGTTGTTTCACCTGAAACTTTTCGCTATGAGATTCACTTTAAAACGCTATCAAGCGGCGAAATTATTAAAACTATTGTAACGGAAGAACAGTATCAAGGCGTTGAGCTTGGCCATGAAGGCAAGCTCATTATGCAAGGTACTCGGTTTATTTGTTTTGAGCCAGCGTAGAATAAGTTATTCACCTGATTGTTTTTTCTTTGCTTCTTCTAAATCGGCTTTATTTTTTTTCTGCATGGCTAGCATTTCGAATACGCCAAAAAAGAAAATGCGTAATTGAACTAAACCAGAGATTTTCTCTCCTTTTGGCAGCGTTGCTTTTAGGAAAATAGTTTGTAGTGCGTGCATGAAAATCATAAAAACCATTGCAATATCCATAAAATATTTCAATGGTTTAGGGAATGGGTGGACGAGATTAAAGACCATAAAGCCCCAAACGCAAATCATGAGCAGGCGTCCAATATTGATAAACATGTTTTTGTCCCTAAAGTGAAGTTCGAATAAAAAGGCGATATGCGACTTGCCCTGCTATTTTTTCGCGATGAAGTTGCCAATTAGCTGGGATGTCAGTAAGTGGTGACTCCGCTTCTGACTCAACGTATATCCAGCTTTCTTCAGCTAACCATTGGTTTTTTTCTAACAATTGAATGGTTTCATTGAGCAGCCCTTTGCGAAATGGTGGGTCAATGAAAACGACATCAAAAGGTGTACCGGTTTGGCTTAAAAAATTTAGGCTATTGTGATTCTCTATGGTTGCGTTATCGGCTTGTAAGCGAGTTTTATTTTCAGCCAGCAATTGTGCGTTTTGTTTATCGAGCTCAATAAAGGTGACCGTTTCTGCAAAACGAGAAAGTGCTTCAAAGCCCAGAGAACCACTGCCTGCGAAGCAATCTAAGCAACGCGCATCCCGAATAATTGGCATCAACCAGTTAAATAACGTTTCTTTAATTCTGTCTGTGGTTGGGCGTAAGCCCTCACTATCACGAACTGGCAGCTTTCTTCCGCGCCATTTCCCACCGATAATACGAATTTGCCCTAAAGAGGGAGATTGTGGTTTTTTTGCCATAATGTTTATTGTTGCTTAACGGGTTTATGTACTTAAATTTGATTGTTACTATTGTATACCTGTCAGGCGATAAGTTGCAGTGTTGTTATCTCTGATTGGCCGTATTTCAATTATAGTGCTTCATTTTCACAGTTTTAACACGAAAATTCAGATTAAATTGGCAGGATTTTTCTTTCAGATATGTGTTGCTGAGCGATGAAATGGTAGACTGCATATAATTTTATTGCGATTTGATTATCGAGTGCCATATTTTTACCGCGAGGAGTGTAGTGGCAAATGGCTAAAGACAAGAAAAAAGGTTTTTTTTCATGGTTAGGGTTTGGGCGTAAAAATGAAGAAGAAACCCAGCAACAAGAAGTTCAACAGAATGATGTAGTTAACGACGTCGAAAACCAATCAACCCATGAGGCTGCAGTTGATGCCGCAACAGCCGAAGTAGAACGCCAACATCAAGCAGAGCAAGCCGCGATTAAAGCCGCTGAAGACGAAGCGGAGCGACAGTATGAAGCACAGCAAGCTGAGATTGAGGCAGCAACAGAGCAAGCAGAACGTGAGCGGGAAGCGAAACTAGCAGAACTCCAAGCCGCCCAAGAGCAAGCGGAACAAGCGCGTCAGGAAGCCCAAGAGAAAAAACTAGCGGAAGAAAAAGCTGAGCGTGAACGCCAAGAAGCGGAAGCAATGCGTCTTGCTGAAGAAGAAATGGAACGTCAGCGTCAACTTGAGCTAGCTGCGATTCAAGCGGCAGAGGAGGCCGAAGAGCAACGCCGTCAGGCGGAGTTAGCTGTCATTCAAGCAGCCGAAGAACACGCGGAACGTGAGCGCCAAGCAGCAGAAGTCGCACGTTTAGCCGAAGAACAAGCGGAACGTGAACGCCAAGCAGCAGAAGCGGCACGTTTAGCCGAAGAACAAGCAGAACTCGAACGCCAAGCAGCAGAAGCGGCACGCTTAGCCGAAGAACAGGCTGAACGCGAGCGCCAAGCAGCAGAAGCGGCACGCTTAGCCGAAGAACAGGCCGAATGCGAGCGCCAAGCAGCAGAAGCAGCACGTTTAGCGGAAGAACAAGCCGAACGCGAACGTCAAGCAGCCGAAGAAGCCCGTTTAGCCGAAGAACAAGCGGAACGTGAGCACCAAGCAGCAGAAGAAGCGAGAATTGCAGAGGAAGAAGCTGAAGCTGAGCGCTTACGTTTAGAAGAAGAAAAAAATAATTCACCAACAGAGCAAGAAAAACCTAAAAAAGAAGGTTTCTTTGCTAGGCTAAAGAAAGGGTTATTAAAAACTCGCCAGAATTTAGGTTCAGGTTTTTTTGGGCTGTTTTCAGGTAAAAAAATTGATGATGACTTATTTGAAGAGCTAGAAGAACAGCTATTGATTGCCGATGTCGGGGTTGATACCACTCGTAAAATCATTGATAACTTAACGGCACATGCAAGCCGTAAAGAACTCAAGGATGCAGAAGCGTTATATGGCAAATTGCGTGAGGAAATGTCTGATATTTTAGCGAAAGTGGATAAACCACTCGTGATTGAAGATAAAAAAACCTATGTTATTCTTATGGTTGGTGTTAATGGGGTCGGGAAAACGACTACAATTGGTAAATTAGCACGTCAATATCAGTCGGAAGGAAAAAGCGTCATGTTAGCCGCGGGGGACACTTTCCGTGCAGCAGCCGTTGAGCAACTTCAAGTATGGGGTGAGCGTAATAAGATCCCTGTGGTAGCCCAACATACTGGTGCAGACCCTGCATCTGTTATTTTTGATGCAATTCAATCAGCACAAGCGAAAGGGGTTGATGTTTTAATTGCAGATACCGCTGGACGTTTACAAAATAAATCGCACTTGATGGAAGAGTTGAAAAAAATTGTTCGGGTAATGAAAAAACTCGATGAAAATGCTCCCCATGAAATTATGTTAACGCTAGATGCAAGTACTGGACAAAATGCGGTAAGTCAGGCAAAACTTTTTGATGATGCGGTCGGTCTAACAGGTATCACATTGACTAAACTCGATGGCACAGCAAAAGGTGGCGTAATTTTCTCTATTGCCGACCAATTTGGTATTCCAATTCGTTATATTGGTATTGGTGAGGGTATTGAAGATTTACGTCCATTTAAAGCAGATGACTTTATCGAGGCTCTATTTGCCCGAGAGGAATAATTTTCGATGATTCGCTTTGAACACGTTAGTAAAGCTTATCGCGGTGGCCGCCAAGCACTCCAAGGGGTTGATTTTCATCTTCAACCTGGAGAAATGGCATTTCTAACAGGCCATTCAGGCGCAGGTAAAAGTACATTACTTAAACTGATTTGTGGTATTGAACGCCCAAGTGCGGGTCATATTTTATTCAATGGTCATGATATCAGCCGCTTGAAAAATCGAGAGATCCCGTTTCTGCGTCGGCAGATCGGGATGATTTTTCAGGATCACCACCTGCTTTTTGATCGAACGGTATATGATAATGTCGCAATGCCGCTAATCATTTCTGGTGCCAGTACCGAAGACATTCGTCGCCGAGTTTCTGCGGCATTAGATAAAGTCGGGTTATTGGACAAAGCTAAAAACTTTCCTATTCAGTTATCTGGTGGGGAGCAACAGCGTGTCGGTATTGCCCGAGCGGTGGTAAATAAGCCAACGATGTTATTAGCGGATGAACCAACAGGTAACCTTGATGGTGAATTGTCAGAAGGGATAATGCGTTTATTCGAAGAGTTCAACCGTGTAGGGGTGACCGTTTTAATGGCAACCCATGATATTGCATTGATTGAGCGCCGTAACTACCGTGTTCTTACATTAAGTGAAGGCCGTATGCTTGGAGGTCAACATGGCTAAGAATGTCCGAAAAAGTAAGCCGGAACGAGCCAAGCAATCGAAAAGTAAAGCATTAAAAGGCGGTTGGAAAGAGCAGTGGCGTTATTCGTGGTTGAATGCGCTCGCTGATATGCTTAGACAGCCTTTAGCCACCTTTTTGACTATCATGGTTATTGCTATTTCACTCACGTTACCGAGCCTTTGCTATATTGTGTGGAAAAATGTTTCGCAAGCCGCGGAGCAATGGTACCCAACACCACAACTCACTGTTTATTTGGATAAGTCTCTTGATGAACAAGGTGGGCAAAATGTGGTAACGCAGTTGCAAGCGCTTGATGGGGTTGACCATGTGAATTATCTTTCACGTGACCAAGCTATGAGTGAGTTTCGCAGTTGGTCTGGTTTTAGTACTGCGCTCGACATGCTAGAGGAGAACCCACTGCCTGCAGTAGCTATAATTACGCCTAAAATTGATTTTGAAGGTTCTGATGTATTAACAACACTGCGTGATAGGGTTAGCCAAGTCGATGGCATTGAAGAAGTTCGCATGGATGATAGCTGGTTTGCACGGTTAGCCGCACTAACAGGTTTGGTGGGGAAAGTTGCTTCTGTCATTGGGATTTTAATGATTGTGTCGCTGTTCCTTGTGATAGGAAATAGCGTACGGCTCAATATTTTTGCTCGCCGTGATACAATTAATGTGATGAAGTTAATTGGTGCTACCGATGGGTTTATCATGAGGCCATTTTTAAATGGTGGCCTTGTCTTGGGCGCATTAGGTGCCATTATTTCCTTGATTATGACCTTTTTACTTGTTTGGCAGTTAGCAGACGGTGTTGCAAAAGTAGCCAGTGTGTTTGGTACACAATTTCAGATTGAAGGGTTGTTATGGGAAGAGTCTTTATTGATTCTATTGTTATCCGCTATGGTTGGTTGGATAGCAGCATGGTTGGCAACACTTCAACATTTACGACACTTTACACCTGAGTAACGAGTTGTTTTCTCGTCATTTTTATTAAAGAGTCATGATTTAATTATATCATGACTCTTTGATTCCATTGCAAATTTGCGTTAAAAATGAACTTAGTCTGAATTGTTTTGTCCTACATTGACCTACTGTTAACAAATTTTGTATATAATTTATTTAACGCGGTTAAACTGGTAGACTAGAAGTGTTTGCCTCATGGTTAACCAATGCGGTTATCAATACAAACTAATCTGTTTTCTATTATTTTATTGAGGATCTGAATGACCAAAGACATGCAATCATTAGCTCTTGTTCCACAGGGGAGTATTGAAGCCTACGTTCGGGCGGCTAACTCTTACCCGATGCTTACCGCTGAGGAAGAAAAGGAACTTGCTGAACGGCTGCATTACCATGGTGATCTGGATGCTGCAAAGCAACTGATCTTATCGCATTTGCGCTTTGTTATTCATGTTGCTCGTAGTTATGCAGGGTATGGTTTACCGCAAGCTGATTTAATTCAGGAAGGTAATATCGGCCTGATGAAAGCGGTGCGTCGTTTCAATCCTGAAGTTGGCGTTCGCCTTGTTTCCTTTGCGGTTCACTGGATCAAAGCTGAAATTCATGAATACGTTTTACGTAACTGGCGTATTGTGAAAGTCGCGACGACAAAATCGCAGCGTAAGTTATTCTTTAATTTAAGAAAGAATAAAAAACGTCTTGGTTGGTTTAACCAGGACGAAGTCGATATGGTTGCCCAAGAGTTAGGGGTAAGTACTAAAGATGTGCGTGAAATGGAATCACGTATGGCTGCACAAGATATGGCATTTGATATGTCAGATGACGATGACAGCAGTGATTTTGGTGGTCCAGTAGCCCCAGTCTTATACTTACAAGACAAAGCATCAGACTTTGCCGGCTCAATTGAAGATGATAATTGGGAAAGCCATGCAACTGATCGCTTAGCAGATGCACTAGACTCTTTGGACGAGCGCAGTCAGGATATCATCCGAGCTCGTTGGTTAGACGATGACAACAAAACAACGTTGCAAGAACTTGCTGATAAATACGGCGTTTCTGCAGAACGCGTTCGTCAGCTTGAAAAGAACGCCATGAAGAAGTTACGTTTGGCGATGGAAGAAGACGAAGATAGCGAAATGTAATTTATTACTGGCCAATTCGTTGCTCACTAAAATTATCTGCATTTATTGCCTGTTAAGAGGTGGATAAATGCAGATAATCATTTCTATTTTTACATTTTTGATTGTTCAATTAATCACTGTATAACTCTAGTGGTAAGCCATCTGGATCTGTGAAAAATGTAAAACGCTTTTGCGTGTAGGGGTCAACCCGTATTGCTTCACAAGCCACACCTTGTTCAGTTAAATAAGCGACCCATTTATCTAAATCATCGACACCGAAGGCTAAATGACGTAGCCCTGTGGCTTCGGGGTAACTTAGTCTCGCTGGAGGATTAACAAAACTGAATAACTCAATTTGGTAATGCTCACCAAAAGCTAAGTCTGCTTTCCACGAATTATTTGCTGGACGGTAATGTTCTTCAAGTAAATTTAAGCCCAAAATACGGCAATAAAAATCCTTACTGACGTCAAAATTGGATGCGATAATAGCAACATGGTGAATTTTATTTAACTTCATGCTGTTTTTCCCATATATCAGGTTGTGCGGTGGCATTAAAGCCATTTGCTGACAAGAAGAGCTGCATTGCTTCTTTTTCTTGCAGGGCAACCCCACTAATGTCAAATTTCCATAGTGAAATATCAGGGATTGCTTGGCAAATTTCTTCTAATAAATATGAGCCTACACCTCGTCGGCGAGTGACCTCTCGTACGCAAAAATCCTGCAAAGTGGCGGTGTTATGATCCACAGTAATTTTTGCTGCGCCAAGAAGGCGGTCATTAAAGCGAGCTGCATAAAATTGCTCACCTGCTTTACACATTTTGGCTAGCTCAAAAGGGCTCTGGTCAGGCCAGATTTTATGTAAGTCCAGATATTGTTGCTCAGTAGGATTGACCAGCGGGATAATAGTGAGTCTCATGATATTTTGTTTGTTTCCCTGTAAGAGTTGCAGTCACTCATCCTGCCAGAGTGATCTACAACCGATTTTTTGATTTTAGAGAGAAAAATTTGGTGATACTGAATTTTCCGAATTTCACTCGGATTAATTTAAATTTAACCCGAATATAACACTAGTATTTACAAAAAACCTACTTTAACACATCAGTTTTTTATTCTGCTTCTAATGTAAAAACCTGCCATATCCATTTGCTATTTAGCATAATTATCTTGTTTAATGTTATGAAATATATAGCCTTATTCGCTGTATTTTGAAATATCAGGCATTGTACCTGTCAACCATAATAATCTACTACAAATCAAACACAAACACTCAGAACCATGAAGACGGGGACGATAAAATGAAGAATATGAATAAAGCATTATTAGCGGGCTGTATTGCGATGGCATTCAGTTCAGCGGGATGGGCAAAGGAAATTAAAATAGCGGTTGTTGGCGCGATGTCGGGGCCTGTGGCTCAATATGGTGATATGGAATTTACAGGTGCGCGCCAAGCGATTGCAGATATTAATGCTAAAGGTGGCATTAATGGAAACACATTAGTGGCAGTCGAATATGATGATGCTTGCGACCCAAAACAAGCGGTTGCGGTAGCAA
Source organism: Providencia sp. PROV182 (assembly GCF_028480325.1). NCBI lineage: Bacteria > Pseudomonadati > Pseudomonadota > Gammaproteobacteria > Enterobacterales > Morganellaceae > Providencia > Providencia sp. PROV182. The sequence goes on along the minus strand of NZ_JAMPOL010000009.1, from coordinate 115,763 downwards.
ACAAAGTCATTAACGATGGTATCCGCCATGTTATTGGGCATTTATGTTCCTCTTCAACACAGCCTGCATCCGATATTTATGAAGATGAAGGCGTCATTATGATCACCCCGGCAGCAACCAATGCGGATTTAACCACGCGTGGTTACCAGATGGTGTTGCGTACAACAGGTTTGGATTCAGACCAAGGACCAACAGCCGCTAAATTTATTATGGAAGATATCAAACCAACCCGTATTGCTGTTGTTCACGACAAACAACAATATGGGGAAGGTTTAGCACGCTCTGTACGTGAAAGCCTCAATAAAGCCGGCGTTAAAGAAGTGATGTTTGAAGGGGTAACAGCGGGTGACAAAGACTTCTCTGCTTTAGTCGCAAAATTGAAAAAAGAGAATGTGGATTTTGTTTACTTTGGGGGATATTACCCAGAAATGGGGCAAATCTTACGCCAAGCTAAACAAGCTGGCTTGAATATTCGCTTTATGGGGCCTGAAGGCGTCGGTAACTCTTCATTATCGAATATTGCAGGTGATGCTTCGGAAGGCATGCTGGTAACTTTACCAAAACGCTATGACCAAGTCGCGACTAACCAACCGATTGTTGATGCCATCAAAGCGAAGAAAGAAGACCCAACAGGGCCATTTGTTTGGACAACTTATGCTGCTATCCAAGGTTTAACGACGGCAATGGAGCGTACTGGCAGTATCGAGCCTGAAGATTTAGTGAAAGACTTGAAAGCAAACCCGGTCGAAACGGTCATGGGAACATTAAGCTGGCAGCCAAACGGTGACCTGAAAGGGTTTGAATTCGGTGTATTTGAGTGGCACAAAGATGGGACATCCACCTCTGTAAAATAGTACTCAGCAGTGTTCCAGCATAGTGAATAAGAACCGGAAGTGAGTAACTTGCTTCCGGCTTCTGCTCTCTATATAGGACAAGTAGTTCGAAAGGATAGTCTTATGTCAGATCAAATTCTCTATTTTATTCAGCAACTTCTGAATGGTTTAACCCTTGGCAGTACCTATGCATTGATAGCTATCGGCTATACGATGGTATATGGCATCATTGGGATGATTAACTTTGCCCACGGCGAAGTGTACATGATAGGTAGCTATGTCTCTTTTATTGTGATTGCAGGCCTAATGATGCTTGGGATCGATATCGGCTGGATCTTGGTTGCTGCGGCCTTCATTGCGGCAATCGTGGTCTCTAGCGCCTATGGTTGGAGTATTGAACGCGTTGCTTATCGGCCAGTTCGACATTCTAAGCGTTTGATTGCGTTGATCTCTGCGATCGGGATGTCTATTTTCCTACAAAACTACGTCAGCCTGTCACAAGGTTCGCGTGATTTAGCTCTACCCAGTTTGATCACAGGGCAATGGGTTCTAGGTGAAAGCGATGGTTTTGAAGCCACGGTGACTAAGATGCAATTGACCATCTGGGTGGTTACCGTGCTTGCGATGTTAGCTTTGACGCTATTTATTCGCTATTCAAAGATGGGAAGAGCCTGCCGAGCCTGTGCGGAAGATCTTAAAATGGCCAGCTTATTAGGTATTAATACCGATCGAGTTATTTCATTGACCTTCGTTATCGGTGCGGCAATGGCTGCTGTAGCTGGTGTACTGCTGGGGCAATTTTATGGTGTGATTAACCCATATATTGGCTTTATGGCAGGAATGAAAGCATTTACCGCGGCAGTTCTAGGGGGAATTGGGAGTATTCCGGGTGCTATGTTAGGCGGGTTAATCTTAGGCGTTGCAGAAGCAATGACCTCTGCATATTTAAGTACAGAATATAAAGATGTTGTATCATTTGGTTTATTGATAGGTGTGTTATTAATCATGCCAACCGGCATTCTGGGACGCCCGGAGGTCGAAAAAGTATGAGAAAAGAAAATTGGATTAATGCCGTTGTTGCTTCCTCGACTTTCTTCGTGCTGGCGCTGTTTATGATGGGCTTGCAACTTGCGCTCGATGGCACAAAACTGATCGTGACAGTTGGGGATTCTGTGCGTTGGAACTGGATCATTGCTGGCATTGTGGTGATCTTTGTTTATCAATTGGTTCGCCCAACGTTGAGTAAAGTTTGGCAAGGGGTTCCTAAGAAGGCGTGGGCTATTCCTGATTTTGATGGTTCGACAACCAAGCAAAAAATTCTTGCGGTTATAATTATTATTGCTGCAATTATTTGGCCGTTTATTGTTTCTCGCGGAAGTGTGGATATTGCCACCCTAACATTAATTTATGTGATGCTAGGCTTAGGGCTAAATGTGGTTGTCGGGTTATCAGGATTACTGGTTCTTGGATACGCCGGTTTTTATGCCATCGGAGCTTATACTTTTGGTTTATTAAATCATTATTATGGTTTTGGGTTCTGGGAAAGTTTACCGATTGCAGGTTTAACCGCTGCGTTAGCGGGCTTTTTACTAGGGTTCCCTGTGCTAAGGTTACGTGGTGACTATCTTGCCATAGTGACGCTTGGCTTTGGGGAGATTGTTCGTATTTTATTACTGAATAATACCGAAATCACGGGTGGGCCAAATGGGATCAGCCAATTACCGAAACCGACGTTTTTTGGCTTGGAATTTAGCCGTACCGCGAAAGAGGGTTGGGACACCTTCCATAACTTTTTCGGCTTAGATTACAGCCCAGGTGACCGAATTATCTTCCTGTATTTTGTCGCTTTACTATTAGTGGTTTTAACCTTATTTGTTATCAATCGGTTACTGCGTATGCCATTAGGTCGTGCGTGGGAAGCATTACGCGAAGATGAAATTGCCTGCCGCTCATTAGGGTTAAGTCCAACTCGAATAAAATTAACCGCATTTACTATCAGTGCAGCCTTTGCAGGGTTTGCAGGGACGTTATTTGCCGCACGACAAGGTTTTATCAGTCCAGAGTCTTTTACCTTTGTGGAATCGGCATTTGTGTTAGCCATCGTCGTTTTAGGAGGAATGGGTTCACAAACCTCCGTTATTTTAGCCGCAATTATCTTAGTTGTATCACGGGAAATGATGCGTGACCTTAACCAATACAGTATGCTGCTATTAGGGGCGCTAATGGTGCTGATGATGATCTGGCGACCACAAGGCCTATTACCGATGAAACGCCGTCAAATGCAGGTGAAAAAAGTCCCTGAAGGGGAGGGCGTATGAGCCATATAACCACGCCTTTGTTACAAGTGAATGGCTTAACAATGCGTTTTGGTGGGTTACTTGCCGTCAATAATGTTGAGTTAACTATTAATCAAAGGGAAATCGTCTCACTGATTGGCCCAAATGGGGCGGGTAAAACCACCATTTTTAACTGTTTAACCGGTTTTTATAAGCCGACCAGTGGCACGATTTTATATCGAGAAAAACATCTTGAGGGACTGACCGGGCAGGCGATTGCACGCCTTGGTGTCATCCGAACATTTCAGCATGTGCGGTTGTTTAAAGAAATGACGGTAATTGAAAATTTACTTGTGGCGCAGCATCAACATTTAAAAAGTGGCATTTTTTCTGGGTTATTGAAAACCCCTGCATTTCGTCGAGCAGAGTCTGAAGCGCTTGATAATGCGGTAAAATGGCTTGAGCGTGTTGATTTACTCCCCTTTGCAAATCGCCAAGCGGGTAATTTAGCCTATGGTCAGCAGCGTCGGTTAGAAATTGCTCGCTGTATGGTCACTCGCCCTGAAATTTTAATGCTGGATGAACCTGCGGCAGGTCTTAACCCTAAAGAAACCAATGACTTGGATGACTTAATTGCTGAGTTGCGTACTCATCATAATGTTTCAATTCTATTAATTGAACATGATATGAAATTAGTCATGGGAATTTCAGATCGTATTTATGTCGTGAATCAAGGAACGCCATTGGCGAATGGCACACCGAGTGAGATTCGCCAACATCCAGATGTGATAAAAGCCTATTTGGGGGAAGCTTACTGATGCTAGAGTTTAAAAAAGTTTCTACCCATTATGGAAAAATTCAAGCGTTACATGAGATTAGCTTGAATATCCAAAAAGGTGAAATTGTGACCTTAATCGGAGCAAATGGCGCTGGGAAAACAACGTTGCTCAGTACCCTTTGTGGCGATCCACGAGCATCGGAAGGCCAAGTCATTTACCGAGGCGTGGATATCACTCAATTGCCCACTTCGAAAATTATGCGTGAAGACATTGCTCTAGTACCAGAAGGGCGGCGTGTATTTTCTCGTATGACTGTGGAAGAAAACCTCGCAATGGGGGGCTTTTTTGCTGGTCGCCAACAGTACCAAGAACGTATTGAGCGGGTTTATAAGTTGTTTCCAAGGCTGTATGAGCGCCGAAGCCAACGTTCAGGAACGATGTCAGGTGGTGAGCAACAAATGCTAGCGATAGGCCGTGCTTTAATGAGCCAGCCAGAGTTGTTGTTGCTTGATGAGCCATCCCTAGGCCTTGCCCCCATTATCATTATGCAAATTTTCGATACAATCCAACAGCTACGTGAAGAAGGTATGACGATTTTCCTTGTTGAGCAAAATGCCAACCAAGCGTTGAAACTCGCAGACCGTGGATATGTACTAGAAAATGGGCATATTGTATTGGAAGACAGTGGTAAAGCGTTGCTAGCGAATGAGGCAGTACGCAGCGCTTATCTCGGTGGCTAAAATTTTCGTCATCCTTCACGCTGTGGCGTTGTTGGCTTCATGCAGCTACTCGGGTCACATACTTGTGTATGCTCCCCGAGATATCCTCATTTTGCCGCCTAGCCACAACGTGAATTATTTAGAAAATTATTTATTAAATCATTAAATTGCTATTGGTTATGCTATCGAGTTATAGCTGCGGTGGGTTCGTTTCAATTTTTATTTTTAGTGTTAACTTGTCCTGTTTTTCAGCAATTAATTTATCCTGTTCATCAAATGTAAAATGAGTCGTCGTTTCTGCTATAACCTCTGAATTATTAACTTTTTTTCCAGTTTTTGTATTGATTAAATTAAAGTAACCTTCAGATATTACCTGATAGCTATTATTATCTAAAATATTAATCATGATTGATGATTTGCCATGATCTTGAAATAAAAATTCGGATTGGGTTTTTCTTATCATTTTCGAGGCTTTAATAGTGCCTTCTGCCAAATGGGCTTGATTTGCAATATTACAAATATGGCATATATGTGAAGGAGGTAATTTTCCTAGGTATTTCTTAATATCCATTATGGATTGTAGTTCTATTGGGTTATCTTGTTGATTTTTAATAAGGATATTCATTCTTGGTATGTCAGAGGCGATTTGTTTAAAGTGGGATTCTTCTAATTCAACATATCCACTTGATCTTATTTTATTTTCAATTACAAAAAAAGGATTTATATCTTGTTTTATTTCTAAATTAATTACTTGATTTTCATTTGATATATTATCGAATGAGATATGGCAAATTTTTTTAGATGATGAGAATAGTGGCAAATAGTAATGCTTTCTAGCAAAATTAATAGCTTCTTTCTCTTCGGTGATATAAAACCAAGATTTATTTTTAATTAAATATGGCAATAGGCTGTTTAAATTAATAACTTTATTTATATCAAAATTTCTTTTGTTTTTTGGGATGAAATAATTTCTTACCCGATTAAAAAAATTAGTAATGTTGATGCTCATAAAATTCTCCAATTTTAAACAGGAGGAAAAATAACCTGTTTTTAGAAGAAATAATTGCAAGAAGCGTGAATAGCTAATAAATAGCGCATCTACTTCTATACATCGTTACAATGTTCTGTGAAGCGACTCTCAATTTTGTTATTTGCTTGTTTCTATGCATAAAAACAAATGTATATACAACTTTCTCTCTAGAAACATACAGCTACTTGTTGTTGTATAACATCCCTCGTATTCCAACCTTCACACTTCCTACAAAATTTCAAATTTAAATGTATATACTTTGTGAAGTAAATGTATATATATTTACTTCATCGATAAACGCTCTCAATGAATAGATAGTATCGAGCAAGTTGATAGAAAAATAATCTGTTGATTTATAATCAATTAATTAGTTTGAAGACGCACGTGCATCGCCACTAACTGGGTATCTCGCAGATTATTATAAATAAAATTGTTAATTTAAAGTTAATTAAAAATGGATAATAGGGGATACAACCATGTTAAATCGTACTGACTCAACTCGAGTGATCCGCGCACCACGTGGCAGTGAGAAAAGCTGTAAAAGCTGGCTGACAGAAGCGGTATACCGCATGATCCAAAATAATTTAGACCCAGATGTTGCTGAGCACCCTCAAAGCTTGGTGGTCTATGGCGGTATCGGCCGTGCAGCACGTGATTGGGAATGTTATGACAAAATTTTAGATGTGCTGACCACATTGGAAGATGACCAAACATTACTCGTGCAATCAGGTAAGCCTGTTGGTGTGTTCCCTACCCATCCAGATGCTCCGCGTGTGTTGATCGCAAACTCAAATATTGTTCCTCACTGGGCGAATTGGGAGCACTTTAATGAGTTAGATCGCAAAGGCCTAATGATGTATGGCCAAATGACAGCCGGCTCTTGGATCTATATTGGTTCTCAAGGGATCGTTCAAGGCACCTATGAAACCTTTGTTTCGCTTGCTAAACAGCACTTTAATGGCAACGCCGCAGGGCGCTGGATCTTAACCGGTGGCCTTGGAGGGATGGGAGGAGCACAGCCATTAGCAGCAACTATGGCAGGTTTTAGCATGATAGCGGTCGAGTGCGATGAAAGCCGTATCGATTTTCGTCTAAGAACCCGTTATGTAGACAAAAAAGCGACTTCTCTTGATGAAGCATTGCAATATATCGACGATGCCAAAGCCAATGGCCAACCCGTTTCTGTTGGGCTATTAGGTAATGCGGCTGATGTTTACAGTGAATTGGTGAAACGCAATATCACCCCTGATTCAGTGACCGACCAAACGAGTGCTCATGACCCAGTACATGGCTACTTACCACAGGGCTGGACACTCGCCCAATGGCGTGAAAAACAACAAACTGCCCCTGCTGAAGTGACCAAAGCTGCGAAAAAAAGCATGGCAGTACAAGTAGATGCGATGCTAACGATGCAAAAACGTGGCTCAGCAGCTTTTGACTACGGCAACAATATTCGCCAAATGGCAAAAGATGAAGGGATTAGCAATGCCTTTGATTTCCCAGGTTTTGTTCCTGCTTATATTCGCCCGCTATTTTGTGAAGGTGTTGGACCATTCCGTTGGGTCGCGTTATCAGGTGACCCAGAAGATATCTATAAAACAGACCAAAAAGTAAAAGAATTATTACCAGATGACAAACACTTACATAATTGGCTCGATATGGCACGTGAACGTATCGCATTCCAAGGGCTTCCTGCTCGTATTTGCTGGGTCGGTTTAAAAGACAGAGAAAGATTAGGCCGTGCTTTCAACGAAATGGTGAAAAGTGGTGAATTAAAAGGCCCTGTTGTCATTGGTCGTGATCACTTAGATTCAGGCTCTGTTGCGAGTCCACACCGTGAAACGGAATCCATGAAAGATGGCTCTGATGCCGTATCAGACTGGCCTTTATTGAACGCACTGTTAAATACCGCAGGTGGGGCAACATGGGTCAGTTTACATCATGGTGGTGGTGTTGGCATGGGCTTCTCACAGCATTCAGGCGTCGTCATTGTATGTGATGGAACGGACGCTGCTGATAAACGTTTAGCGCGCGTTTTACATAATGACCCTGCAACGGGCGTTATGCGCCATGCAGATGCAGGTTATGACATCGCCATTAACTGTGCGAAAGAGCAAGGCTTGAACTTGCCGATGGTGAAGTAATGTCCTTTGCCGGCTGCTTAATCGGTCGGCAACTTTCTGGAATATAAGGAATTCAGTATGAATGCTGCGTTAACTCAGAAAAGACAAGGGCCACTGGCGGGGATCAAAGTGATCGACTTAAGCCGTGTGTTAGCAGGTCCTTATTGCACCGGTATGATGGCCGATCTTGGTGCTGAAGTGATCAAAATTGAAGTGCCCAACCACGGTGATGACAGCCGCCATTTAGGGCCATTTATTGATGGTGAAAGTGTTTACTATGGTTTGATTAACCGAGGTAAACGCAGTATTGAATTAGACCTTAAAGCGGATGAAGACCGAGCGATTTTATTTCAATTAGTCAAAGAAAGTGATGTGGTGGTTGAAAACTTTCGCCCTGGTGTGACTCAACGACTTGGCATCGATTTTGAGAGCTTAAAACAGCACAACCCTAAATTAATTTACGCCAGTATTTCAGGGTTCGGGCAAAACAGCCCACTTGCCAGTTACCCGGCTTATGACATTGTGGCACAAGCGATGTCAGGCCTAATGAGTGTCACTGGTTTCCCAGAAACAGGGCCAACACGCAGCGGTGAGTCAATTGGCGATGTGTGTGCAGGGATGTTTGCATCATGGGCGATAAGCAGTGCGCTATTTGCGAGAGAGCGTCATGGTGAAGCGGCACAGTATATTGATGTGGCGATGGTAGATGTCTTACTCAGCATGCAGTTAACTGGGCTTTCAAACTTATTTGCAAATGATAAGGCCCCGAGCTTAGTGGGGAACCGCCACCCAGTATCCACGCCATTTGATACTTATCAAGCAAAAGACGGTTTAGTCGTTATCGCGATTGCGAGTGAAAAGCTATTTCAACGCTTTTGCGAATGTATGGAAAAACCGCAGTTATGCCACGACCCGCGCTACGGTGATGACCCAAGCCGAACGCAGTACCAAGCTGAACTTAGAAAAGAAATCGAAAGTTGGACACGCCAAAAAACGGTTGAAGAGGTATGTGACATATTATTAAACGCGGGCGTTCCTGCTTCACCCATTCATAATTTACACCAAGCGACACAAAGCGAACACGCCGAAGTGAGGCAAGTACTGACGTACCTGAATGATGGAGGAACACCATTGGTTTCTCAACCGGTTTTTTTTAATGGAAAGAAACCTCATTCGACCCGCCGTGCCCCGAAATTAGGTGAGGCAAACTTAGTTTATAAACCAGCGAAAACAACAATTAAAAATGCGGAGACGATGCAATGAGTTTTGATATTAATGAAACGGAACAAGCGGTTGTAGATGCGGTAGAAAAAGTTTGCCATGACATTTTACAGCCGAATGCACAAAGATACGATGAAACCGAAACCTTTTGTGCTGAAAGTTTACAAGCGTTAGGGGAAATAGGCTGTTGGGGAATTAATTTACCTGAACAGTATGGCGGTTTTGGTATTGGCAGTGTGGCGATGAGCAAGGTCGTGGAAGCGGTTGCAGCAGCTTGTGCATCGACGTCATCGGCTCTAACGGCACATTTTTTGGCGACAGATTCAATTTTAATTGGTGGGACAGAAGAGCAAAAAAATCATTGGTTACCAAAAGCCGCTGCTGGGGAATTATTAGGTGCATTCGGCTTAACTGAGCCGGCTGCGGGCTCTAACCCTGCGGATATGCGTACTGTGGCTGTACGTGAAAATGGCGGATGGCGTATTCGAGGAAATAAACACTATATCACAAACGCCAAAGAGGCTGATTTTATTGTGTTATATGCTAAAACCGATGTTGAAGCGGGAGCCCGTGGCATCAGTGCATTTATGATCCCTAAAGGCACTGAAGGTGTGGCATTTTCTCAACCTGAAAAAACCATGGGGTTACGGGGTAGCACCATTTATGAATTAGCATTGAATTGTTGGCTACCTGAATCTGCATTACTGGGAGAGGAAAATAAAGGGTTCCACACCGCCATGGAAGTTTTAGATAAAGGGCGTGTTGAAGTGGCTGCAACGTCACTAGGTATTGCTCGAGCCGCGATGGAAAGTGCTTTAGGCTGGGTAAAAGAACGCCAAATTGGTAAAAAACCCTTAGCTGCATACCAAGGAACTCAATGGCGTATTGCGGATATGCACACGCAATTGGAGGCGGCTCGTATGTTGACTTGGCAAGCTGCAGAATTGCGTGATTCAGGGGAGCGTTTTAGTTTGCAATCCGCTACGGCGAAATTGTTTGCTGCTGAGTGTGCGGGTTTTGTAACGGATGCGGCTTTACAGCTTCATGGCGGCTACGGCTATATTCGTGACCTTCCCCTTGAACGTTATGTGCGTGATGCACGGATTTTACGGATTTTTGAGGGCACATCAGAAATACAAAAAATTATTATTTCACGTGCCGTTTTAGATGCCCACTAAGTTATTTTAAGTATTGAGCCGAGTAAGCGGGACAGGCGTTTACTGGTTTATGGAGCACCATAGGAAGCACTACCTGACAACAGGATCATGGAATTAAAAACACAACAACAATCAGGTTTAAGAATGTATTTCAATTAGTTATTTAGGGTGAATAACAGATAAAACATCACCCAGCGTAATGCTTAATAACTGTACCTTACAACTGTAGTTATTGCGGTTCCATTACGATTAATTGGTTCATTCTTTAAGCCAGCCTTGCTTAAAGAGGAGTTACCATGACAGTTTCAAACGACATCGCTACAGGGCAAAAAAACCGGCAGGAGAATGTACCTTTAATCGAAGCGCGTTCCATCGATTACATTCCAGAGTCCGAGCGCCATGGCACTTTATCGAGCCAATTCACACTTTGGTTCGGTTCTAATTTGCAAATAACGGCAATTGTAACGGGGGCCTTGGCAGTCGTGCTTGGCGGAGATGTATTCTGGTCATTAATTGGCTTGTTTATTGGCCAATTATTAGGTGGGGCGGTGATGGCCTTGCATGCGGTGCAAGGGCCGAAATTGGGGTTACCACAAATGATCTCGAGTCGTGTACAGTTTGGCGTATACGGTGCCGTCATCCCTATTTTATTAGTTTGCATGATGTATGTCGGGTTTTCTGCTAGTGGTACCGTGCTGGCAGGGCAAGCGGTTGGTCAGTTGTTACATGTGACTGATTGGGTTGGAATTATTATTTTTGGTGTGGTGATTATCGGCATTACAATTTGTGGTTATCGCATCATTCATATTTTAGGGAAAGTAGCGAGCGTTATCGGCGTGATTACGTTCTTTTATCTATTTTTCCGTCTATTTTATATGAATGATGTTTCGGTATTACTGGAAAACCGCCATTTTAGCTGGACGAACTTTTTATTAGCGATGTCATTGTCTGCTTCTTGGCAAATTGCATTTGGGCCTTATGTTGCTGACTATTCTCGTTATTTACCGACTAAAACCCCGACAATTAAAGCCTTCTTGGCTGTGGGTTCAGGCACAGTAATTGGTACGCAAGCCTCAATGATTTTAGGGGTTTTTGCCGCAGCGCTTGCTGGCAATAAGTTTGCCGGTAATGAAGTCTCGTATATTGTGGGCTTAGGCAGCACAGGTTTAATCGCGGCGTTGCTATACATCAGTATTTTCTATGGGAAAGTGACAATAACTGCATTGAATGCCTATGGTAGCTTTATGTCTATGGCTGCGATTTGGTGTGGTTTCCGTGGGAAAAACCAAATTTCTCGTGGCCAAAGGTTGTTCTTTATTATTCTAATGGTCAGTTTTTCAACACTACTTGGGTTAGCGGGCCAGCACTCATTTTTAAAACTCTTCTCTGCTTTCTTATTGTTTTTACTTGCATTCTTTACCCCTTGGAGTGCAATTAACTTAGTTGACTACTATTGGGTCACTAAAGGTCGCTACGACGTTCCTGAACTTGCAAACCCAAATGGCCGCTATGGGCGTTGGAATAAAGTCGGGATATTCACTTACATTGCCGGTGTATTAATACAATTACCATTTATATCAACAGGTTTTTATACCGGGCCTTTAGTCGAAAAACTCGGTGGTGTCGATATTTCATGGATTGTTGGCTTAGTAGCAACAAGTATTCTTTACTATGTTGCGATTAAAAAATGGCCTATGTCAGTCGCAGATCGGTTGATATTACCGACAACAAAATAACCATTTCATAAAAAACTAGCATTAAAAAGCGTAAAAATTGAGATAGCCAGTAGCAGTGTAACTATCACTGTTACGGTTTCTCTCAACCTAAAAAACGGTTTTAGAACATTACCATACCCACCAATCGTTGAAGAATTGGGATAGGAGTTGCTATGAAAATTTTAGTCGCAGTGAAGCGAGTGATAGACCATAACGTCAAAATAAGAGTAAAAGCCGATGGTTCAGGGGTTGAATTGGCGAATGTCAAAATGGCAATTAACCCATTTGATGAAATTGCCGTCGAAGAAGCTGTGCGTTTAAAAGAGGCGGGAAAAGCAACAGAAGTGATTGCGGTTTCCATCGGTGACATTGGTTATCAAGAAACATTACGTAGTGCGATGGCGATTGGCGCTGATCGTGGGATTTTAGTCCAAAGATCTGGGGGGTTAACACTAGAGCCACTGGATATAGCGCGTTTACTTCAACAAATCGTAGAAAGGGAACAGCCAGATCTTATTTTATTAGGCAAACAAGCTATTGATGATGATTGCAATCAAATAGGTCAAATGCTCAGCGCATTATTGGATTACCCGCAAGCGACATTTGCTTCTCAAGTTAAGCTTGAAGGGCAATCACTGCAAGTTACGAGGGAAATTGACGGTGGTTTAGAAACGTTAGAAATGCCATTGCCAGCGGTCATCACAACAGACTTACGGCTCAATGAACCTCGTTATGCAACTTTACCTAATATCATGAAAGCGAAGAAAAAAACGTTAGATATTATCGATATTACTGATATGGATTTTACCCCATTAGGGCAAATTAAAACGCTTAGTGTCTCAGAACCCAAAAAACGAGCGGGGCAATGTACATTGCTAAGCAGTGCGACAGAGCTAGTCAGTGCATTACAAGCGAAAGAAGTGATTTAATCGAGGAAAATACCTATGAGCCAAATATCTGTATTAGTGGTTGTCGAGCATGATAATCAAACAATAAAAACCTCTACTTATCATAGTATTAACGCTACAAAACAACTTCTCACCGCAGGTGGCCATTTGCACTTATTAGTTGCAGGAAGTGAGACAGAATTGGTCGCTCAGCTAGCTGCGAGTATAAAAGGCGTGAGTAAAGTCCTAGAAATACAATCAGATAACCTTAAAAACCAACTTGCAGAACCGATGGCTCATGCGGTGGTGAATATTGCAGAAGAATATACTCATTTACTGTTTCCAGCGACGACATTTGGTAAAAATATTGCCCCACGGGTTGCTGCAAAGTTAGGGATCGCACAAGTTTCAGATATTACTCAAGTTATTGATTCACAAACTTTTGTTAGACCTATTTATGCAGGGAATGCGTTAGCAACGGTACAAAACAATGGCCAGAAAGTGGTCATTACGGTACGTAGTTCGGCATTTTCAGGGGGATATGAAACGCAAAATAGTGCTGAAATAGAGAAGGTTTCCCTTGTCGATATACCGCTGCGTAGTCAATTAAAAAGCCAATCGTTAACTCAAGTTAGCCGTGCGGAATTGAGCTCTGCAAAAGTGGTTATTTCAGGCGGGAGAGGCTTGAGCTCAGGTGAAAATTTTGCGTTATTGGAAACGATAGCTGACAAGCTAGGGGCTGCGGTTGGGGCTTCACGTGCTGCGGTAGACGCTGGTTTTGTGCCAAATGACTACCAAGTAGGACAAACAGGGAAAATTGTCGCACCTGATTTGTACATAGCTGTAGGAATTTCGGGGGCAATTCAGCATGTTGCAGGAATGAAAGAAAGCAAAGTGATCGTTGCTATCAATAGTGATCCTGAGGCACCGATTTTCCAAGTTGCGGATTATGGCATTGTTGGCGATCTGTTTGAGATCTTACCTGAATTTGACAAAGCATTGGCGTAATGGAGGGGCTCATGGCTATCGACAATATTGAGAAAATAAATGAGGCTCCCGAGCGGGAATCGATGGAGTTCGATGTCCTGATTGTCGGTGGTGGGCCCGCGGGGTTATCTGCAGCAATACGTTTAAAGCAGCTAGCGGCAAAGAAAGGAACAGAAATTTCGGTTTGTTTAATTGATAAAGGTGCACAGATAGGAGCTCATATTTTATCTGGTGCAGTGATAGACCCACGTGCTCTCGATGAATTGCTACCAGATTGGCAGCAAAAGGTTTCGGCTTCTTTAACACCTGTAAGCCATGACCGTTTTTTATGGCTAAAAGAAAATAAAGCGAGTCATTTACCCCTCTCTTTATTGCCAAACTGTTTGAAAAACAATGGTAATTTCATTGGTAGCTTAGGGGAGATAAGTGCTGCACTAGCCGTGGAGGCAGAAGAATTAGGTGTTGATGTTTTTGCCGGTTTTGCTGCCACAGAGGTGTTATTTGATGATAAAAACCAAGTGATAGGCGTCACAACTGGAGATATGGGGCTTGATAAATTAGGCAACCCAACACAGATGTACCAACCGGGTATGAATTTACTGGCAAAAATGACCTTTTTTGCGGAAGGGTGCCGTGGTCAGCTAGGTAAGCAATTGATAAATCATTTTAATTTAGCCACAGAGAGCGGTAAACAAACCTATGGTTTGGGGATCAAGGAAATTTGGCAAATTCCAAAAGAGCAACATCAAGCAGGGTTAGTTGTCCATTCCGTTGGCTGGCCGCTAGATAACCACACCTATGGTGGTGGCTTTGCTTATCATTATGGGGATAACTTAGTCGCAGTGGGTTTGGTGGTCGGGTTAAATTATGAAAATCCGTATTTATCACCGTTTGATGAGTTTCAACGCTTAAAAACCCATCCTGCTTTTAGTGATTTCTTATCGGGTGGAGAACGGATCAGCTATGGTGCTAGAACGATGGTGGCGGGTGGGTTAGCCGCGTTACCTGAACTAAGCTTTCCCGGAGGTGTGTTAATTGGTGATGATGCAGGTTTTCTTAATGCAGCCCGAATTAAAGGCACCCATTGTGCGGTGAAAAGTGGGTTATTAGCAGCAGAAGCTTGGTTCAGTGCTAACCAGAATGGAATGGTTGATTATTTACAGTTTAAAAAGCAATTTCGCCAGCTATTTGAAGAGAGCTGGTTATATCAAGAGCTTTATCAAACACGCAATTTTAAGCCCTATATGAAAAAAGGGCTAGTGGTTGGTTCAATACTATTTGGTGCAGAACAACTGTTATTTAAGGGGTGTACCCCGTGGACGTTGAAATTAAAACAATCGGATCATGAAGGAATAAAGGAAGCCAAGGGTTTTACACCGATAGATTACCCAAAACCCGATGGTAAATTAACGTTTGATAAGTCTTCTTCCGTATTTTTATCGAATACTAACCATGAAGAAGAACAACCCTGCCATTTAAAACTGGCTGATATTAATGTCCCTATCCAAGTTAATTTAATGAAATATGCTGCGCCCGAGACGCGTTATTGCCCCGCGGGAGTTTATGAAATTGTAGGGAATAAAAGCGAGGAAAAACTGCAAATTAATGCGCAAAACTGCCTGCATTGTAAGGCTTGTGACATTAAAGATCCGTTACAAAATATCACCTGGACTGCTCCCCAAGGAGGGGAAGGGCCTATTTATCAAGGAATGTAAAACGAATTTATTGTGATGTAGTTGTGCTTGATATTTTTGTTTTATCAGTCGCTTTGGGGCAATTTTGCCCCATTTTTTTATTTTTGCATTAATTCTCAATTCGAGAATGTAATTTTAATTTGTAACGCGAGCCAGCTGTGATCATATTAACATAGCTAATTAGAGTGTTACCTGTCCAAGTGCGACGGCTAAGTTGTAAGCAAGGTGAGTTTTCTTTAATTGATAATGATTGAGCAATAGATTTTGTGGCCAATGCAGCTTCAATGGTATGTTCCATTTCACTGACAGGAAAATGGCGTTGCAAATAACCGCTAGGAGTTTCAGTGTCACCATATTTTTGCTTAACAAAGTCGGGCACAATGGCGTGGTTAACATAGCGTTCTTCTAACATTAAAGGAATATCGTTTTCAAAATGTAGTACTTTACAATAGCCCACATCACTTCCTTCACTAATCCCGAGCTGTAGTGCAATTTCTGCTGATGCGGGAATAATTTTTAGTTGCATCTGGTGGCCGCTATATTTATTACCACTTGTTGAGATCTCATCAAAAATATCAAACGCTTTTGTTACGGGGAGCTCATGTTTTTGAGTGGCGACAAATGTGCCTTTGCCCGCAATACGATGTAGGATCCCTTTTTGACTTAACTCTGAAATGGCTTTATTCACGGTCATACGGCTTACATTGAATTGAGCACATAGCTCTAATTCTGTCGGTATTTGTGTTTCAGGCTTAAAAATACCTAAATCAATACTGCGTAAAATGTAAGACTGAATTTGCTTATATGCAGGTTGTAATGTCATCGCTGTTATTCAAAATTATTGTTAAAGGAAGGAGTGGTAACATTGTTTTATTGCCACATTTCACTCACAAACTTTGTATTGAATGCAAGTTTATCAGTAATTACTGGCTTTGCTAGTAGGAGATACCTATTTCTAATGATTAACCTGAGTTAAATAGCTGTTTAAGGTGCTCGTCCTTATCTGAATTATTTAATTATAAGGTAAGTTTTACTAGGGCTATATACCTTTATTTATTATCATAATGTTAAATTTACTTAGCGAAATAGGCATTTATTCATGCGAGTTCAATATTTCCATGTCAGTCTTACTCAATGTGACTATCAAAATGTCAGCCCAATGGGAATGGTAAGATTGATTGCCTCCCAAAAAGTATTTTTTTTTAATCAAGGTGATTTTTCAAATAGTGAAATTTTTTTAGAACGCTTACAACAAGGCGATACCTTGGTTATTTGTGCAGAAGAGATGAATGATGGCAGTTATTGGGCTGAGTGGGTTTACCATGAAAAGCATGGTCGACTTGAGCCAGATAGAACCATTAGTTTTAATCGCTCACTAGGAAAACAGTATTTAATTTCGTTAGCCTTAATGGCCCTGATACCTGCAGTGTATTACTGTTTTATTAATGCAGATGATAGCTTCTTAATGATTATCTTAGTCTCACTTTTAGGCTGTGCTGCCTTTGGTGGAATAGTTTTGTTTGCTCTTGCACTGGCCGAGACTAAGCATATTTTAAGTCCAAAACGAAAATCAATTTTAAAAGCGTTGGATTTAGTTATTGATGGGCAATATCAAAAGAGTGAACAAGAGCAACAAATTGAAATTTTAGGAATTAAAAGCTTAAAAAATAAAGCCAATAAATTACGTAAATCAGCAGATAACTATCGTGATAAAGCGTCATTACTCGTCACCCGTGGGAAGGTTAATATTACATCAACCCTCAGCTTAACAGTTGCTACGGGGGATGCAGAACAAAAGCTCAATCATGTTGGTTTGCAGATTAATAAAAGCCATATGGATGTTCTAATTTCAGCAAATGAACCCTTATTCAACAACCACAATCTATTTATTGCTCAAGGTGATGAGCTTGAAGTTTTTCATAAAAATATCCAAGCGCATTCAAAAGAGCAGGTCATTTTTGGTATTTACAATCACCAAGACGGGCTTGCCTATAGCTTGATTGGTAAGGGGGCTCCTCAAGAACGAGGTTTTTATTTCGGGCTGTGGGGGGGCATTTGCTTACTTTTAATGTTCTTTGTCTTTATGGCCGGAGGGTTATCAATTTCTGAAACCCTAGAGAAAGGTGGATATTGGGATTATTGGGACTGGGTTAATATTGTGGATACAGGTGTGCTATTTATCAGTTTCGCAGTAACGATTTTATTCGGTATCAGTTTTCTTATTGCTTTGTGCGTGGCGATATATTTTAAATTATCTCAGCGTGGAAATGGGTATTATCAAGCGCAATATATTTTGAAGCATCTACGTCGTAAGAATGGCCAAACGGATTATGTGACGGAGGTGCGCTCATGAACCCATTTCTGAGTAAACGTTTTCTCTTTTTGGCTTTGGTGTTTGTATTAAGCCTCGCTTTCACTTTTATTATTTTTATTCGTACTGGTACGGTTGATTGGCAGTGGAAAAACCACAATGAAAATAGCTTCCCGATTGGTAGTTATGATTTTGCAACAACATTTCCAGCAGAAAATGGGATGTTAGTTATAGCTCAAAAAAGTGGCCGCTCTAATTATTATTACTCGTCTTATAATACTTATATGCCTTCAAGTGAATATGATAACCAGATTTTATTTGCAGATAATAATGGCGTGCATTTTATTACTTATAGCGATCAAAGTTTTTATAATGCAGTCTGTGAAAGAAAACAATGTTTAATGATGTTCAGTGATGGCTATCAAAAAATTAACTTAACTGATTTTTCAGTGAGTGAATTTACACCTTGGAGTAAAAAAACTGGCAAGCTATTTTCAACGTTGATTATGGGAAAAATCTACTTATCTAAAAGCTCTCCTTTCTATGTTGTTGCGGATAATGAAAATATTTTTATCAGCGCTGATAAAGGAATGACATGGGAACATTTTATGAATGTTCGTGATTTAGCTAAATCATTATTCCCTGAAGAAATTGAAGGAAATTCAAATTTTTCCTATGCAACATATCGAGATAAAATCGTAATGTGGTACAGCTATGGTAATCAAATGGGCTCATTAGAAGTTATCATGGATATCCCGACTAAGCAGGTTATTAGTAGCAAATGGTTGCCTGTTAGAATTAATGAAGCTGCACAAAATCTTAAAGGCGATATTTTTGTGGTTGCTCAAGAGCCTTCACGTCGTTTGTTTTCTTTGATGCAATTTCATACAAATGGTCATTTTGAAGTAATCGCAGAAAGCGGTTATAACCACTTGAATAGCTTAAACGTTGGAAATCAAGGGTTGATTGTTTCGAATTCAATTAGAGGTTCACAACAATATCTAATGATGGATTTTGTAACAAAAGAGATCAGTTATCGTCCTGAATTTCCTTTGTATAATAAAATATACAATATGGCGGACCAATCCTTGATTGAAATAGAAAGTACTTATTCAAATGAAAGTGCTCTGACTAAAGGAGCACAAGTTTCTTATCAATCATTGCATTGATGCGTAAAGATGATTTAGTGTGTTCTCATTCAATAAGGATAGGGTTTTCCCTATCTTTTTTGTTATTGTTATTTAAAGGTTAAGCTAATACTAAAATAGGTATAGTTTGCAGTTTAAGGAGAGGAAGAGTACGTTTTAATGATAGACTAAAAATAGATAAAAATTAAACGATTTTAACTCATTATATGGAAGTAAGTTGTATAATTAGAAATATATAATAAAAATAAAAGAAATGTAGTTAATAATATATAGTATTAACTATAGATGATGATATTCAATATCATCATTAAAGATTACTAGCTAATTATTCTTTATAGATGTATTAATATTTAATCAACCATTTGATTAAATATTAGTAAACCTTGGTTACTTTATGAGTATTGCAGTCATTAAAAAACAAACTAAATGTCAGATAAAAAATAAGTAAGATTGACTAGACCCTACTTTTCATTTAATGCAAAATAGCAATGCAAAATTAATTCTAATTCTAATTTTATTTTAATTGAGATAGCTAAATGAATATATCCAAAATCAGCATTGCATCTATTCTTATTGCAAGTGCATTATTAAGTGGTTGTGCTAAAGAATCTTCTCGTTCTTTAGCCGTAGAAAAAGTTGCGACATATAATACTCAATATTCAGGCCCAAAAAGCCCAATATCAATAGGGAAATTTGATAATCGTTCTAGTTATATGAATGGCATTTTCTCTGATGGGGTTGATCGTTTAGGTAATCAATCTAAAACCATTTTGATGACACATTTACAGCAAACGGGTCGTTTTAATGTATTAGACCGTGCAAATATGCAAGAACTTAAAGAAGAAGCTGGTATTAAAGGTCAGTCGCAACAGTTAAAAGGTGCAACTTATGTAATTACTGGTGATGTTACTGAATTTGGACGAAAAGAAGTTGGGGATCGCCAGTTATTCGGTATTTTAGGTCGTGGTAAATCACAAGTAGCGTATGCCAAAGTCAATTTAAACGTTGTTAATGTTCAAACATCTGAAGTGGTCTTTTCTTCACAAGGTGCTGGTGAATATGAATTATCAAATAGAGAAGTGATTGGTTTTGGTGGCACTGCCAGTTATGACTCAACATTGAATGGTAAAGTATTAGATTTAGCAATTAGGGAAGCGGTAAATAACTTAGTTTCTGGTATAGAAAGTGGTGCATGGCAGCCAGCTAAATAAGGAAATACGATGAAAATTAAATTATTGGCTATGGTAGCCGGCGTAATTTTATTAAATGGCTGCGCTAATGAACCCAAACCACTATATAACTGGGATGGTTATCAAACAACGGTCTACCAATATTACCAACAAACAGAGACTGGCCCTCAAGAACAAATTCAAGCTTTGAAAAAGAATTTGGAAATGAGCAAAGCAAAAGGTTTAGCAACTCCGCCAGGGTTGCATGCGCATTTAGGGTTATTGTATTCAACAACTGGAGCGGTTGATCTTGCAATGCAAGAATTTACTGCGGAAAAAGCATTGTATCCAGAATCTGCGGCTTACATGGATTTTCTCATGAAAAATAAAGGAAAAGTAAAATGAAACATTTACTTATAGTCTGCGGATTGGTGATGACATGGTTATTAACGGGATGTGCTCAGCCAACTAAAGTTGATTACACGGCATTTAATCAAAGTAAGCCTAAAAGTATTCTGGTGCTATTACCACAAAACAGTTCACCAGAAGTACAAGCAAGTCATGGTTTATTATCACAAGCGACTCTTCCTTTAGCTGAGGCTGGCTACTATGTTTTCCCTGTTGCTGTTGTTGAGGAAACATTTAAGCAAAATGGGATGACAAATGCAGGTGACATTCAAGCTGTTCCACCTGCAAAATTGCGAGAAATTTTTGGTAATGATGCCGTACTTTACTTGAATATTACTGAATACGGTACAAGTTATCAGGTTATTTCTAGTGATACTCGTGTCACTGCGGATGCGAAATTGGTTGACGCTAGAACAGGAACGTTATTATGGAGTGGCTCAGCGACTGCATCTAGTGCTGAAAATAATTCCTCGTCAAATGGTATTATTGGGGCGTTAGTATCTGCTGTTGTTAACCAAATCGTAGATACAATGACAGATAAAAGCTATGCAATTGCAGGTATAACAAGTGTCAGGTTATTATCTGCAGGTAAGCCTAATGGTATCTTATATGGGCCTAGATCGCCTAAATATGGTAAAGATGCTCAGTAATTATTAATTATTGAATAATGGGCGAAATAGAATAAAATATTTTGCCCATTTTATTTAAGTTAAATATTATTTAAGTGAAATTAACTTATTTAATTATCGTTTTACATTGTTTATACGTTTTTTTAATTGGGATGATTAAACTAAAAATAATAATATTAAACTCTTATTTAATATATGAGTTAATACTGTGACTTGAATCAAGTTGTTCTAGTTTATCTCACTAATAGTGTGATATAGGTACAATATTATGACAATAGCGATTACTTTGGTGACCCAACTGTTATATATATAATAATAGTCGGTTGTACTAATTCCTCGTTGATAGGAGTCATAGTATGTTCTTGTTAAACGAATCACTTATATCAAGGTATTTCTTCTATATGAAGAAATGGTTCAATATTGATATTTCTTTAGCCTTCTTCTTTCCAAACAAATAACCTTTCTCTTTTCCTTTCTTAAAATTTTTTTAACTTATTTAACTATAGGTTAGATCTCTAATATTTATTATTTAATGAAAAATTAAAGGTATTATCATGGCTAAAAGAATTGTAGAACCATTCCGTATTAAAATGGTAGAAAATATCCGTATTCCATCAAGAGAAGAACGTGAAGCGGCGTTAAAAGAAGCGGGATATAACCCATTCTTATTACCAAGTAGTGCAGTTTATATTGATTTATTAACTGACTCAGGCACCAATGCGATGAGTGACCACCAATGGGCAGCAATGATCACCGGTGATGAGGCATATGCAGGATCTCGTAACTATTATGATTTAAAAGATAAAGTGAAAGAGATGTTTGACTATGATTATGTCATTCCTGCTCACCAAGGTCGTGGTGCTGAAAATATGTTATTCCCTGTTTTATTAAAAGTAAAACAGGAACAAGGTGGAGCTAAAAAACCGGTCTTTATTTCTAATTTCCACTTTGATACAACAGCAGCTCATGTTGAATTAAACGGTTGTAAAGCAATTAATATTGTTACCGAAAAAGCCTATGACTCGGATACTTACGATGACTGGAAAGGCAATTTTGATATCCAAAAATTAAAAGATAATATTGCTGAGCATGGTGCAGAAAACGTAGTCGCAATTGTATCTACTGTAACTTGTAATAGTGCAGGCGGTCAGCCAGTATCAATGGCGAATTTGAAAGAAGTTTATGAAATAGCTAAACAGCATAATATCTTTGTTGTCATGGATTCTGCACGTTTCTGTGAAAATGCGTATTTTATTAAAGAGCGCGACCCTAAATATAAAAACTCGACTATTAAAGAAATTATTCTTGATATGTATAAATATGCTGATGCATTAACGATGTCAGCGAAAAAAGACCCATTATTAAATATTGGTGGGTTGGTTTGTATTAAAAATGACGAGAAAATCTTTACGTTGGCAAGACAACGCTGTGTACCAATGGAAGGTTTCGTAACCTATGGCGGTTTAGCGGGTCGTGATATGGCTGCAATGGTACAAGGTCTTGAAGAAGGGGCTGGAGAAGAATATCTACATTATCGTATTGGCCAAGTTAAATATTTAGGTGACCGCTTACGTGAAGGTGGAATTTCA
The DNA here is from genome assembly GCF_028480325.1 of Providencia sp. PROV182. NCBI lineage: Bacteria > Pseudomonadati > Pseudomonadota > Gammaproteobacteria > Enterobacterales > Morganellaceae > Providencia > Providencia sp. PROV182. The sequence continues at coordinate 93,088 of NZ_JAMPOL010000009.1, read as the reverse complement.
ATTCAATATCCTACAGGGGGACATGCCGTATTTGTCGATTGTAAAAAGCTGGTTCCTCATATTCCTGGTGATCAGTTCCCTGCGCAAGCGGTGATTAACGCACTTTATTTAGAATCAGGTGTCCGTGCGGTTGAAATTGGTTCATTTTTATTAGGGCGTGATCCTGAAACTGGTAAGCAAAAACATGCAGATATGGAGTTTATGCGGTTAACCATTGCAAGACGTGTTTATACCAATGACCATATGGATTACATTGCAGATGCTCTGATTGGTTTAAAAGATAAATTTGCAACCCTCAAAGGGCTGGATTTTGAATATGAACCGCCAGTATTAAGACACTTTACTGCTAGATTAAAACCAATTAAATAATAGGTCGCTCGTATGGTTCCCGTGCAATGCGGGAACCTCATCCTTATTCTTAAGGTAAACACCATGAATAATTCGGCAGCCAAAAAAGAACCCTCCATAATGGTAGGGGGTTTTGTGCTAGGCGGTGCCATGATTGGGGCGGGGATGTTTAGCTTGCCTACTATTATGGCTGGAGCTTGGTTTATTAACTCTGTAGTTATCTTGTTAGTTGTTTGCTTTTTTATGTTTCATTCAGGGATTTATATTTTAGAATGTATATCGAAATATGGAGCAGGAACGAATTACTTTTTTATCTCTAAAGAATTATTACCCAGATGGGCATGCTATATTGCAAATATGGCATTAATATTTGTACTCTACATACTAATTTATGCCTATATATCAGCAGCAGGTTCAGTTATTAAAGAAGCTGCCGCCATTTACGGATACAATATTAATTTAAGATTAATATTTATTATTTTTACATTAATTCTAGGTGCGAGCATCTGGTGGAGTGGCGTAGGGGCAAGTCGTCTAACATCATTATTTTTATTCATTAAAATAATTCTGTTTATTTTAGCTTTCTCCGGTTTATTTTTTATCGTAAAAACAGATTTACTATTAACTTCCCCCGTTGAAGGAGGACAAACAGCGTTATTACCTTTTGTTTTTATTATTATTCCTTATGCAATTACTTCTTTTGGTTATCATGGGAATGTTTGTAGCTTGTATAAGCTGTATCATGAGAATGAAAGAAAGGTCGTTAAAAGTTGTGTTATCGGTTGTGTATTGGCATTGGTGCTCTATTTTCTCTGGATCATGGGGACAATGGGAAATCTGCCGCGGGCAGAGTTTTTAACAATAATTAATAAAGGTGGTAATTTAGATGCTTTTATTGAATCACTATATGCGGTACTGAATAGCAAAAATATTGCGACATTCTTACTGTGGTTCTCTATTAGTGCTGTATTTTGTTCATTCTTAGGTGTTGCAATTGGGTTATTTGATTACATTCTTGCTTCGTTGAATTTTAAGGACAACCCATCAGGTAGAATGAAATCTGCATTATTATGCTTCTTGCCTCCTCTTATTCTTTGCATGTTATTCCCAAATGGTTTTTTAATCGCAATAGCATATGCAGGCATGGCTGCATGTATCTGGGCGATTATTTGCCCTGCAGTTATGGCATTAAAGGTAAGAGAGCGTTTTCCTGATTCGAGATTCAAAGTGTGGGGCGGAAAAGGGTTAATCTATGCCGTTATCGCCTTTGGAGTAGTCGGCATTATTTGCCAATTGTTAGCGCAGTTTAATTTGTTACCGATATACCGTTAATTTTTCAAAATACAAGCTGTAAAATAACTGAAAAGGTACAGTGAGGGTTCGCTGTACCTTTTTTCTATCCAACGATATGGCGGATTGTAGGCTAATATTGAAATATAACGGTTTTTTTAAAGTACATTTTAATATTTTGACCTTGATAAATAATGGGTTTAAAGGCCATTTTTTTAATTGCTTTAACCGCTTCTTCTCTAAAACCTAAATCAGGAATTTTGTTATTTAGTATTTCAACGGATTCAATTTGACCATCTAATCCAACTAATAACCGAATTTGCACTTTAACAACTTTTGTATAGCCTAAGGAACGAGCCTCTTTCGGATACCTAGGAGCCGCATCCTGTAAAATTGTATAGGAAATACCACTCGAACCGAGTGCGGTATAGCTGCCATCACCATTAGCAGCAAATTGGCTATTACCAGATAATCTATTATTCCCTTTACCACTTTGACCACTTTCTGAAGCTGATGGGCTTGTGGAAGATTGATTTTCAGCAGTTGAATGGAGTGGTATTTCTTTAGCTGCTTCTTGTGAGCCTTGCTGCGTTTCATGGCTTATCTTATTGGTAATAAGTTGATTTTCTGTGTTATTTTTAGTGTTATTGTTCAGTAGCTTACTTTGTTCTTTTGGCTTTTTCCCTTGTACGGACTGACTGATTTCCGGTTTTGTTTTTTCTTTTGTTTTTTGTGTGAGTAAAGGCGATTCAACCGTGTTATCAACGGGAATATTCACAGGAATCAATGAATTTTTAAGTTGAGTTTTTGAAGGTATTTTACTTTCATTAGGTTGAGACTTGCTCATCTGCTTCTGTTGGGAAGCAGCTTCAGCCCTTGAAGGGGATTCTGATATAACTTCATGTGATTGCACTTGTTTTTTATTGCTCTGCTCTCCTGTGCCCTCTGAGGAGCCCATTTGTCCCCCTAGAGATAGAGTTATCGTTTCCATACCCTCGACTATAGGTATCGCCCTACCTGTTTGTAGGGCGATAAACATAATGGCAATAATATGGATAACGAGTGACAGTGCTAAAGCAAGTTTATAACGAATAGTCACTGAAACATTTCCTGTTTTAATCAATAGGTAGCTTTAATGCCTGCAAAAAATGAGCGCTCATTTCCAGGAATTAATGAGCCATAACCTGCGGTAACATAGTCGTAGTAAGTTTTGTTCATTAAGTTAGTGACCCCGCCATATAATTCGATGTGTTCAATCGGCGCGTAACGAACACTGAGGTCAATGAGTTCACGTGATTTAACTACGCCATCTTCTTCTTTATTGGCATCAGAAAGGAAATTATTGTACGAACCATAATAGGTATACTGAATGTCTCCCGATAAATCATCGGTAAAATCGTATTTTACTTTTAGTTTAACGGAGTGCTCTGGCACTTTAGTTAAACCACTTTTCGTGTAATCAATGGTATTTTTGCCGTTTTCTTCCAAAAATTGGCGGCCATGATTGTTATAATCAGAACGTCCTCTGAGCCATGAATATGATTCTTGGAAGGTGAAATTACCGAGCGTTTGTTGGAAGTCAACATCGGCTCCCCAACGGCGAGTTTTCAACAAATTCATTGTCTTCGCATCATTGACACTAGTGAGATAAATACGATTTAGCTGGTTATTCGTATTAGATGTCCAGAATGTGATATTGACAGTACTAAATGCTAATTTATCTCTTAAACCGACCTCAAATAAGTCATATTTCTCATCTTCTGCCTTAGTCGGAGTATAAATTTTCTCACCATTAACGACAGATTGGTCGCTGATTTGCAAGCCATCGGGAAGGGTGTAGCCTCGTTCATATCGCCCATAAATTCGGCCAGTATCGCGATAAAGGTAAGCAAGAGAAAGTTCAGCTGCCGTATTCCAACGGTCTGAAGTGCCAGACCCATTTACTGTGCCACTTTTATCAAATGACCATTCCGACAATTCACGTCTAAGCCCTTGGGTAAATACAAATTGATCTGATTTAAGACTGTTAAGAGCATAAATTGCCTTTGTTGTTTTATCATAATCAAAATTATGAGGAACCCCATAATATCGGCCTTTACTATCTTTTTTATAGCTCCCAATATAATGAATAGAAGCCTTTTGTTTGGCATAATCTATGCCAAAAAGTAGATTGCTATCATCGAGATAGCCGATATCTAATTTGATTTTTGTTCCGCGGCTTTTTTGATTAACTTTTTGTTCCCAGTTGGCATTATTAGTATAAAAACCATCAGTGTAGAAAACATCTGTAGCAAAATTGAGTTTTTCCGTAAATGCATTTTGGTAACTTAAATTATAGCTATCGACTTCGCGGTCACCGATCAAATAACCACTGATCGTTTTTTTAATTAGTTTACCATTCTCATCAATACCGACAGTGACGGTTTTGTCTGGTGGAACGTAGTCTTTACCATACTTTTTGATATTACGTGATGTGAGCGTTTTTACGTACTGAGAACTTTCAGTGAGATGACTACCTCTCAACATGAGGCTTTGATCTGGAGTCAGATCCCATCTACCGCCTAGTGAATAATATTCTGAATTACGGTAGGTATCTTTATAGTAAAGATCACGGTTTAGTTTACTGGCAGTACCTAAAATTGAAAAGGTATCACTCACCCGAGCTCCCAAATTAGCATTTAAGCGATATCCTTCTGAGTTCCATTCAGATAAAACACTTGTTTTGGGATTAGCCATACTTCTCAGGTTTGACGTTATATTAATGACTCCACCTGCAGTCCCTGAGCCGTAAATAACGCTTCCGCCACCGGGAATGATTTCAATACGCTCAAGTTGTTCAACGGGAATAATATCGTAGTTAGTGGTATAAGGGTGATTTGCTAATGTGGTAATTGGAGCCCCATCGAGTAACACTTGTAGGTTACGTTGTGAGGTTTCAGCCCCTTGCCCCCGCAAGTCTATGTTGCCCTGCCCAGAGGTATCGACACTAATACCAGGAACAGATTTAAGCACATCAGAGATTGTGCGGTTTCCTTTGCCTTGAATATCTTCTTTTGAAATAACAATAATTTGCTTGGTATCTCGTAAACGTTCAATTTCAACATAGTCAGGTCGTGCATAGCTATCTTGTAGCTCAATTGCATCAGCAGCTTCTTGAAGCTGTGATGATTCAAGCTCTTTATTGGTTGCATGAGTCGTAAAAGAAAGTGTTGATAAAATAATGAAACAAATAAAATTTGGCTTAAATTTAACCATATTGTTTCCAACGGAGGAAATGTTTTTCATTGGAGTAGGCTTGCCTTTTGTAATGATAATGCAAATGATAATCAATATTATTATATTGTTATTGATTTCAAGATCAATTAATTTAAAACAATTTATAATATGGCTAATTATTTGATTTAAGTGGAAATAAATTGTTGACTTAGGCGGTATATCTTACTGAGTGGATAGTAACTTTTACGCGAGGTTAGGTGTGAAAATAGAGATAGGGGGACATTTACTCAGGTTGGATGCTCTCATTTAGCGATCTACTTCAAATTACTCAAATTAATTTCAAATTTTTAATTTTCTCTGATTCCCAAAATCAAATAGTAACCCTCTTGAAATGTAAGTATTTTTACCTATATCGAGTGCTGGTTAATCAAATCTAGGGATTAAAATATTTTTCTATAGCGCCGATAAAGTTAAATATTGTCAGATTATCCCACCAAAAGAGAAATTCTATGCAGAAACTTCGAAATTACTCAATTCGCACTGTGGTCTTCGTATTATTAAGTATTTTGTGTTTGATCTTGGGGGGAACGAATGTATACAGTGGTTGGTCATTATCACGCATTGCTGATGGAAATGATATTGATAGGCAATTGGTGCAACAAATGACCGTCCTTAGTCAAGGAAATGATCAGTATTTTCGTTTTGTCACACGACTAACTAGAGTCATGGAAAGTAAAAGCCAAGGGAAAGATGTGGATTATGCCCCTGTAAAAGAAGCGATGTCCAATATGGGGAAATATTTAGAGCAAATGAAGTCGATTTCTCCTGGACCGATGGATCCTGAAGTATCAGATTTGGTGATCAATAATTGGCAATCACTGCTAGATGATGGCGTCACGCCTCAACTCGCATTGAGTATGGACAACGATTCGGACAAATATTTAGCGCATGCCCATAATGTAACCCCTGCATTAAGCCGAGCTTTTGGCGCTTCAATTCAGCAGTTTAATCAGACGGCTGATGAATTGATCAGCCATACTCGGCAGAATGTTGATAGCGTGATAGATATTACACAAGTGGTCATGATCGTCACTGCAATATTAGGGATCTTCATGCTCATTTTTACGGATCGCTATATGGCAGAGATGATGCAAAAACCATTAGGGCTACTGAGGCAACATTTTACTCAAATTGCGAAAGGGGATTTAAGCCATCCTGTACAGCCATTCGGAAACAGCTGTGTAGGAAAATTATTTCCAATACTTGAAGGGATGAGAAAAGATTTAAGTGAATCGGTCAATACAATCCGACAAGGAAGTGAAAATATTTATCTGGGGGCAAGTGAGATTTCAAACGGTAATAGCGATCTTTCATCTCGAACAGAAGAGCAGGCCGCCGCTTTAGAAGAGACGGCTGCGAGTATGGAGGAAATTACCGCTGCAGTTCAACTGAATATGGAAAACACACACCAAGCTAATCAATTAGTAGGCGAAGCGTTCGTGGTCGCTAATAAAGGGAATAGCATTGTTGATTCTGTTGTCGTGACCATGACTGAAATCTCCCAAAGCTCACAAAAAATAGCAGATATTATCAACATGATTAACGATATTAGTTTTCAAACGAATATCTTAGCGCTCAATGCGTCTATCGAAGCGGCTCGTGCTGGTGTGCATGGACGCGGTTTTATGGTAGTCGCTGCGGAAGTGCGCAAGTTAGCGAGCCACAGTGCGGAAGCCGCGATGGAAATTGAACGACTAATTGCCGATTCAGGAGCTTGCGTTCAGAAAGGAACGGGTTTGGTGAATGAAATGGGAAAAACGATGGAGAATATCTTACAGGGAATTAATGAGGTAACAGCAATTATGGAGCAAATCACCGTGGCTTCAGAAGAGCAGAGCAAAGGAATAGCCCAAGTTGGAGTCGCGATTACACAGATGGACGGCGTTACACAGCAAAATGCCTCTTTAGTTGAACAAGTGGCAACTGCAGCTAGTTCATTAGCGGGGCAAACGCAAGAATTACAACAAGCGGTTCAGCAGTTTAATTTATCCACACAAACGGTCTAGCACATTATTTTTTGCAAATAAAAAGCCCTCACTGCATAACAGTGAGGGCTCACAAAAACACTGCATTAACCGACTAGGATTAGTTCATGCCGTATTTTTTCAGTTTCTTACGCAGAGTGCCGCGGTTGATACCCATCATCAGGGCTGCACGGGTCTGGTTTCCACGGGTATATTGCATAACCATGTCCAACAAAGGCTGTTCTACTTCAGCCAATACCAGCTCATATAAATCATTAACATCTTGATTATTTAATTGAGCAAAATAGTTCTTCAGTGCTTGCTTAACTGAGTCACGTAACGGTTTTTGAGTTACTTGATCTTGTGAATTTACAGTAGCAACGGTTAGTACGTCAGAATTTACGCGTTGTTCGAACATAGTTCTGTCAGCTCTTATCTTTATTTACGCAAAAATTTTCAAAAAATGCTTCCAACACCTCCAGCTGTTCGCTGGCATCCTCAATGGTGTTGAATGAGCGCCGAAACTGGTCATCAGGTGCATGTTCTTTTAAGTACCAAGAAACATGTTTGCGCGCTATACGGGCTCCTTTGCCTTGACCGTAAAAGTCGTGCAATTCCTGTACATGCGCTAGCATAATACGCTTTACCTCTGCCATTGGCATTGGTGGCAATATTTCACCTGTGTCCAGATAATGCTGGATTTCCCGGAAGATCCAGGGTCTTCCCTGAGCCGCTCTGCCTACCATCAAGGCATCCGCCCCTGTGTAGTCTAAAACAGCTCTGGCTTTTAGCGGGTCAGTAATGTCGCCATTGGCAATAACCGGAATGGTAACAGTCTGCTTAACTGCCCGAATATTGTCATATTCAGCTTCCCCATTAAACAGACAGGCTCTAGTTCTGCCATGAATAGTGAGAGCTTGAATGCCGCAATCTTCGGCCAATTTGGCAATCTCTATGCAGTTTCGCTCTTCAGGTGACCAGCCTGTGCGGATCTTAAGGGTGACAGGCACATCCACTGCTTTGACGACACCTTCAAGAATCGATTTAACGATGTCTGGATAGCGTAGTAGTGCAGAGCCTGCAAGCTTACGATTCACTTTTTTAGCTGGACAGCCCATGTTGATATCGATGATTTGAGCGCCACTCTCAACGTTGATTTGAGCCGCGGCAGCCATTTCATCGGGATCATTGCCAGCTATTTGCACGGAACGAACCCCAAGTTCATCGCGATGAACCATTCTGAGTCTAGATTTGTCGGTCTTCCAAACTTGAGGATTAGAAGAAAGCATCTCTGATACTGTCATCCCAGCACCCATGTCATAACAGAGCGACCTAAACGGTTTATCTGTAATGCCTGCCATGGGGGCAGCAATAAGACAGTTTCTCAACTGATATTGTCCGATTCGCATAACTAAATGGGGGCCATACTGTGACTGCAAGGGCGCGTATATTACGCATTTTTTACGAGATATGAAAGGACAAACTTTGAGCAAACGGTTATTTATCACTAATTTTTTTATCTTGCATCTCTGCAATTATAAAATTAGTTATATTTAACAAATAGTTAATTAGATATTATAACGATTTATTAAAATAACTGTTGTGCTGTTCAAATCTCGTGCAGAACAGATTATCGCCAGCTATTGAGCAATATTTGAGCTATAAGATAATCTATTCTGGCGTTGTTTTCAAAGAAATTATTCTCTAATTTTAATAAAAAAACTCATTAAAAATGCTTGACACCCGTAATCCTGCACCATTCTTCTTTTTCAGCAACAGGGTCGATTTCAAAAGTTGAACGATAAGCGTCAGCCACTCCTTCTGCTTGAGTGGCGAGCACGCCAGAAAGACCTAATAACCCACCTGGGCGGGGTAGCACGCTAATCATCGGGGCGAGCTCACGCAATGGGCCAGCAAGGATGTTAGCAACCACGACATCAGCTTGTAAGTCATTAGGCTGGTCTTTTGGTAGGTATAGGGATAAACGCTCTGAAACACCGTTACGTTGCGCATTATCGCGGCTTGCAGTGATAGCTTGAGGGTCGATGTCGATCCCGATCGCATGAGCGGCACCTAATTTTAATGCGGCGATCGCTAAAATCCCAGATCCGCAACCAAAATCGATCACAGTTTTACCTTCTAGATCAAGGCCATCTAACCATTGCAGGCACAATGAGGTGGTTGGATGTGTGCCAGTACCAAAAGCGAGGCCAGGATCTAACATTACATTGACTGCCGTTGGATCGGGCACATCGCGCCAACTTGGGCAGATCCACAAGCGTTCCCCAAAGCGCATCGGATGAAAGTTATCCATCCATTCTCTTTCCCAATCTTTGTCTTCTAATTGTTCGATTTTATGGATAAAACCTGGACTCAATATCGGACTATTTTCTAGTTGAGCGACGACAAATTTCATGTCGGTTTCTGCGTCATATAGACCGATAACATCGGTGTCACCCCAAAGGCGCGTTTCCCCCGGAAGCGGCTCAAAAACAGGAGTATCGTGGCTGTCTTGAAAGGTGACAGACACAGCACCGCTTTCGATTAACTCATCGCCAAGGGCTTCGGCATCTTTTGCGGTTGAGTTTATTTTGATTTGTATCCAAGGCATTGTTTTTTCTCTTCTAAAATGCTCGTCATTCTTCACGCCATAGCGTTGTTGGCTGCGCTCACTAACCCTAGTCACATACTGGTGTATGCTCCTAGGGATTAGCTCGTTTGCCGCCTATCTATGACGCGAATTATCTAGAGCATTGCATTTGTTCATTTACATTAGGTAACGCCAAATTCACCTATCAGTAGATAGGAATCAGTGAGTGCTAGTTACCTGTTCGTTTGCTGGTGATTGTACTGGATTTTTGCCAAAAAGATTACCTAGAAGGAAGGCAATAAGACTAAAAATCAGTGATGGGACGATAGCGTGAAAGCCCATGATTTCAATTTTAAAACTTGCCAATATGGCATAACTGACGCCTCCGATGACCATACCACTGATAGCACCTGTTCCATTGGCTTTTTCCCAGTAGAGCCCGAGGACTAATGGCCACAAGAAAACAGCTTCTAAACCACCAAAAGCCAGTAAATTCAGCCAGATAATCATCTGAGGCGGGTTCCATGCTGCAACTAAAAGCAATGCACCTAAGACCAAAGTGGAAAGGCTAGAGATCCGTGCAAGACGCTTTTCATTTTTGATTTGTGTTGGCATGGTATTCAGATAGATATCTTTTACGATGGTTGCCGAGGACTGTAGTAGTTGTGCGTTGATCGTTGACATAATTGCGGCCATCGGTGCCGCTAAGAAAATTCCCGCTGCAAATGGTGGTAGAACTTGTACCATCAAAGTAGGGATCACTTGGTCTGGGATTGTGAGGTCAGGTAAAATTGCACGACCGAGAGCTCCCGCAAAGTGCATACCAAACATCAGTATCGCCATGACGATGGTTCCCAAAATAATACCTCGATGAACTGCTTTACTGTCTTTATATGAAATACAACGTACCGCAGTATGAGGTAAACCAATCACCCCAAAACAGACTAAAACCCAAAACGAAGCTAAAAATGGCCCGCTTAAAATGTCATCTGCACCTTCAGGCGAAACCAATTTTGGGTCTATGGTATGCATTTTTTCTATGGCTGCGGGTAAACCACCTGCATGGTAAATAATTGCAACCAGCAGGATCACCGTACCTAAAAGCATCACTAGGCCTTGCAGTGCGTCATTCAGGACGCTGGCTCTAAACCCACCAATTGCGGTATAGAGTGCGATAGATACCCCAAAAATTATTAACCCGTAAGTATATGGAATACCTGCTGCTGTTTCTAATAAGCGCGCACCACCAATAAATTGCACTGTCATCGCGCCAAAAAAGGCAATGAGTAGGCTAACACTGGCAAACCACACTAAAAACCGACTTTGGTAGCGTGCATACAGCATATCGTTGAGTGTAACGGCATTATAGCGACGCGCCAAAATAGCAAATTTTTTACCTAGCACGCCGAGGGAAAGCCAAATCGCGGGGAGTTGGATCATCGCCAATAGCACCCAACCTAGGCCATATTTATAGGCAGCTCCCGGTCCTCCAATAAAAGAACTCGCACTGATATAGGTTGCTGTGATGGTCATCGCAAGGACAAAGCCGCCCATTGAACGATTACCTAAAAAGTATTCATTTAAAAACTCGCCTTTTGTTCGTTTTTTATATGCATAAATGGATAGCAAAAAGACGAGAGCTAGGTAGCCGACGAGAGGCAGGAGAACTTCAATCTGCATCATTCTCCTCCAAAGAGATGTCTTTAAAAATCAGTTTAACCATCATAATGCAGAGCAAAATAAAAATGATGGGTAAGATGAGACAAGACCATTCAAACCACAGTGGTAGCCCTGTAATTCCAAGCGTGTTGTCCGGTAGGTAGGCACTAATAACCCAGCCGACCAGATAGGCGATAGTCAAATAAAATGACCAGCGCGCTTCTTTATTTGATTGAAGAAAACGTTTATCCACCCGTTATTCCCCTTCATTCCCATAAAAATAATCAGCAATTGTACGATAATCTGTGGACTGAGTGTGAAAAATACCAGAAGAAAAGTGCACTAAAGCGTATTTAACACAAAAAAATACCGCAACGCAGGGCGTTACGGTATCGATTGACGATAAGTTAAACAGGTTATCGCTGACTTATTCAGCAATACCCAGTTTTTTCTCTAAATAGTGGATATTAGTTCCACCTTTTTGGAAGTTTTCATCGTTCATAATCATTTGGTGCAATTCAATATTGGTTTTAATACCATCGACGATTAATTCGTTTAACGCATTTTTCATACGAGAAATAGCGATTTCACGAGTTTCACCATAGGTAATTAATTTACCAATCATTGAGTCATAATACGGAGGTACAGTGTAGCCTGCGTAAATATGAGATTCCCAACGTACGCCAAAACCACCAGGTGAGTGGAAACGGGTGATTTTACCCGGGCTTGGGATGAAAGTATTCGGGTCTTCTGCGTTGATACGGCACTCAACAGCATGGCCATGCACCACGATATCTTCTTGCTTCACAGATAATGGTAACCCAGAGGCAACACGCAGTTGCTCTTTAATTAAGTCTACACCCGTGATCATTTCAGTTACTGGGTGTTCAACTTGAATACGGGTATTCATTTCAATGAAGTAGAACTCACCGTTTTCGAATAAAAATTCGAAGGTACCTGCACCGCGATAACCGATTTCAATACATGCATTAGCACAGCGCTCACCGATATTACGGCGAATTTCAGGCGTAATACCCGGTGCTGGTGCTTCTTCAACCACTTTTTGGTGGCGACGTTGCATTGAACAGTCACGCTCAGCCAAGTAAACCGCATGGCCTTGGCCATCAGCCATGACTTGAATTTCAATATGACGTGGGTTTTCAAGGAATTTTTCCATGTAAACCATATCATTATTAAAAGCGGATTTCGCTTCAGCACGTGTCAGGTTGATCGAAGATTCTAAATCTTTCTCATTGCGTACCACACGCATACCACGACCACCACCACCACCAGATGCTTTGATGATGACAGGGAAGCCGATACGTTTTGCGATGGCTTTATTTTTTTCAGTGTCGTTCCCTAATGGGCCATCAGAACCCGGAACACAAGGTACACCGGCTTTTTTCATCGCGTTAATTGCAGAAACTTTATCACCCATTAGGCGGATGGTTTCAGCTTTTGGACCGATAAAAACAAAACCAGAGTTTTCAACTTGTTCTGCAAAATCTGCGTTTTCAGCCAAGAAACCATATCCTGGGTGAATCGCTTGCGCACCTGAAATTTCCGCTGCGGAGATAATCGCAGGGATATTTAAGTAACTTTTCGCTGATGCTGCTGGGCCGATACAAATTGTTTCATCAGCCAGTAACACGTGTTTTAGATCGCTATCTGCCGTAGAGTGAACCGCTACTGTTTTGATGCCGAGTTCTTTACAGGCACGCAAAATACGTAATGCGATTTCTCCGCGGTTAGCAATAACAATTTTTTCCAGCATGGAAACGCCTCGTTATTCGATGACAACTAATGGCTCGTCAAATTCTACTGCATCACCGTTTTGCAACAGAATGGCTTTAACAACGCCTGCTTTATCTGCTTCGATTTGGTTCATCATTTTCATCGCTTCAACGATGCAAAGTGGGTCACCAACGCTGACCGTTTGACCAATCTCAACGAATGGTTTCGCTTCTGGGCTTGGCGCGCGGTAGAAAGTACCGACCATTGGTGAGCGAACCTGGTGACCAGCAACCGCAGCAGGTGCAGCTGGCGCTACCATAGCTTCAGATGGTGCAACCGCATTAGCCAAAGCAGGTTGTTGTGCAACCGGTGCTGAGTAATATTGTTGAGGTGCAGCCATAACCTGGGAAGCAGGTGAAACGCGGCTGATACGTACTGACTCTTCACCTTCAGAAATTTCCAGTTCAGAAATGCCAGACTCTTCGACCAGCTCGATCAGCTTTTTAATTTTACGAATATCCATGGATATGATTCCGTACTCTTATATTTGGATTGAATTAATTAGGCGCAGACGGTTAACCGCTGCCTGTAAAGCAAAACTATAACCATCAGCACCTAGACCACAAATTACACCGATTGCTTTATCGGAGAAATAAGAATGTTGGCGAAATGATTCCCTAGCGTGCACATTAGACAAGTGGATCTCGATAAACGGGATACTCACCGCGAGTAATGCATCACGTAGTGCAACACTGGTATGTGTGAATGCAGCCGGATTGATGAGAATAAAATCAACATCATGACGTGCAGCATGAATTTTATCGATTAGTTCAAATTCTGCATTTGACTGAAAATGACTCAATTTTACCCCTAACTGGCTAGCCTCTGACTCCAGCTTGGATACGATATCGGCAAGAGTTTGGTTGCCGTATTTATCGGGTTCCCGTGTACCTAGCAGGTTTAGGTTTGGCCCATTCAAGAGTAAAATGTGAATATCTTCTGCCATTATGCTGCTAACTCCGACGATATTATCAATAGCCCGACAACATAACGCGATGCTAAGCGTTTGTCATCTTTTATCATAAAAATAAATGGATTTTCTACTGACAAGGTTCGTCATTATAATTATTTCGTGACATATAGCAGCAAAATACTGGTCTTATCAGAGAAAATACCCGAATTTATTTTAGAAAATGTGCGGTAATCCCTATTTAGGCGAAAGTACCGCAATAAATTGGTGACTAACCTCGCAGGTTAACTAGCGTACGCCCAGTCACTTCATTTTTTAAGAGTTTTTTTGCATATTCGACAGAATCTTCTAATTTAATCTCATTGCTGACTTGCTCATAGAAAGACGGAGGTAGAAGTTCCGCGAGTCGTTGCCATACTTTAGGGCGATTTACGGCAGGGTAGTAAACCGAATCTACACCTTGTAGGCGGACATTACGTAAAATAAATGGCATGACACTGGTTGGTAAGTCGAAGCCACCCGCTAAGCCGCAGGCGGCAACAGTCCCATTATAGTGTGTTTGCGCAAGAAGATTAGCGAGTAATTCACCACCTACTGTATCAATCGCACCCGCCCACAACTGTTTGTCTAATGGTTTAGCAGGATGAGTGAAATCACTACGAGGTAATACCCTCTTGGCACCTAAACTTTGCAGGTAGCTGCTGTTTTCTTCACGACCTGAAATCGCGACAACCTCATAACCTAATAAAGAGAGTAATTGCACGGCAGTACTACCTACACCACCGCTTGCACCACTTACGATGACTTCGCCTTTATCAGGAGTCACACCAGCTTCTTCTAGGGCATTTACGCAAAGCATTGCTGTAAAGCCGGCGGTGCCAATAACCATCGCTTGTTTTAAGGACAAATTTTCTGGAAGAGGGGTTAAATACTTTGCGGGGACTCTTGCTTGAGAGGCTAACCCGCCCCAATGCGTTTCACCCACCCCCCATCCAGTCAGTAGTACATGTTGGCCAACTTGGAAACGAGGGTCTTCACTGTGGTGGATCACACCTGAAAAATCGATACCAGGTACCATCGGGTATTGGCGAACAACGCCCGCTTTTCCACAAATAGCTAATGCATCTTTATAATTAAGTGTAGACCAATAAATATCGACTATAATATCTCCGGCTGGAAGCATTTCTGTAGTTAATGGTTGAATGCCAGAGACGATTTTTTCGTCAGTTTGTTGTAGGACGAGAGCTTTCATCTTTCACTCCTATATAATGATTAAATATGTATTTTGAAAATGACTAAAATTTGAGTGTATTTCATTGACGTAGTAACAGTATTTAAGCTATTAATATTGTAATTAATTTGTAAAAATTTATTTTTTTCTGGCATAAATAGGCTTTTATCATGCAAAATATCGCATCTTGACGGATTCATTTTGCATATTGACATAAATTTGCCGCGTTTCTGGTAGATAATAGAGCGAACACTCAGCGAATTCACCCAATTTGTATTGGAAATAGCCAGTGTGTAGCAATAATAAAAAGAACTAAATAATATTTGAACTTGTTGCCATAATAACTTGTCACACTGGGAAGAAAAAGATGGAGTATATAACAACCAAAGAATAGGTGTTTTTTTGTGTGTTTTTATCCTGTAGGTAAATAATACAATTAATATCTGTTTTTGGGGTTTTTATCTGCTTCGTTTAGATAAGAAGCATGTACAGTACGGTACGTGAAAAATAGATGAATTAACCATATTTTAGAAGCAGCTCATTAACGCCTTGAGACCGCTTCAAGTGGTTGGTAGAGTAGACGGGTTTAAATTCGTCCCCAGCTTGCAGGATAACTCTTTCGTTATGTTTAAAAAATTTCGTGGCATGTTTTCTAATGACTTGTCTATTGACTTGGGTACGGCCAATACCCTTATTTATGTCAAAGGACAAGGCGTAAAATTAAATGAACCCTCTGTAGTTGCTATTCGTCAAGACCGCTCTGGATCGCCAAAAAGCGTTGCTGCTGTCGGTGGTGAAGCGAAGCAGATGCTGGGACGTACACCAGGTAATATTTCGGCAATCAGGCCAATGAAAGACGGTGTTATCGCCGACTTTTTCCTGACTGAAAAAATGTTGCAACACTTCATCAAACAAGTTCATAGCAACAGTTTTTTACGCCCAAGTCCGCGAGTCCTTGTTTGTGTCCCTGTTGGTGCAACACAAGTTGAACGTAAAGCCATTCGTGAGTCAGCGTTAAGTGCGGGCGCACGGGAAGTCTTCTTAATTGAAGAACCTATGGCCGCAGCAATTGGTGCCGGGTTACCTGTATCAGAAGCAACAGGCTCAATGGTTGTTGATATTGGTGGTGGTACTACAGAAGTCGCTGTTATTTCGTTAAATGGCGTTGTTTACTCTTCATCTGTACGCATTGGTGGTGACCGTTTCGATGAGTCCATCATTAACTATGTACGTCGTAACTATGGCTCACTGATAGGTGAAGCGACAGCAGAACGCATCAAGCATGGAATTGGCTCTGCATTCCCAACAGATGAAGTTTACGAGATTGAAGTTCGCGGTCGTAACCTTGCGGAAGGTGTGCCACGCGGATTTAAGATGAACTCCAATGAAATTTTAGAAGCATTGCAAGAACCGCTTACAGGAATTGTCAGCGCAGTCATGCTAGCACTTGAACAGTGTCCTCCTGAATTGGCCTCAGATATCTCAGAGCGCGGTATGGTCTTAACCGGTGGTGGCGCGCTTCTTCGTAATTTAGATCGCTTATTGATGGAAGAAACTGGTATCCCAGTTATCGTTGCTGAAGATCCTCTAACTTGTGTCGCTCGTGGTGGCGGTAAAGCGTTAGAAATGATTGATATGCACGGTGGCGACCTGTTTAGCGAAGACTAAATGGCCTTTTAGAAACAGTTGGGGCTGTCCCCAACTGTTTTGACTATTTTTTGTTCCTCTGACATTAGTGAAACTTAGCCACACATGAAGCCAATTTTTAGGCGAGGTCCATCCCTACAGCTACGCATTTTTATTGCGGTAATCATTGCACTTGTACTGGTGGTGATTGACCATCGCTTTGAGCCTTTCAATAAAGTCCGTAACTACTTAGACACGGCGGTTAGCCCATTCTATTTTTTAGCCAATGGCCCACGTCAATTTCTAGATAATATCTCCGAAAGCTTCTCTTCAAGAGAACAATTGCAATTCGAAAATAAAGCCTTACGCCAAGAGCTATTACTGAAAAAAGCGGACAACTTGCTTTTAGAACAACTTAAGCAGGAAAATGCGCGGTTAAGGGAGTTACTTGGTTCGCCACTTCGTCAAGATGAACACATGATGGTCACTCAAGTTATTTCAGGCGCGAATACGCCATATCGTGACCAAGTGGTTATAGACAAGGGCAGCAATGAAGGTGTTTATGAAGGGCAGCCCGTTATTAGTGATAAAGGCGTAGTTGGTCAAGTGGTTGGGGTTAGTAACTTTAATAGTCGTGTTCTGTTAATTTGCGACACTACCCATGCACTGCCAGTACAAGTATTACGTAATGATGTCCGTGTTATTGCTGCAGGTTCCGGATGTGCTGATGATATCCAATTAGAACCGTTGCCTGAAAATACCGATATTCGTGTTGGTGATGTCCTTGTCACGTCAGGGTTAGGAGGGCGTTTCCCCGAAGGTTATCCTGTAGGGGTGGTCTCTGCCGTAAAACACGACACACAACGTGCTTATACTATTATCAGCGCGAAGCCGAGTGCCGAATTGCAGCGTTTACGCTACCTTTTGCTACTATGGGGAAATGATAGCGACCCTAAAACGCCACTACAGCCTTCGGAAGTTTATCGTGCAGCAAATGAACGATTAATGAAAGTATTGCCGCAAGTGTTACCTAATCCGAATGAAATTCAGGGGCCTCCATTGCCACCATCAATGGCTCCGACGTCACAACCATAAGTAGAGGAAACACAGTATGGTTATGGGCAAGAGAGTAAATTAGCATGGATGAGTATCGCGGAAATGGCCGTGCCATCATTTGGTTATCGTTTTTTATTGCGTTGATTTTACAAGTCATGCCTTGGCCGGAACAACTCAGTTTTTACCGGCCATCATGGCTTCTGTTGATTCTCACTTATTGGGTGATGGCATTACCACACCGAGTGAGTGTTGGTACGAGTTTTATTTTAGGGATTATCGTAGATTCCATTCAGGGCTCTGCACTGGGAGTGCATGCTCTTTCTTTTAGCATTATTTGCTATCTCGTCTCTTATAAACACCAATTGTTGCGTAATATGGCGTTGTGGCAGCAAGCTCTGGTGATTATGTTACTCACTATCATTCAAGATCTTGCTGTTTTTTGGGCTGAATTTCTATCATCACAAGTATTATTCCACCCGCAAGTATTTTGGAATAGCTTAGTGAATGGTATTCTATGGCCATGGCTCTTTTTGCTTTTACGTAAAATTCGTCGGCAATTTTCAGTATGTTAGGGTGTTAGTTGTCGGTCTGACTGGGAATACAGTTTATGTGTTTAATTTATCTTGCGTCCGGCTCACCCCGTCGACGTGAACTTGTTCAGCAACTTAATTATACCTTTGAGGTTTTACGTCCAGAGGTAGAAGAACAGTGGCAGGAGGGGGAGTTGCCTCAAGACTATGTTCAACGTCTTGCACGAGATAAATCTTTAGCCGGTGTTGCGATTGCACCCGATAATCAACCGGTTTTGGGCGCAGATACAATCGTTGTTCTCGCAGGGGAAATTTTAGAAAAACCGCGAGATAATCAGCACGCAGAAGAGATGCTAAGTGCATTATCAGGAAAAACCCATCAGGTCATGACGGCTATTGCCTTATCCAACCGTCAACAGACAATGCAGTCACTAATTGTGACAGATGTGACATTCCGCGAGTTATCTTTAATCGAAATACGGGACTATATACAATCTGGTGAGCCAATGGATAAGGCAGGCGCTTATGGAATACAAGGAATTGGTGGGCGTTTTATACGTAAAATTAATGGCAGCTACCATGGGGTTGTTGGTTTACCACTGGTTGAAACAGACGAGCTAATTCAGCGATTTTTAGCGTTAAGTGATGGTAAGGGGAAGTCATGACTGCGGAACTATTAGTAAACATTACGCCATCTGAAACGCGCGTTGCTTATATTGATGGTGGGATATTACAAGAAATTCATGTTGAACGAGAAGCAAAAAGAGGGCTAGTAGGGAATATTTACAAAGGCCGTGTGAGCCGTGTTTTACCGGGAATGCAGGCGGCCTTTGTTGATATTGGTCTAGATAAAGCCGCTTTTTTGCATGCTTCTGACATTATGCCTCATACGGAATGTATTGCGGGTGATGAACAAAAAAACTTTCATGTCAGGGATATTGCGGAGCTCGTTAAGCAAGGACAAGATTTAATCGTCCAAGTTGTTAAAGACCCCCTTGGTACCAAAGGTGCTCGCCTAACTACGGATATTACACTCCCTTCTCGCTATTTGGTCTTTATGCCAGGAGCTTCCCATGTGGGAGTTTCACAACGTATTGAAAGTGAAGATGAAAGAGAACGCCTAAAAGAGTGTGTTTCACAGTATTGTGATGAAAATGGGGGCTTTATCATTCGTACGGCAGCAGAAGGGGTCGGGGAAGAGGAAGTTAAACAGGATGCCGCATTCTTAAAACGCCTGTGGGCAAAAGTGATTGAACGAAAAAAACGCAATGTGACTCGCACTAAAATTTATGGTGAATTAGCACTTGCTTACCGCATTATTCGTGATTTTGCCGGCGCTCACCTTGATCGCATTCGTGTTGACTCTCGTTTGACCTATACTCAATTACAAGAATTTATCGAAGAGTATGTGCCAGAAATGACAGCCAAGCTCGAACTCTATCAAGGGAATCAGCCGATATTTGACTTGTTTGACGTTGAAAACGAAATTCAGCGAGCAATGGACCGAAAAGTGGAGCTAAAATCAGGTGGTTATTTGATTATCGACCAAACTGAAGCCATGACGACCATTGATATTAATACGGGCGCATTTGTTGGGCACCGTAATCTTGAAGAAACCATCTTTAATACCAATATCGAAGCAACCCAAGCGATAGCAAGGCAACTGCGTTTACGCAACTTAGGCGGCATTATTATTATTGATTTTATTGATATGGCTGACCCGGAACATCGCCGCCGTGTATTAGCGTCATTAGAGCAGGCATTGAGTAAAGATAAAGTTAAAACAACCATTAATGGTTTTTCGCAACTGGGCTTAGTCGAAATGACGCGTAAGCGTACAAGAGAAAGCTTAGAACACGTATTATGTGATGATTGCCCGACTTGCCAAGGGCGCGGAACCGTTAAATCGGTAGAAACGGTATGTTATGAAATTTTACGTGAAATAGTTCGTGTTCACCGTACTATCGATGCAGATAGGTTCTTAGTTTATGCATCCCAAGCGGTGGTTGATGTCCTTAAAGGGGATGAGTCACACGCCCTTGCAGAAGTTGAAATTTTTGTTGGAAAGCAAGTTAAAGTTCAGACTGAGCCTCTTTACAGTCAGGAACGTTTTGATGTCGTAATGATGTAAAAGGAGATTTGAGTGAGACGACTGCCACGTGTAGCACTGGTGACGACTGCGGTTATATTATTGCTGTGCGCGTTAGTGCTGTCAGGGCTGCGTTTTCTTCTGCCAAATATCGACAACTATCGGCAAGATCTGATTGATTACGTTGAAAAAAAGACCGATGTATCGGTACAAATTGGTAAAATTGAAGGGGCTTGGCAATCTTTTGGCCCTGTACTGACGTTGTCCGATGTCGTTTTACAGAATAAAACTACCGATATTACAGCGAATACTATTACGGTTGAATTAGATATTTGGAGCTCGTTATTTTCTCTGCGCTGGCGTTTTCGTGACTTAACCTTTTACCAGTTAAATGTCGATCACAAAGTCCCTTTCAGCCTTGGCGATTCCTCGGAAGGGCAGTCTTTAGATGGTATTGAAGAGCTATTTTTAAGGCAATTTGACCATTTTGTACTAAAAGAAAGCCAATTAACCTTCCTCACACCTTCAGAACAAAAAACGACGCTGATTTTGCCTGAACTTTCTTGGCTCAACGATAACGACAGGCATCGCGCTCAAGGTTTTGTTAGTCTTGAAACCATCAATAAGCAGCATGGTTATCTGCAAGTAAAGCTTGATGTGTCAGATAAAAATGGCGTGTTAAGCGACGGTATTTTTTATTTGCAAGCGGATAATATTGATATGCAGCCATGGCTTAGCCGCTGGCTACGGGATAACACGTCATTACGGGATGCAAATTTTAGCCTGTCTTCTTGGGTAACACTGAAAAATAACCGGATTGATAGCGGCCTTATTCAATTACGGCAAGGGGAAGCCAATTGGGGAACTGGCGAATTAGCGCAAAACTTGCAAGTCAATGATTTGCTTTTGCGAATGAAAAGGCAGGGAAATGGGTGGTTATTTAACATTCCTGAGCTTGATACCTTGAAAACCAATGAGTTTATCTGGCCACGAGGGAGCGCCTCTGTATTGTATTTGCCTGCCAGCAAAAAATACCAAGATAATGACCATTGGCGCATCCGTGCAAAAGATATTGAACTTGAACGTTTAAGTGAAATTTTACCCACTTTTTCCTTTTTAACGCCTGAAATGGTACAGGATTGGCAACATCGCCAACCAACTGGTGTAGTGAGTGAATTTGCGCTTGATATCACGCAAAATATGCCTGAAAACGTACAAATCAACATGGACTGGCAAAATGTTAGCTGGAAAAAATGGAAGGAGCTGCCTTCAGTTAATCACTTTTCAGGTGTTTTAATCGGTGGGATGCAAAGTGGTAGCGCCACCGTTAGCTTACAAGATAGTGAAGTTGACTATCGTGATGAATTTAAAGCGCCTTTCTCGATAAAAACGGCAACAGGTCAGTTCCATTGGGTCAATAATGCCAGTGAATTTAAATTGTGGAGCCCATCATTAGAGCTACAAGCTCAGTCTCTTTGGGCAAATGGTGAGTTTCGTTACGCAAAAGCGAAAAAAGGAAATTATGCCGATCTCGCCATTCTTGCCGGAATCCGTTTAGATGATGCAGGGGATGCATGGCGTTATTTCCCACAAAAATTAATGGGCCAAGATGTGGCCGATTACCTGACGAAAGCGATTATTGCCGGTAGTGTAGATAATGCGACTTTAGTCTATAAAGGCGACCCTGCTCATTTCCCCTATGATAACAATGATGGGCAATTCCAAGTTTATGTCCCTTTGCGTGATGCAACATTCGAATATGACAGTGAATGGCCTGCGTTATTGAACTTAGATATGGACTTAGACTTTAGGCGTGCAGGGTTATATATGCATGCGCCAAGCGTGAAATTAGCGGATGCCACAGCAACCAACCTTGATGCGAACATCCCTGATTACACTAAAGAAATGCTGTATATCAATGCAGACATCAGTGGAACTGGAAAACAAATCCAGCAATATTTTGTGCATACCCCGATGAACCACTCAATTGGCGATACGCTTGAAGAGTTACAAATTGGGGGGACTGTTAATGGCCAATTAGGGTTATCTATTCCATTGGTGGCGGGTAAAGATGTTTTTGCCAAAGGGAAAGTTAATCTCAATAAAAATGATTTATACATTCAGCCAATTGATAGCACTATTTCCGCTTTAACGGGCAGTTTTGAGTTTAACAATGGAGATTTACGCGGTGAAAACTTGCAAGGCCATTGGTTTGAACAGCCCATTACTGTTGATTTCACCACTACAGATCAAGCAAAAAATTATTTAGTGGATGTGAATGTTAGCGGAAACTGGGCGGTGAATAAGTTGGCAATGTTGCCTGCTGAGATTAAGCAAAAGGTGTCAGGAACCACTAACTGGAAAAGCCAAGTTGCGATCACTATTCCGAATACAGCAAAAGAACCTGTTGGCTTACAAATAGACGTTAGCGCAGGGCTAAAACAACTGAAAAGCCAGCTACCCGCTATTGATAACGCTCTATTAGCCGAACTTGGGCAAATTAATGTTCAGGCTAAAGGAACAACAGAACAGTTGGTGGTTGGTGGTGATATCGGTAAGCGCATTGGTTTTAATACTCAATGGGGGCTGAGTAGTAAGCCTTTAAGCTTATTAAAAGCCCATGTTGCTCAATGGCGTGATGGTATTCCTGAATTACCTAAAAATGCAACTTTTGTTGTTGATTTGCCACCTATTACCGATATGAACTGGGAGAAATTAGCCGGGTTGCTAGTGTCATCCCATAGCCGCGAAGGGGGGATGAATATTGGTTTACCTGATATGCTTGAGGTCAATATTCCATCAATCTACCTCGCTGGGCAGCAATGGAATGCAGTAAATTTTTCCTATGACTTACAACGGGCTGAGCAATTAGTCAGTATCAATAGTGAAAACTTAAAAGGTTCGTTACAAATCTTTGCTTCACAGCCTTGGCAGGTCGCCATTGATTATTTGTATTACAACCCTAGTGAATCCTCTAGTACTCAAATCAATGACCTTGCTACGACACAAATCGATTTTAGCCAATGGCCGCGGTTCCAGTTTCACTGTAAAGAGTGTTGGGTCGCTGGGCAGAAATTGGGGGAAATTAGCGCTAATATCCAACCTAAAGGCACTTTATTGCAACTGACAGATGGCACGCTAGATAACAGCGTCACGAAATTAAAGTTAGATGCTATTTGGAACAGCGAAAAAGGCAATAAAACACAAATTGCAGGTTCATTAACCGGTGAAGCTTTTGACGAAACGGCGGCGTATTTTGGTATATTGGTTCCCATTATCCAATCACCTTATACTATTGAATTTGATTTAAATTGGGCTAATTTGCCTTGGTCACCAGATATCGCCTCTTTAAATGGTAAAATGTCTGCAAAATTGGGCAAAGGAGCGATTGCACAAATGGGCGGTGGTCGTGCAGGGCAAATATTGCGTCTAGTCAGTTTTGATGCCCTGTTGCGTAAACTACGATTTGATTTTAGCGATACATTTAGTGATGACTTTGATTTTGACTCCATTAAAGGGGATGCGACCATTAAAAATGGTGTACTGGTTTCGAAAAATACCTATGTTGATGGTTTAGTTGCCGATATCGCTTTTAATGGCCAAATTGACCTTGTTAAACGCCAAATTAATGTTGAAGCCGTCATTACACCGGAAATATCTGCTACAGTAGGAGTAGCAACCGCGTTTGTAGTAAACCCATTTGCAGGCGCTGCCGTATTTGCGGCAACGAAAGTGCTCGGCCCACTATGGAGTAAAGTTTCCGTTATTCGTTACCGAGTAACAGGTAGTTTGGACGAGCCGAAAATTGATGAAGTATTACGTCAACTGAAGGAGACTCAAGAGTAATGAAAAATGGCAACGTTGCACTTTTGCAGTTATGTAGCGGAAATAATACTAAACACAATTTGGCGCAAATCGAACAACAGATCAAACAGTTACCAGAGACTGTTGAATTAGTACTGACCCCTGAAAATGCATTGTTATTTGCGGATGCGGCGACTTATCGTAAACAAGCGGAAGAGCAAGGAAAAGGCCCTTTGCAAAGTGCGATCAGCGAAATGGCCAAACGTTATCATGTTTGGATTTTAATTGGCTCAATGCCAATGATTAGCCGTGAAGATCCTGAGCGTATTACAAGTAGTAGCTTATTATTTGATTCCGAAGGAAATATTAAAGCTCGCTACGATAAAATTCATATGTTTGATGTCAATATCGAAGACGAGCAAGGCACTTATAACGAGTCTGTGATTTATCAACGCGGTGAACATATCACTGTCGTTGATACACCCGTTGGTCGTCTTGGTATGACAATTTGCTATGATTTACGTTTTCCTGGTTTATTCCAAGCATTACGTGAACAAGGCGCAGAAATTATCTCTGTACCAGCAGCATTTACTCGTTACACCGGGCAAGCACATTGGGAGCCGTTATTACGTGCCCGTGCGATAGAAAACCAATGCTATATTTTAGCGCCTGCTCAAGTCGGTGTGCACGGCACACGTCGCACATGGGGGCACAGCCTTGCGGTTGATGGGTGGGGTAAAGTGATGAAAAAGAACGTGGATGCAGTCGCGTCTACGGTACTGAATATTAAAACGGACAGCTTGAGTGTCATGCGAGAGCAAATCAAAGTGGTGAAACATAACCGCTTTAGACCGCAATTGACATCCTTGATTAAAAAAGAAACCAAAGAGTAACGAATATGAGTTTAGTTTCTGTCAGCGAACATTTGCTGGCCGCCAACCGCCTTGGGCAAGAAAATCTGTATGACATTTTAGGTTTGTTATCTGAGCGCCATCTGGATTATGCGGATCTGTTCTTTCAATCGAGCTTCCATGAATCATGGGTGCTTGAAGATAGGATCATCAAAGATGGCTCTTACAATATCGACCAAGGTGTTGGTGTGAGAGCAGTCAGTGGTGAAAAAACCGGTTTTGCTTACGCAGACCAAATTTCGCTACATGCGCTGACACAAAGTGCGACCGCAGCACGCAGTATTGTGAATGAGCAAGGCTCTGGTAAATCACAAATTTTAACTAATGTTGAATATAAAAAACTGTATTCAGCAGCAGATCCACTGCAAAGCTTATCGCGGGAACAAAAAATTGATTTGCTGCACCGTGTTGACCAAGTTGCACGCGCAGAAGACCCACGTGTTATCGAAGTCAATGCCAGTTTAACGGGTGTTTATGAACAAGTGCTAGTCGCCGCAACAGATGGCACTTTGGCGGCAGATGTTCGTCCGTTAGTGCGTTTGTCGGTCAGCGTGCTGGTGGAACATGACGGTAAGCGCGAACGCGGTGCAAGTGGCGGTGGTGGCCGTTATGGTTACGAATATTTCTTGGAAATTCATCAAGGGCAAGTGGTTGCTGAGCAATATGCACGTGAAGCGGTGCGTATGGCGCTGGTGAACTTGTCTGCGATCGCAGCGCCTGCTGGAATGATGCCGGTTGTGCTGGGTGCTGGTTGGCCAGGGGTTCTATTGCATGAAGCGGTAGGCCATGGTTTAGAAGGTGACTTTAACCGTCGCGGCACCTCTGTTTTTTCAGGTCAAATAGGCGAACAAGTGGCATCACCACTGTGCACTGTGGTGGATGATGGCACGATAGCGGGCCGTCGAGGCTCTCTCGCCATTGATGACGAAGGGGTACCTGGGCAGTATAACGTCCTAATAGAAAATGGTATTTTACGTAATTATATTCAAGATAAACTGAATGCACGCCTGATGGGAGTTGCTCCAACAGGTAATGCACGTCGTGAATCTTATGCGCACTTACCTATGCCGCGTATGACCAATACCTACATGTTAGCAGGTACATCAACGCCAGAAGAAATTATTGCGAGTGTGGATAAAGGCATTTATGCACCAAACTTTGGTGGTGGTCAGGTAGATATCACCTCAGGTAAATTTGTATTTTCAACATCAGAAGCTTACCTGATTGAAAAAGGTAAGATTACTTCTCCTGTGAAGGGAGCGACGTTAATTGGCTCGGGTGTTGAAGCTATGCAGCAGATTTCAATGGTTGGTAATGACTTAGCGCTAGATAAAGGCGTTGGTGTTTGTGGCAAAGAAGGCCAAAGTGTCCCTGTTGGTGTAGGCCAACCTACATTAAAACTGGACAAACTGACTGTTGGCGGTACCGCATAATCGTTCTTGGCGATATAAACTAGGCTCTGCTCGCCCTTGTAACAACTTCTTGTCGATGTTGTGACTGGGGCGATTGTGTGCCTGCAAAGCACAAAACAACTGAGGTGTTATGAATAAACGTTTTTTACCCGTCGTATTGATGGCTATTTTGATTGTGATTAGCCTTTATTTTAATGGTGGAGATAAAACACCATCTGAACCATCCGTTAATCAAAGCAATCCACCTTCTCGTGAAGCGATAACGCCAAAAGAAACACCACAACCGATTGATAAGCTGACTGCACAAGATAACGTGGTTAGTTTTATGGAAAAATATCAAAAACTTCCCGCTTTCTATATGACGAAAAAACAAGCCCGTGAAGCCGGATGGGATGCGAAAAAAGGTAATCTTTGCGATGTGTTACCTGGAAGAGCGATTGGCGGCGACCGTTTTTCTAACCGTGAGAAAAGTTTACCCATTGCACAAGGACGCCAATGGTTTGAAGCAGACATTAATTATCGCTGTGGCCATCGCGGGGCGGACCGTTTGCTATACTCATCAGATGGGATGATCTTTGTGACTCATGACCATTATAAGAGCTTTACACAAGTCAACTAAAGGAAATACCGTGATGAGCAAACAGGTGAGCTTTGATTTCAGGCAGATAAACTCATTGAATGATTTTTATGACCAATTTGCTCAACAATTTTCCCTTCCTGATTGGTTTGGTCATAATCTTGATGCTTTGTGGGACATGGTTTCCGCAGGCATTGAGTTACCTGTAACCATCACGTTTTCACATATGAGCGCGGAACAGCGTATAAAATTCGCAGATGTTATTGATGTGATGAATGACGCACAAGACATGTGGGAAGAAGAGTTTATTTTTGCTTTAGATATAACAAAAAGCTCTAACTAATATTCCTATCACTCATGGTAAAGTCTAAATAAGATAACTGAGCTGATAGGGGTCTTTAGGATGAATAACGTTACTTGCACTGCATTTCCACTAAAAGAAAAAAAATTTCTTATTGTTCATGGTTACACGGCATCCCCTGAAAAAAATTGGTTTCCATGGTTGAAATCAGAGCTTGAAGCCTTAGGCGCTTTTGTTAACGTCCCCACCATGCCTGACTCTTTAACCCCCAACCCTGAAAGATGGCAGCAGCGCTTGCAGCATTTACCTTTTGATATTGATGAAAATACGATTTTGATTGGCCATAGCTTAGGTTGCGTTACTGCATTGCGCTTTCTTCAACATGCAGGGCAATCGGTGGCAGGTTATGTATTGGTATCAGGGTTTGACGAAGAACAGCCTACATTGCCTGAATTACAGCCTCACACCGTTGAACCATTGAATTATGACGAACTCATAAAAGTGGCAAATAATCGAATATCGATTATATCAACCAATGATGAAATTGTGTCGCCGGGGTCTTCGAAAGCATTGGCAGAGGCCTTAAAAACACAGGTTATTATTGAGGAATCTGCTGGGCATTTCCTTGATAGAGAAGGCTATACTGAGTTCAAAACACTACTTGATACGATCAAAACGCATTTTAGCTAGTTATGGTTGGTAAGAATACTAGGCACACTGGTTTTGAGTATTTCAATCAACTCTGGGTCCATATATGGGTAATCATCAGGAATATCCAAAACATGAAGCGGTTTGTATTCCAAAAGGCGGGGGAAATCTGCTTTTAAGCGGTTT
Organism: Providencia sp. PROV182; assembly: GCF_028480325.1. Lineage (NCBI taxonomy): Bacteria > Pseudomonadati > Pseudomonadota > Gammaproteobacteria > Enterobacterales > Morganellaceae > Providencia > Providencia sp. PROV182. The sequence goes on along the minus strand of NZ_JAMPOL010000009.1, from coordinate 64,886 downwards.
TTATGTTTTTGCTCCATCACAAAAATTACATCTGCCCAGCGGATTAAATCCGCATTAACAGGGCGCTTCGCATTGCGGCTCGTTCCCGCTGAACGGGTGACCCAACTTTCATGGTTGCGCCAGATCTGTTCAGCGGTTGGACTACGCCATTGGTTTTTACTGCAAATGAATAAAATATTCACGAGTTGTTGTGTATCTCTTCAAGGCTAATACGGGCAAGCTGTATATTACTTACTTGCGGGTATGCCATACCTAATTGGGCTGCACGGATCATTTTTTCGCTACGGCCGTACATTTGTTTCCAGTTTTTTTCAGGTGTATAGCAGTCAACTAGTCGTGAATTTAGTTGATCACGGGATTTATTGATTCGAGCTTTGGCTCTGCGCCATGCTCTATTTCGGGTATTATCCATATCTTCCTCATTATTTATCGGGGTTCAGCAGCCGCGATAATACGGGTCAGAGTATGTCTAACAATGGCATGATAGGTTGTTTCGGCAGCGCTATCAACACGCTTCTGGCTTTTTCAGATTATTGCTTAATTTACAAAGAAAAATCCCCTAGCCGTAGCATAGGGGATAATTCATTAAGCCATTTCAGAGAGATCTTTCAAATATTGAAAGATTTGGCGATAAGCTTTCGGCGGTTTGTTGCCTTCACGCTCTTTTTTTGCATTACGGACTAATGCACGCAGTTGTTGCCTGTCTGTTTGTGGGAACAGGGCAACCACGTCTTCAATGACTTCATCACCGCCATCTAATAAACGGGTACGTAAGTCTTCCAGTTTATGTAAAATTACCACTTGCTGGTTGTGGCGGTTTTTAAGCTTGTCCAGAGCCTCAGTAATGGGCTCAACCTCACGTGAACGTAATAACTTACCAATCAATTGCAATTGGCGGCGACGGCCTTCACGTTTGATTTTTTGGGCAAGTTCAATGGCTTCAAGTAATTGAGTATCTAACGGGATGCGTTCTAATTCACTTTTACTTAAATCAACGAGCTCAGCCCCTAACTTTTTGAGGATCTCAGCATCGCGTTTAATTTCGCTTTTACTGACCCAAATGATTTCCTCGTCTTCTTCGTCTTGCGGCGCTGGGATATCATCCAGCCAGTCATCAGGCTGTTTGGCCATATCGATTTTCCTTTTTACCGAACACAGTGGTTTAATTACGCGTAATTAATATGATTTACTGTGTTGTGAGTGTTAACATTCATCTATTATATATTGTAACTGGGAAAACCCCTCTATGACTACCTAGCATTTGCTTGTTAGGGCAGAAAATCACGTTTCCCCCACATTATTGATTGGACTAAAGCATGAGTGTAACTGAACAAGTCACCGAACAACGTAAAAAACTCGAAGAAGCCGTCGCGCACGCATTAGAATTTGCTAAAACACGTTGTGATGCTGCGGAAGTCGCAGTAAACAAAAGCACTGGGATTAGTGTAAGTACCCGCCAAGGGGAAGTCGAAAATGTTGAGTTTAACAGTGATGGAGCGCTAGGGATCACTGTTTATTATCAACAACGTAAAGGCAGTGCGTCTTCAACAGATTTAAGCCCTGAAGCTATTGAACGGACTGTTCAGGCGGCAATTGATATTGCTAACTATACCTCAGAAGACCCGTGTGCAGGGCCGGCAGACAAATCTTTGCTGGCTTTTGAAGCACCAGACCTCAATTTGTTTCAAGCGAGCGAACTTTCTCCTGAAGAGGCGATCCGCTTAGCGTCGATTGCGGAAATGTCAGCATTAAATGCAGACTCCCGCATTGTGAATACGGAAGGCGGTAGCTTTAATGGGCACTACGGGGTTCGTGTATTTGGTAACTCCCATGGCATGCTGCAAAGCTATTGTTCAAGCCGCTATTCGATGTCAAGTTGTGTGATTGCTGAGCAAAATGGTGAAATGGAGCGTGATTACGCTTATACGATTGGCCGTAGCTTAGGGGCATTACAGTCGCCTGAGTGGGTTGGGCAGGAGTGTGCTCGTCGTACTTTGTCTCGTTTATCGCCACGTAAATTACCGACAATGAAAGCCCCTGTTATTTTTGCAGCAGAAGTGGCAACAGGCTTATTTGGTCACTTAGTTGGTGCCATTAGTGGCAGCAGTATTTACCGTAAATCTTCTTTCTTACTCGATAGCTTAGGAAAGCAAATTTTACCAAGCTGGCTAACTATCAATGAGCAACCCCATTTAATGGGCGGGTTGGCGTCATCACCTTTTGATAGCGAAGGCGTACGCACTTGTGAGCGCAATATTGTCGAAAATGGCGTTTTGCAAACGTGGTTAATGACCAGCTATTCTGCAAGAAAATTGGGTTTACAAAGTACTGGGCATGCTGGAGGCATCCATAACTGGCGTATTGCAGGGCAAGGGCTTTCATTCGAAGCATTGCTGAAACAAATGGGAACAGGGCTAGTCGTTACTGAATTAATGGGACAAGGGGTTAGTGGTATCACTGGTGATTACTCTCGTGGGGCTTCAGGTTTTTGGGTCGAAAACGGTGAAATTCAGTATCCTGTGAGTGAGATTACCATTGCTGGTAACCTAAAAGAGATGTGGGCGAATATGGTTACTATCGCTGATGATATTGAAACTCGCAGTAATATTCAGTGTGGTTCGGTACTGATCCCAGAAATGAGTATTGCCGGGGAGTAGGTTTCTACTCTGCCCATTTAAAGGCAACAAAAAAGGCACTCAATTGAGTGCCTGAATATGTCAGAGGACTTACCTGAGTTTTTTAAATAAAACTTTTTTCGCTAAGCCTTCCTTAATTCAGCCGTTATCGTTATTAACGGTGGAACTCACCAGCCGCTTCTGGCTGATAAACGATTTCCAGTACGCGAACACGCGTTTGAACACCGTTTGGCAGTTCCCAGCTGATTTCATCGTTTACATGCAATCCCAACAAAGCTGCCCCAATCGGTGCCATAACAGACAGCTGCTCTGCACTATCTTTCAGGGACGCAGGGTAAACTAAGGTGCGTGTGCGTTCTTCGTTGCTGATTAAATCCAAAAAGCGAACGGTACTGTTCATCGTGACCACATCCGCAGGGATCTCTTGCGGGCTTAAGATATCTGCACGGTCAAGTTCATCATTGAGCGCTTCGGCAACTGGTGTGCCCGCATAAGCCGGCTGTTCCATCAGTGCATCTAAACGTTCAGCATCTAAATCATTGATAATAATTGTTGGCTTTGTCATACCACACTCCAATAGAGACATACAAAGCAAACACCCCCCACCCATAAGGTAGGGGGTGTCGCTAGAAATAAGTTTGTTTAAAATATTAGGCGCTATACGCTTTAAAGGGAAGAGATCATGATCACGATCTCTAAGCCTGCCTAGATAAAAATCTACTGATTGATATTATCAGTAGCTAGCTTGAAACTCAGCTATTTTTTATTAGCTACAGCCACGTTCCATCGGTTATATCAGCTATTCTTCATCAAACCTGTTTTCGAATAGGTTGATAATTGCGGACAAGGCCTGGTTTTCATCTGGGCCGCTAACTTCGATATCAATCTTACTGCCTTGTTCTGAGTCTAACATCAACATCGCAATAACGCTATCGGCCTCAGCCTCAATTTGATTATTATTACGCAAAATAACTCTTGAGTTAAATTGTTTAACTAAATCATAGAGTAACATAGCAGGCCTTGCATGCATTCCAAGCCGATTTTTGAGCGTTATTGTGGCTTTTACTGTCATTGCTGTTATTTGCGCTTTTCCAATGTTCTGTGGCGTGACTGCACGTTTTTACCACGGGAACGGAAATAGTCGGCAAGTTGCTCTGCGACATACACGGAACGGTGTTTACCTCCCGTACAGCCAATTGCAACAGTTAAGTAGCTACGGTTATTGGTTTCTAACATCGGCAGCCATAATTCTAAATAGCTACGAGTTTGATAGATGAAGTTATGGACTTCAGTATGCCTATCCAAGAATGCAGCGACTGGCCGGTCAAGGCCTGTCATCGGGCGCAATTTCGGGTCCCAGTGTGGGTTGGGTAAAAACCGTACATCGAATACATAATCGGCATCAATAGGAATACCATGTTTGAAACCAAAGGATTCAAACACCATTGTCAGTTCACGCTCACGCTTGCCCATCAAACGTGTTCTTAGCATTTCAGCTAATTCATGAACGGACATTTCAGAAGTATCGATGACTAAATCAGCACGAGAGCGTAAAGGCTCAAGTAACTCATTTTCTTCATCTATTGCGCTCTCAAGTGAAAGATTTTTACTTGAAAGTGGGTGCAACCGACGAGTGTCACTGTAACGGCGAATAAGCGTGTTGCGGTCAGCATCTAGAAACAACAATTGAGGAGAGAAGGTTGAAGGCAATTTATCAATCGCTTCTTCGAAAATCTCTGGATTATCGGGCATATTACGCACGTCGATACTAACCGCTGCTGAAATGTTACGATCAGCCAGTGAATTCGCTAACTCCGGTAGTAATACAACCGGTAGGTTATCTACGCAATAGAAACCCATATCTTCCAGCGCACGTAAGGCAACGGATTTCCCCGAACCGGAACGGCCGCTGACTATCATCAGCACCATGAGCTTGCTCCCTTTTGTTTCCTAATAATGAGTTTCTTGAAAAGCAGTACTTGCCAATTAATATTATTTAGAAACCATAACAATATCATTTGCATATGGCAAGATACATAATTTATCACTTACTCTGTAATTATGCTGTATAGCTCTTCATCACTTTGTGCACTGCGTAGGCGTTTACAGAGCGTTTTATCGGCTAGTTTTTTGGCGATAAGCGACAACGTATGCAGGTGCGTTTTACATTGGTCAGATGGCACAAGTAAGGCGAAAAGCAAGTCAACAGGTTGATTATCAATTGCATCAAAAGCAATCGGTTCTTCTAAATGTAAAAAAACACCGACAGCACGGCTACTTTCACCTTCATTCAGCTTTCCATGAGGAATGGCAATACCACCACCAATACCTGTTGTGCCAACTTTTTCTCTGGTTAATAACGCTTCAAATACCGTATTTTCAGGTAATTCCAATTCAACGGCAGCCAGCTCACTAATAATTTCTAAAGCTCTTTTTTTACTCGTGCACACAATATTATTACGTGTACAGGCTGATGATAAAACAACGTTTAACTGGATTTCTATATCACTATTCATTTTATTGTTCACTTAGGACTACAAAACCAGATGGTGTATCCCACCATCTGGTTTGAAACATTATTCGGCTAATTAATAAGCCGCATCAATGCATTAATGTTGTCTCAGTTTTTCTTTATGTTTGGTTAATTGGCGCGACAGCTTGTCTACGAGTATATCTATAGCAGCGTACATATCATTTTCTTCCGCTGATGCGTGGAGATCCGCTCCATTAACTTGCACGGTTGCTTCAGCAATTTGCTGAACTTTTTCAACTTTCAAGACAACTTGGATACCATTAATGCGATCAAATAATTGCTCCAATTTTTTGAGTTTTTTCTCAACAGTCTCGCGCAATGCAGGAGTAACTTCAATATTGTGTCCAGTAATCTGAAATTCCATACAATCTTCCTTATTTTATCAATTAAACCAGTTGTTTACGCTGGTTAGAGGGCGGAATGGATAACGATTCTCGATACTTAGCAACAGTTCTGCGAGCGACTTGAATGCCTTGTTCTGCAAGCATACTCGTCAATTTACTGTCACTCAATGGTTTTGCTGGGTTTTCAGCAGCAACCAGTTTTTTCACCAATGCTCGAATTGCGGTTGAGGAGGCTTCGCCACCTGTGTCCGTATTGACATGGCTGGAGAAAAAATATTTCAACTCAAAAATGCCTCGTGGGCTATGGAGAAACTTTTGAGTTGTCACTCGTGAGATAGTTGATTCATGCATGTCCACTTGATAGGCGATATCGGCCAGTATCATCGGTTTCATGTGTTCCTCACCCAGCTCAAAGAATTCTTGTTGCTGTTCTACAATACAAGTCGCGACTTTTAATAGTGTCTCATGGCGGCTCTCAAGGCTTTTAATCAGCCATTTTGCATCTTGTAGATGACTACGAATATATTGAGAATCATCTTCATTTGCTGAATTGTTTAGCATCGAAGCATAATGGTTATTAATACTTAGTTTAGGGATGCTATCTGTATTTAATTCAACTTGCCAGTGCCCTGCGATTTTTTTCACTAAAACATCTGGAATAACGTATTCCGACTCCCCAGTATTGATGGATTGGCCTGGTTTTGGATTCAGCGTTAAAATTAAGTCTATCGCAGTTTTTAGAGCATCTTCTTTTAAACGAGTTAATTTCCCCAACTGACGAAAGTCACGGTTAGCCAATAAATCAATATGATTACTGATAATGAGCTTTGCATCTTGTAGCCCATCAGTTTCCTTAGGGTAGAGTGACAATTGGATTAATAAACACTCTTTTAAGTCTTGTGCTGCGACACCCAATGGGTCGAAATGCTGAATACGTTTTAGGACAGCAATGACTTCTTCAATACTAATCTCTGGGTTATCAATCCCTTCATGTATATCAGAAATAGCTGTTGTCAGGTAACCGGAATCATCTATTGAATCAATAATAGCTGTAGCTATTGCTCTGTCCGTGTCAGTAAAAGGGGTCAGTTCAGCTTGCCACGTCAGGTAATCTTGTAATGTTTGCGTAGTTTCACCTTGATAAACAGGGAGTTCATCAAAATTATAATCATTACTGGTGCCTGACGGCGTTCCTGCCGTATATATTTCATCCCAATTAGTATCTAAAGGGAGCTCATCCGGCATATCATGGTTTTCGAGCGCATCTTTAGTATCAAGCTCACTGGTATCCGCATTTTCATTCAGGGAGTCAATAGATTCAGTCTCGGGATTTAATTCTTCTTGCTCAAGCAGTGGGTTTGTTTCCAAGGCGAGTTGAATTTCTTGCTGAAGCTCAAGTGTAGACAGCTGCAACAAGCGGATAGCTTGCTGCAATTGAGGGGTCATTGCAAGTTGTTGACTGACTCTAAGCTGCAAACTTTGCTTCATGAATCTGCTTTAATCTCCCTAAAAAAACGACAACACGATAATTTATAACCGGAAACCTTCACCCAAGTATACACGTTTTACTTGCTCGTTCTCTAAGATCATGGTTGGTGACCCATGAGCAATTAAGTGCCCTTGGCTGACAATATAGGCTCTTTCACACACATCTAAGGTTTCACGCACGTTATGGTCGGTGATTAACACACCGAGGCCGTAATCCCTTAAGTGCTGAATAATTTTTTTGATATCTAAGACGGAAATAGGGTCAACACCCGCAAAAGGTTCGTCTAATAAAATAAATTTTGGGTTAGCAGCAAGTGCACGAGCAATTTCAACACGACGGCGTTCCCCACCAGATAGCGACTGCCCCATGCTGTCGCGAAGATGGGTAATACTAAATTCTTCCATCAGTTCTTCAGCACGTTCTTTACGTTGTTGGGAACTCAAATCTTCGCGAATTTCTAACACAGCCATTAAGTTATCATAAACACTGAGGCGGCGAAAAATTGAGGCTTCTTGAGGAAGATAGCCAATTCCGCGGCGTGCACGTTCATGCAGCGGTAGAAGGCTGATATCTTCACCATCAATCATAATTTTGCCAGCGTCCCGCTGAACAATACCCACCACCATATAAAAGGTCGTTGTTTTACCGGCACCATTTGGCCCCAATAAGCCAACGATTTCACCTGATTTAACTTCCAAGCTGACATCTTCAACGACTTTACGTTTTTTATAGGCTTTAGCTAGATTTTCAGCGGTTAGTGTCGCCATAACAGTTATTTACTCTTACTTGCTGATGAATTTTTATTTGCCGCAGGGCCTTTTTCTTGCAATTGTGCCGGCAGTATCACGGTGGTGACGCGTTTGCCTTTATCACTAAATGCTTCCATTTGTTGCGTTGGAACTAAATAGGTAATTTTGTCACCCTGAATATTGCTGTCTAACTGCTCAAGATAGGCATTACCTGTTAATGTGACGAGTTGTTTATCAACCTCATAACGGGCTTTGCTGGCATGGCCTTTAATCGGTTTACCATCATCCTGTAATTGGTAAAAGGTAACCGGGGTCCCAAAGGCCTCAATCACAATTTTATCCGAGTCACTACTTGGACGTGTTACAACCACTTTATTGGCTCTGATATCAATAGAACCTTGTTTAATAACAACATCATCAGTAAAGGTGGTGACGTTTTTTTCTAAATCAAGAGATTGTTTGACCGAATTAATCGTCATTGGCTGCTGCGTATCACTTTTTAATGCCATCGCAGGTAGGCTAAGAGCCAAAATTGCACTGGCAACAGCTCCTTGAATAAAACGTTTCTTAGTTACTTGATTCATTTTAATGCTCTTCTGGTTGTAACACATAATGAGTTTTTACATCTTCGATTAATTCAGCCGTTTTTGTACGAAGGTTTCCCTTCATTTTCATACCGGTAGAATTGAGACCTTGTCCAATAATGGTCACTTTATCATCAGATGAAACGTCTTGTGTTGTCAAATTGACAACTGCACTCTCAGTTGTAATTCGTTGGATCTGCGACTCTTTGGTTAAGCTATCAACCTGAACATCGCTATATAAATAGAGAATTCTATCGTTCGTTAACCGTGCTTTGAAAGCCTTAACCGTCCAGGTTGGCTCGCCAGCTTCGTTATAAGTGGTTAGAACTGGTTTCGAAAACCACGTGATTTTTCCTTCAGTATAATTATCTATTTTCTCTGAAACGAGTTTATACGCTAAATTACCCGTTGGATTATAGACAAAAGTCACTGAATCATCAGTTTGATAATTAGGTTGCCCATCATTAATTACTTTATCCTCTGCACTGTCGGAATCATTACCCGCTAAATTCCAGCCGATAAGGCCTAATACTACTAAGGATAAAATAACAATTAACCACTTCTTCGCATTGCTCATGAATTCAATCTATTCGTTATATTGATAAACCTTTTGCTTCTTCCAGTTTGTCTTGAGAAAGCAAAATAAGGTCACAAAGTTCGCGGACTGCACCTTTTCCCCCACCAATACGAGTCACGTAATCAGCTCTCGGTAATAACAAAGGATGGGCATCAGCGACGGCGACGGATAAGCCTACTTTGGCCATAACAGGCCAGTCAATCAGATCGTCTCCAATATAAGCTATTTCTTCAGCTGATAATTGTAGTGTATCTAACAGTTCGTAATACGCCAAAAGCTTATCGCTTTGACCTTGGTAAAGATATGTAATGCCTAATGTTTGAGCCCTATCTTCAAGAAGTTTCGCTTTTCTTCCTGTTATGATGGCGACTTCAATACCGGAAGTTAATAAGCAGCGTATCCCATAGCCGTCACGGACATTAAAAGCTTTGAGTTCCTCGCCATTATTCCCCATATAGACCAAGCCATCTGACATGACACCATCAACATCACAGATCAGTAATTTGATTTTTTCTGCTTTATTTAAAACAGTATTGGCAACAGGGCCATAGCAGGTTTCCAAAAAGGTAGACGTCATGGTATTTCCTTATGTTATACAACACCGGCTTGTAGCAGATCATGCATATGTAGCACACCGACTAATTTATTATCATTTGCGACTAATAACGAAGTCACGTGCCGAGATTGCATTAAATTTAGTGCTTCAACCGCTAGCATTGTTGGTGATACCCGAATTCCACCGGGGGTCATTAAATCAGCAATTTTAGCGTTATTTAAGTCGATTCCCATATCAAAGATACGGCGTAAATCCCCATCAGTGAAAATACCTTCAATATTCATGTCATCATCACAAATGACTGTCATCCCCAGTTTTTTACGGGTGATTTCCACTAAAGCCTCACGTAAAGACGCGCTTTTAGGAATATGGGGGATTTCATCACCCGTATTCATTAAATCACGAACGAGGAGTAAAAGTTTGCGCCCAAGTGCGCCACCTGGATGCGAAAGCGCAAAATCATTCGCCGTGAACCCGCGTGCAGTTAATAAGGCAATAGCTAATGCATCTCCCATTACAAGTGTCGCTGTTGTACTCGTGGTCGGTGCTAGCCCCAAAGGACAGGCTTCTTGAGGTACTTTGATACACAAGTGGACATCTGCATATTTTCCCATATTACTTTCAGGGTTGTTAGTCATACAGATTAAAGGCACTTTAATTCTTTTTAAAACAGGAAGTAAGGCTAAAATTTCCCCAGACTCGCCAGAATTTGAAATAGCTAACACAACATCTTTATGAGTAATCATCCCAAGGTCACCGTGGCTAGCTTCCCCTGGGTGAACAAAAAATGATGGCGTTCCTGTACTTGCTAGTGTAGCGGCAATTTTACGGCCAATATGCCCCGATTTCCCCATTCCCATTACGACGACTTTGCCTTCACAGTTAAAAATAAGCTGGCAAGCGTTGTCAAAGTCAGTATTGATATATTGTTCTAGGTTTTTTAAACCTTCGTGTTCGATATGGAGAACTTCTTTACCTACTTTCTGAAAATCGAAGTTTGACATTTCTAGTTCCATGCGTAGCTTTTAAGTTAATCGGATTAGCGAAATCAAATTGTATAACGAATACTTAGTATCAGTAAGTATTTTGTCAGTTAAGCACTTTTTAATGTTAGTTTTATACTTAATGAGTATTTTAGGGTGCTTCGATGTAGAATTTAATATGTACAAGATGGTTTTATTAGCATCTTGAACCAAAAACAGATATGCAAATTCGCGTATCCTCAAGTTAGGTAATCACAACATTCTAAGAGCTATCTGCTGTTAATAGTGATAGTTTTTGCTGACTATAAATAAATTACATTGTTTTTTCTCTGTTTCCTTTTGATAAAAACAGAGTTGTAATTCTAAAAGTCATATTTTCGACGCTATAATACTATAAATTCTATTTTGTTGTGATATTTGACGATTTTCAGTTTATCTTTCGGTAACATCTGAACGGATAAAAACATTTACGCGTGGTGTATAACGAGTTATTTAACAATGCAAGCACAGACAGACAACTTAATTGAAGTACGGAACATGTCCTTTACTCGAGGAAATCGGAGAATATTTGAGAATATTAATCTGACCGTTCCTCGTGGGAAAATTACGGCAATTATGGGGCCGTCAGGGATTGGTAAAACCACATTACTGCGCTTGATTGGGGGCCAATTACGGCCAAACGAAGGTGAAATTTGGTTTGATGGTGACAATATTCCAACACTGTCACGCTCAAAGCTGTATCAGTCCCGTAAAAAGATGAGCATGCTGTTTCAATCAGGGGCGCTATTTACGGATATGAACGTATTCAATAATGTGGCTTTCCCTCTACGTGAGCACACGAATCTGCCTGAATCGCTGATTCACACTACGGTAATGATGAAATTAGAGGCCGTTGGTTTACGTGGCGCCGCAAAATTAATGCCATCCGAATTGTCAGGTGGTATGGCACGGCGTGCTGCATTAGCGCGTGCTATCGCACTTGACCCAGATTTAATCATGTTTGATGAACCTTTTGTCGGTCAAGACCCGATTACTATGGGGGTTTTGGTTAAATTGATTGATGAGCTTAATCAAGCACTGGGTGTGACCTGTGTCGTGGTTTCCCATGATGTTCCAGAAGTATTGAGCATCGCAGATAATGCTTATATTGTTGCACAGCAGCACGTCATTGCTCAGGGAACAGGCGAGGAATTACGTGAAAACCAAGACCCTCGTGTGCGACAATTTCTTGATGGTATTGCGGATGGGCCTGTTCCATTCCGTTTTCCCGCCAATGATTATCTAGCTGATTTATTAGGGTAAAATAAGATGATAATAAAGGCGATAGCAGCCTTCGGACGCCGATGGATTGATATATTTTCCGCGTTTGGTCGAGCAGGTTACATGCTGTTTCGCGCCTTACTCGGCAAACCAGAGTTTCGTAAACAATGGCCATTATTGATGAAGCAATTGTACGCCATTGGAGTGCAGTCATTGCTGATCATCGCTGTCTCAGGGTTATTTATTGGGATGGTTTTAGGGTTACAAGGTTATTTGGTTCTCACTACGTTTAGTGCTGAAGCTAGCTTAGGTATGATGGTGGCACTTTCACTATTACGTGAATTAGGCCCTGTTGTGACCGCCTTGTTGTTTGCTGGACGAGCGGGTTCTGCATTAACAGCTGAAATTGGCTTAATGAAAGCGACTGAACAAATTTCTAGCCTTGAAATGATGGCAGTGGACCCGCTTAGGCGTGTGATAGCCCCACGGTTTTGGGCTGGTTTTATTAGTATGCCGTTGTTATCTCTTATTTTTGTTGCTGTCGGTATTTTAGGTGGCGCACTAGTTGGAGTTGACTGGAAGGGGATTGATGAGGGCTTTTTCTGGGCTTCAATGCAATCTTCCGTCGATTGGCGGCTAGATTTAGTCAACTGTGTGATTAAAAGCTTAGTCTTTGCTATCACAGTGACTTGGATCGCATTATTTAATGGCTATGATGCCATCCCAACTTCGGAGGGGATAAGCCAAGCTACAACAAGAACAGTTGTGCATGCGTCATTGTCTGTTTTAGGACTGGATTTCGTACTTACCGCACTGATGTTTGGGAACTAAGTCATGCAAAGTAAAAAAAGTGAAATATGGGTTGGTTGTTTTATGTTGCTGGCGATTGCCGCAATTATCTTTTTATGTTTAAAAGTCGCTGATTTAAAATCGATAGGAAGCCAATCCACCTATCAAATCTCAGCCTCTTTTGAAAATATTGGTGGCTTAAAAGAAGGCTCACCAATTAAAGTTGGTGGTGTGGTGGTTGGCCGCGTTGCCAGTATCACACTAGATAAAAAGAATTATGTTCCTGAAGTTAAAATTGATTTATTGAGCGAATACGACAATATTCCTGATTCAAGCTCGCTGTCAATTCGCACGTCAGGTTTGTTGGGTGAACAGTATATTGCAATGAATATCGGCCCAGATGATGAAGAATTAGGTATAGCAATCTTAAAAAATGGCGGGCGTCTTGAAGATACTAAGCCAGCTATGGTATTAGAAGACTTAATTGGCCAGTTTTTATATAAAAGTGGTGATAGCCAAGGTGCAGAGCCAGAGTCAACTGCACAGTAATTTGATGCTCCCTTTGAAGAATAAAGGAATGAATTATGTTTAAACGTTTAATGATGGTTGCTATGTTGGCAATTGCGCCATTTGCCATGGCAGTAGACCAAACCAACCCTTATAAATTAATGGATGAAGCGGCGGCGAAAACGTTTAACCGCTTGAAATCAGAGCAACCTAAAATTAAGCAAGACCCTGAGTACCTTAGAACAATTGTTCGTGAGGAATTATTACCTTATGTACAAGTTAAATATGCAGGGGCTTTGGTGTTAGGAACCTATTATAAAGGGGCAACTCCAGCACAGCGTGAGGCTTATTTCAAAGCGTTTGAAGATTACCTTGAGCAAGTTTATGGTCAAGCATTGGCCATGTACCATGGTCAAACGTATCAAATAGCACCAGAGCAACCGTTGGGAGATAAAAACATTGTTGCTATTCGTGTGACTATTGTTGATACCAACGGCCGCCCTCCCGTACGTTTAGATTTCCAATGGCGTAAAAATAGTAAAACTGGCTACTGGCAAGCTTACGACATGATTGCAGAAGGTGTGAGTATGATCACAACTAAGCAAAATGAATGGGGTGATATTTTACGTAAGCAAGGTGTTGATGGTTTAACAAAACAGTTAGAAATCAGTGCAAAAGCACCTATTACTTTAGAAGAGAATAAGTAATATGAGTCAGTTGTTAGCATGGGAACTCATTGAAACAACGCTATATTTCAACGGGACATTAGACCGTGATTCGCTTATGTCGTTTTGGAATAGAAAAGAGTCATCGCTAGAACATACTGAAAGTATAGATGTTTCTGGTCTTAAACATGTGGACTCAACAGGGTTGGCGATGCTCGTTCGCTTAAAAGGTGAATTCCAAGCTAAAAACCGTTCACTGAATATTACTGGTGTCAGTGATAACTTGAAGACATTGATTGAGCTATACGGGGTTCAAGAGGTTATTCTCAATTAGGTTAAATATCCTAAATTGGGTCAAGTTATGTAAAAATGAGCGCCTCTATGTGCTTTTCGGCACGAGAGGCGTTTTCTTTGGTTTAAGTGTTAAGCCTAATCCTTTAGGATAGAGGATTAAGCTCTGGCTGTTCTTATTGCGATGTTTCTGTATGCAACGCATGCAATTTGCACTATTTAGAGTAAAATTATAAATCACAAATAATTAATAAATTGAGTCATTATGGATACCAACGAAATTAAGCAAGTATTGATGGAAAAATTGTCTCTGAATGAGGCTATTGTTACTGGTGATGGTAGCCACTTTCAGGTTATTGCTGTCGGTGACATGTTTGACGGCATGAGCCGTGTTAAGCAACAGCAAGCAATTTATGCACCTTTAATGGAGTATATTGCGGATAACCGCATTCATGCTTTGTCTATTAAAGCGTACACCCCTGCGCAATGGGAGCGCGATCGTAAACTTAGTGGCCTTTGATTTCAAAGCCTAAGCGAACAGACTGTAAAATTCGACATACGAGAATACTTGAATGGATAAGTTTTTAGTTAAAGGACCAACCCGCTTAGAGGGTGAGGTCACGATATCTGGCGCAAAAAACGCGGCATTACCAATCCTGTTCGCTGCTCTATTGGCCGAAGAGCCAGTAGAAATACAGAATGTCCCTCATTTGAGGGATATTGACACAACGATTAAATTATTAAATCAACTTGGTACTAAAGTAAAACGCAATGGCTCAGTATATGTTGATGCAAGCACGGTAACGACATACTGCGCGCCTTATGACCTCGTTAAAACCATGCGTGCATCCATCTGGGCTTTAGCGCCATTGGTCGCTCGTTTTGGTCATGGTGAAGTTTCTTTACCAGGTGGTTGTGCTATCGGTGCTCGCCCTGTTGATTTACATATTTCTGGCTTAGAGCAATTAGGCGCAAAGATTGCTTTAGAAGATGGTTATGTGAAAGCAACGGTTGATGGTCGCTTAAAAGGTGCTTGCATTGTGATGGATAAAGTCAGTGTGGGGGCGACAGTCTCTATTATGACAGCGGCAACCTTAGCTGAAGGAACCACAATAATTGAAAATGCGGCACGTGAACCTGAAATTGAAGATACCGCTAACTTCCTAAATACCCTAGGTGCAAAAATCACTGGGGCAGGGACTGACCGCATTGTAATTGAAGGTGTTGAACGTTTAGGTGGTGGAGTTTATAAAGTACTGCCTGACCGTATTGAAACGGGAACATTCTTGATTGCTGCTGCGGTTTCACGCGGTAAAGTCATCTGCCGTAATGCTCGCCCAGATACACTGGATGCGGTGCTAGCTAAATTGCGTGAAGCTGGGGCTAAAATTGAAATCGGTGGTGACTGGATTAGCCTAGATATGGAAGGCAAGCGTCCAAAAGCGGTGACATTACGTACAGCACCACACCCAGGGTTCCCAACTGATATGCAAGCACAGTTTAGCTTACTTAATCTTGTTGCTGATGGGGCGGGGATGATCACTGAAACGATTTTTGAGAATCGTTTTATGCATATCCCTGAGCTGATCCGTATGGGAGCTCATGCTGAAATTGAAAGCAATACTGTGTTATGTCACGGTGTTGAAAAATTAACTAGTGCGCAGGTAATGGCAACAGATTTACGAGCATCTGCAAGTTTAGTTATTGCGGGCTGCATTGCTGAAGGGACAACGACAGTTGACCGTATTTATCATATTGACCGTGGTTATGAGCACATCGAAGATAAGCTACGTGGTTTAGGTGCCGATATTCAGCGCGTACATTCAGATGATTAATGCATTGGTAGGGTGAATGGGGCTCCTCCATTCAGCGAATCAAAAAAGGTTGTTCGATATCGAGCAACCTTTTTTTACGAAAGAGTATTTATCAATGATTATCCTGCCTGCTCATCAGGAATTTCTTCAATAATCACATCAATATTTTTAATTTCGCCATCTCGTAAGATTTGCACTGCGGTCTTGCTTCCAGGGCGAATTTCTGCGACTAGATCCATAGTTTCTGCGGCTGAAATGGCAGGTTTGCCATCAACCGATAAAATAATATCCCCTTGTAGTATGCCCGCTTTAGCTGCTGGCCCATTTGGGGCAACTTGGAAAACCCGCAAGCCTTGTATTTGGTTAATATTATTGTTATTTGACCTAATTTGAGGCAGTTCACGCGCCGTAATACCAATATAACCACGGATCACTCGGCCATCACGGATTAGCTTATCCATGATTTTAGTGGCAAGGGCGGTTGGAATGGCAAAGCTTAACCCCTCAGAACTAATGCCTTGGCCTGCTGTGAAAGAAAGTGTGTTAATGCCAACTAACTCCCCCTCGGTATTAATTAATGCCCCGCCAGAGTTACCCGAGTTGATTGAGGCATCGGTTTGCAGGAAATTTTGCCGACGGGTAGAGCTTAACCCTACGCGACCCGTTGCACTGATAATCCCCTGAGTTACGGTTTGGCCTATGTTATAAGGGTTACCAATAGCGAGTACGACATCACCAACATGAGTGACCCGTTGCGTATTAATTGGAATAACGGGTAGGTTATCAGCGTCAATTTTCAGTACGGCGAGATCAGTCAATGGGTCCGAGCCAACCAGTAAGGCATCAAAAATAGCACCATCTTGTAAAGCGACTAAGATTTGGTCTGGGTTATCAACGACGTGTTTATTCGTGATAATGTAGCCATTTGGGCTCATGATCACACCCGAACCGAGGGATTTTAATTCACGCCCTGACTGGGAAAAACTACCTTTTGAGCTACTGTAAACATAGACTACTGCAGGCGCAGCACGGCGTACTGCTTTATTATAACTGACGGGCTCGCTATTTGTTTTACCATATAATAAGTCGGCTAAACCTTGAGGGCGCAACGAAGGAACCGCAACGATAATAATCAATGCAGTCAACAGGCCAAGCATGACAGATAAGGTTAGCTTCTTCACCATAGGATATAGAATATTTAGTTATTGCTTAAACATGTTCAGAGCATAACATAAAAAAACAGGTACAGCAGAGTGATACTGTACCTGTTTTGTTGATTTTCAGATGGTTTTTGATGAATTAATTTTTCATCAGTAAATATAAGGTTTCACCGTCACGTAATACTTTCATTGCTAATACAGGAGGTTTAGCATCAATAATCTTACGGAATTGTTCAATAGTCTCAACTCGAGCGTCATTAACACCAAAGATTAAATCGCCTTTTACGAGGCCAATGGCGGCAGCTGGCGATTTTGGTGCCACGCTATCAACTTGTACACCTTTAGTATTGCTAACGGTTGCATTAGAAATCGTTGCACCTAATAAGGATTCGCTCAACTTTTCAGCTTTAGTTGTTGAGCCTTCATCGTTCTCAAGAACCACTTTGACTTCCATCGGTTTGCCTGAACGGATTAAACCAATAGTGATCTCTTTACCAATTTGGCTGGTACCGATTTTGGCTCTTAACTCTGCAAAGCTATTAATGCGTTTACCATCAACGGAAACTAACACGTCACCGGATTTAATACCCGCTTTAGCTGCAGATGATTTAGGTAAAACTTCACTCACGAAGGCACCACGCTGTGCATCAATATTAAATGCTTTAGCGATATCGGAGTTCATTTCAGTACCTTTGATGCCTAAGATCCCGCGTTTTACTTCACCATGTTTAATTAACTGCTCGCTAAGGTTTTTCGCCATATTACTTGGGATCGCGAAACCGATACCGATATTACCGCCGCCAGGTGCCAAAATCGCCGTGTTAATACCGATTAATTCACCGTTTAGGTTAACGAGAGCACCACCAGAGTTACCACGGTTAATGGAAGCATCGGTTTGGATAAAGTTTTCTAGGCCTTCAAGGTTTAAGCCGCTACGACCTAATGCTGAGATAATGCCAGATGTTGCTGTTTGCCCTAAACCAAATGGGTTACCGACTGCAACCGCAAAATCACCTACACGCAATTTGTCAGAGTCTGCAATACTAACAGCAGTTAAGTTTTTGATATCTTTTGCATTGCTTATTTTCAATAACGCGATATCGGTTTGTGGGTCTTTCCCAATTAAGTTAACGGCAATTTCACGGCCATCGTTTAATTGAATTTGTATTTTGTCAGCGCCATCAATCACATGGTTATTGGTTAAAATATAACCTTGCTGAGCATCAATAATGACACCAGAACCTAAGCCTTCAAATGGACGTACGCTTTGTTGCTGTTGTGGTATATTCGGGCCAAAAAAGAATTTAAGCTCTTCTGGAATTTGTTGGTTCTGTACGCGAGTACCAGACACATGAATATTCACTACAGCTGGCAATACTTTTTCAAGCATTGGAGCTAAGCTAGGCATGTTCTGGCTTTGTGCTGTTGCAGGTAAAGTGGCAGGCAATGCTGCGCTACTAACCGCAGGAATAGCCGCTAAAGATAAGCCTAAACTCATTGCTACTGCGGTAAGAAAAAAGTTTTTTCTTTTCATAATTCAGTCGATTCTCTCAAGAATAAGTTATCAACTCACTGTGAATGCAGTTTTAGAAGAAACACAATGCGTTGAAATAATATTGGTTGGTATCAGATTCAATTTTACTGATGACTATGACCACCGATTATGCGCAAAAGTTCCCATGACGGGTAGCGAATATCCACTCTTTTACATCTATTTACACGTACCTTAAGTGAAACTTTAACTTCTATACAGTAGATAAATAAATTATTAAATTATATTTGGATGGAAATCTTGTTCAGAATTATTAACTAAAAATTTAATAATGGAAGACACACGGAAAGTGATAAAATTTAGTAGGTTTTATAGGAAATTAGGAAATCACCAGTAAGCACTGCTTACTGGTGATAAAAGATAAAAATTTACTTTTCTTTCTCATCAATAGGACGGAAAAGACCCGAAGCACCATCTGAGTAATCTCTTGGTGGCATTTTAACAGGCGCTTGGTCGTTATCTGCTTCAGATTCGGTTAAACGATAGTTAAATGGGTTGTCTTGTGCTGGCATATCAGGCATTAATTCAGATGAACTTTGTGCCATGTGTTGGTAAAGCTGGCGGTAATCGCGCGCCATTTTATCCAATAATTCTGCGCTACGAGCAAAATGGCTAACAAGTTCTTTACGGTACTCTTCGAGTTCAGTACTTTTTTTGTCTAGCTCAGCTTGCGCTGTTTTTTGTTGGCGAAGCTTTGGGTTACCATAGCGCACAACTAATGCACCGATGATAAAACCCACAATCAATCCGATTAATGCATACTCCCAGGTCATGCTGACTCCTTCATTACTTCAATGTTCACAGATTCAATGTTCGCAGAAATTAAATGTTGTTACCGTTACTATACCTTAAATAATTCAAGTTGCATGTAAGCGTCAAGTAAAGCGTCTTAACATATTGTAATTTGGCTAGTTAAGTGATGACAAAATCTACAAGCCCTGAGTAGGTAGGTTAAATTAGTCAACAACTTATTAAGAGTGGAATCTTAAATCGAATTTCCTTACTCTATAGCGGCTCGTTAACCGAAAGTTAAATGATAACTGAATCTGGTTATAATAAAGGCAGTGTATATCAAATAACGGTAAAAAAACCGAAAAATTTTTAAGGATTATTCAGTTAATGTCGCCGATGACCCCTACAATGCGTTATCAACAAGCGCTGGCTGATGGAAACTACCAGCCAGATGACGTACAAAAGCTCGCTGTAGAACGCTTAGATAAAATATATCAGCAGCTTGTTAATACAACTTCTTCCACTTTACAAGATAAGCCCTCAGGTTTAAAGCAACGCTTTAGCCGCCTTCTTGGTAAAGCATCGACAGCACCAATTACCCCAGTAAGAGGGTTATATATGTGGGGCGGAGTAGGGCGTGGAAAAACATGGCTGATGGATATGTTTTACGAAAGTTTACCGGGTAACCGTAAAATTCGCTTACATTTTCATCGCTTTATGAAGAAAGTACAAGAAGATTTGATGGCATTACAAGGGCAAGAGAACCCGCTGGATATTATTGCGGATGAGTTTAAAAAACAAACAGATGTGTTGTGTTTTGATGAATTTTTTGTGTCAGATATTACCGACGCTATGATCCTTGGCACTTTACTCGAAGGGCTATTTGCTCGAGGTATCACACTGGTTGCTACCTCAAATATCATCCCTGATAATCTCTATCGTAACGGTTTGCAGCGAGCTCGTTTCTTACCTGCTATTGAGCAAATTAAAAAATACTGTGATGTAATGAATGTCGATGCAGGCATTGATTACCGCTTAAGAACTTTAACTCAAGCGCATCTTTTTTTATCCCCAATTAATTCTCAAAATCGTCAGCATTTAGATGATGTTTTCGTTAAATTGGCGGGTAAGCAAGGGGAGCAAAATCCCGTTTTAGAGGTTAATCATCGTAAGATGCAAGCCATTCATGCTGCGGAAGGGGTGCTAGCCATCGAGTTTAAAGTTCTGTGTGAAGAGCCTCGTAGCCAAAATGACTACATTTACCTATCAAATTGCTACCACACTGTGTTGCTGTACAATGTCCCCGTGATGGGAATAACAGATGAAAATCCAGCACGTCGTTTTTTAGCGTTAATTGATGAGTTTTACGAACGAAAAGTTAAATTAGTCATTAATGCTGAAGTGCCAATGGAGTCGCTGTATCAAGGGCAACTTTTGGTTTTTGAGTACCAACGCTGCTTGTCTCGATTGCAAGAAATGCAAAGTGAAGAGTACCTGAAAATACCTCATTTAACTTAAGGTAAACGACAAAGCAGGGTTGTTAGCGAACAAGTTACCTGAATTGCATGATTTAAGTACAGTATACGATGTTTATTTGAGCAAACGTAAAAAAAATGCATTTGGGGTCGATTTTTGTTTCTGACTTCTCTATAATCTTGCGACCCCACGTTACAGCGTTGTTTTTTATTTCCCAAAAAATAACGCATTAATGCCAGTTAGGCTGCTCGAAGGGGTAGGTTTACTGGACAAAGAGTCGTGTGAACCTCAGAAAGCTTATGAACATGAGTGTTCACCAACGTGTAACTTCAATATTGGGTAAGTTTTAATGAAAACTTTTACAGCTAAACCAGAGACCGTAAAACGCGACTGGTACGTTGTTGATGCAGATGGCAAAACTTTAGGCCGTCTTGCAACTGAAATTGCTAGCCGTCTGCGCGGTAAGCATAAAGCGGAATATACTCCGCACGTGGATACTGGTGATTACATCATCGTTCTGAATGCAGAAAAAATTGCTGTTACCGGCAATAAACGCGAAGACAAAATCTACTATCGCCACACTGGCCATGTAGGTGGAATCAAGCAAGCAACTTTCGAAGAAATGATTGCTCGCAGTCCTGAGCGTGTGCTTGAAATCGCGGTTAAAGGCATGTTGCCAAAAGGACCTCTGGGTCGTGCAATGTACCGTAAACTGAAAGTTTACGCAGGTAATGAGCACAACCACGCGGCTCAACAACCGCAAGTTCTTGACATTTAATCGGGATTATAGCAATGGCTGAAAATCAATACTACGGCACTGGTCGCCGCAAAAGCTCATCTGCTCGTGTCTTTATTAAGCCGGGTAGCGGTAACATCACAATCAATCAACGTACACTGGAACAATACTTTGGTCGCGAAACTGCGCGCATGGTCGTTCGTCAGCCGTTAGAGTTGGTTGAAATGTTGGAAAAATTGGATCTGTACATCACTGTTAAAGGTGGTGGTATTTCAGGTCAGGCAGGCGCAATCCGTCACGGTATTACTCGTGCACTGATGGCTTATGATGAGACTCTTCGTTCTGATCTGCGTAAAGCTGGTTTCGTTACCCGTGATGCGCGTTCTGTTGAACGTAAAAAAGTGGGTCTGCGCAAAGCACGTCGTCGTCCACAGTTCTCCAAACGTTAATTTATTACCCTTTGGGTATAAAATTGATGAAAAAACCCGTCTTAATGGCGGGTTTTTTATTGCCTATTGTTTTACTTACATTTTTATTATTGATGCTAGAATAGCTGTGTCTAATTATGATACTTTATAAAAGAATGAATATAATTAAAGAGAAAAATAATAATTTAGTCTAAAATCAAAAATAATTATTAGTGGAACAATATTGGGATAATTCTACTAAATATAACCCGAACCCTAGAGTTTACTTTAGGTTTTTTATTCTATTTATCTTTGCTTTTTCATTAAAAAACTCTGAATTTTTATCTTTTTGAACCTAAGAATGAAATAAATCTGTGATTTTTTCGGTGTGTTCCCCCTAAGTTGTACAAAATCTGTTAGAATATGCCCCTGTTTTTTTATTTCACATTTCTCGCCTTTACTGTGCGGGAGGGTTGTGTTGACTTTCAGTATGGATAAATGAGAGTTAAACACAGGGGATTTTAAAATGGGTAATGGGTAATTAAAAATTAATTACATTTCGTCCATTTTGTATTTTGGAGGTTTTAATGGCTGTCGCTCCTAATAAACGTTCGGTAATGACATTGTTCTCTGGCCCTACTGACATTTTTAGCCATCAGGTACGGATTGTTTTGGCTGAAAAAGGGGTAAGTGTTGAAATTGAACATGTCGAACCCGGTCATCTGCCTCAAGATCTGATTGATCTCAACCCATACCAAAGCGTTCCAACATTAGTTGATCGTGACCTGACTCTGTATGACCCACACATTATCATGGAATACCTTGATGAGCGTTTTCCTCATCCGCCATTAATGCCTGTTTATCCAGTTGCACGTGGGACTAGCCGTCAATTGATGCACCGCATTCAAAATGATTGGTATTCATTAATGAGCAAAATAGAGAATGGTAGTGCGCAAGAGGCAGCAAACGCTCGTCGCCAACTCTCTGAAGAACTGATTGCGGTTTCTCCTGTTTTTGCTGAAATGGAATTCTTCATGAGTGAAGAGTTTAGTCTCGTAGATTGCTATTTGGCTCCGTTGCTATGGCGTTTACCTGTACTCGGTATTGAATTGAACCCATCTAGCAGCAAATATCTGCAATTATATATGCAACGTGTGTTTGCACGTGACGCATTCTTAGCATCTTTGACTGAATCTGAGCGCGAAATGCGTTTGTCTACAAGAGGCTAAAAGAATGATGGAAATGACAGCAATGTCACCACGTCGCCCTTATTTGTTACGTGCCCACTATGAGTGGTTGCTTGATAACGATATGACTCCGCATTTGGTGGTTGATGTCACCGTTCCAGCGGTTAACGTTCCGATGGAATTTGCTCGAGATGGGCAAATTGTATTGAATGTTGCGCCAAGAGCTGTTGGTAATTTTGAAATAACCAACGAAGAAGTGCGTTTTAATGCTCGCTTTGGTGGGATACCTCGCCAAGTTTATGTCCCAATGGCCGCAATTATGGCGGTATATGCACGTGAAAATGGGGCTGGAATGATGTTTGAGCCTGAAGCTGCTTATGATGCAGAGTTATCAGCAGGTTTTGAACAGGTCGAAGAGCTTGAAGACAACATTTCTTTAGTTCATGAAACTGAATCTGTGGATGAAAATTCGCATGAGCCATCAGGGGATGAACCACCACGACCACCAAAAGGTCGGCCTTCGTTAAGGGTTGTCAAATAATCCATTAGCCGGGTTAGCAGTTAATGAATGAACAGAGGGGAATAAACCCTCTGTTTTTTATATAATGAATCATTAAACCCCTAAAAATAATAAAATCCCTTCAGCAGCATTGCGCCCATCAGCAATAGCAGTCACAACAAGATCTGAGCCTCTTATTGTATCCCCGCCGGCAAACACTTTTTCATGGGAGGTTTGATAAGGAAAGGGACTGTTACGGTTTGCTATAATATGACCATATTTATCGCGCTGGATTAACGGTTTATCTAACCAAATTTGGTTATGAGGAATAAATCCATAAGCCACAATTATGGCATCGGCTTCGATAAAAAAAGCTGAATCTTTAATTAGTTCTACTTGATAACGACCATTTTCTAATTCGCCATTTTGCGTACGAGCGGCATAAACTCCCATAAGTTGTTGCTGTTTATTAATCACAAATTCAGTGACTTGCATATTAAAATGGAACTGGGCTCCTTCATCTAATGCATTAGCGACTTCTTTTCGTGAGGCTGGCATACTTTGTTCATCTCTACGATAGAAACAGCTAACCTGCTTCGCTCCTTGGCGAATAGCAGTACGCACGCAATCCATTGCAGTATCCCCACCTCCTAATACGATAACTCTTTTGGCATGTAAATTAATATAGGGTTCGTCATTAGGGTTGGAAAGTTGCATTAAATGGCGTGTATTTGCGATTAGATAGGGAAGTGCTTCAAAAACGCCCTGAATCGCTTTTTTAGGTAAGTTACCTCGAATTGCTTGGTAAGTACCAGTACCAATAAAAATAGCGTCATAATTGGAAAGAAGCTCGTTTAGAGAGACATCTGTCCCTACTTCAGTATTCAATTGAAACTGAATACCCATTTCTGTAAATATTTCCCGTCTTTGGACCATTAGCTTCTTTTCTAGCTTAAATGACGGAATACCAAAGGTTAGTAGGCCCCCTATTTCAGGGTGTTTATCAAAAACGACGACATTTACACCATTTCGAATAAGTACATCTGCGCAAGAAAGACCCGCAGGGCCTGCACCAATAATGGCGACACGTTTGTTTACAGAGCTAATATGGGAAAGGTTTGGCCGCCACCCCATCGCAAAAGCAGTATCATTAATATACCGCTCAATATGACCAATAGTCACAGAACCTGTTGTATCATGAAGTACACATGCTAATTCGCAGAGTTTTTCTTGTGGGCAAACGCGCCCACAGATTTCAGGTAAACTATTGGTATGGTGAGATAATTCAGCCGCTTCGATAATTTTATCTTCAGCAGCAAGCTTGAGCCACTTCGATATTGGATTATGTAGTGGGCACTTCCATTCACAAAAAGGGCTACCGCAAGAGAGACAGCGGCTGGCTTGCTGTTGTGCATCGACGGCATTATTGGATTCATAGGCTTCAGTAAACTCTATTTTACGGATTTCCAGCGCTTTTTTAGGGGGCTCGCAACGTTGGGGACCGAAAATATTTGAACTCATGGCATTCCTTACTGAATTTTGTCTGATTTTACTTGAGATAGCTTGGGCTTTTACTTTGATTTTAGCGGCCTTCCACAAGAAACAGTAGCGTTATTGTTTTGATTTTTATGTGATTTTGATTAAAAAACACCCAAAATAAATTTTTACTTTATCTAACACAAAGAAAATACCTGATTGTTTTTTATCATTAATAGTAAAAAATGGCTATTGAATGAGCAGGATCGACATTTCGAGTGAATAATCATCCGAAACTGCCTTGTTTGATATATGATTCAAAGAGAATTTAACTAAGGGGTGGTTATGAAAGTACTTCGCGGCCTTGCGCAATACTATGTCGATTTAATGATGAAGCTCGGGCTGGTGCGATTTTCTCTGTTACTCGCATCTGCACTCGTTGTTCTCGCCATGATAATGCAAATGGCAGTGACAATTGTTTTAAGAGGGCATGTTGATAGCCTCGATATGGTGGGGTCAATTTTCTTTGGGTTAATTATTACCCCATTAGCTGTTTACTTTTTATCGGTGGTGGTTGAGCAGCTTGAAGAGTCTCGGCAGCGTTTATCGCGAATGGTTGATAAACTTGAAGTTATGCGAAAACGTGATGCTGATTTAAACACTCAGTTACAGGGAAATATTGAACAGCTTAACCTTGAAATTCTAGAGCGAGAAAAAGCAGAGCGTGCTCATTTAGAACTTCTGGAACAATTAAAACAAGAAATGAAGTACCGTGAGCAGACGCAAATTGAACTTGAGCAGCAATCTGTTTTACTTCGTTCATTCCTCGATGCCTCACCTGATTTAGTTTATTACCGCAACGAAAATAATGAGTTTTCGGGGTGTAACCGGGCAATGGAACTATTGACTGGAAAAAGTGAAAAACACTTAGTTGGGTTAACTCCATTAGATATTTATGATGTTGAAATTGCCTCTAAGGTTATGGAAACCGATGAAAAAGTATTTCGTCATAATGTTTCTCTCACTTATGAACAATGGTTGGTATATCCAGATGGTCGTAAAGCCTGTTTTGAACTTCGTAAAGTGCCTTTTTATGATCGCGTTGGTAAACGCCATGGTCTGATGGGCTTTGGGCGCGATATAACGGAGCGTAAACGCTATCAGGAGGCGTTAGAGAGCGCGAGTAGGGAGAAAACCACCTTTATTTCTACAATCAGCCACGAGCTTCGTACCCCCCTTAACGGCATTGTTGGTTTGAGCCGAATTTTATTAGATACAGATTTAACTTCGGAACAATCTAGCTATTTAAAAACTATTCATGTAAGTGCCGTTACGTTAGGTAATATATTCAATGATATTATTGAGATGGATAAAATTGAACGCCGTAAAGTTCAGTTAGATAACCAGCCCATCACATTATCTGAATTTGTGAATGATTTAGAGAATTTAAGTGGATTATTGGTACAGCCAAAAGGGCTTAAATTTGTCATGGATGTTGCCCCTGCATTACCGAAAACGGTGTTAACTGATGGGACCCGTTTGCGGCAAATATTGTGGAATTTAATTGGTAACGCAGTTAAGTTCACGCAAAAAGGTGAAGTGAAGCTTAGTATTTGGCAAGAAGCTGAAAATAAACTGTTTTTCAGGGTTCAGGATAGTGGCATAGGTATACCTAAGGGCGAATTAGATAAAATCTTTGCAATGTATTACCAAGTAACAGATTCTGCTGGAGGTAAACCTGCAACTGGAACGGGTATTGGGCTTTCTGTCTCTCGTCGCTTAGCACAAAATATGGGAGGCGATATACAAGTTGAAAGTGAAATAGGCCAAGGTTCCACCTTTACTTTATCTATCACAGCGCCTGTTGTTGAAAGTAATGTTATTGAACAGCAAGATAGTGAAGAGGATTACCCATTGCCTGCATTACATATTTTACTCGTAGAAGATATTGAACTGAATGTTGTTGTTGCTTGTTCTGTATTAGAAAATTTAGGAAATACGGTTGATGTGGCAATGAATGGGAAAGATGCTCTCGAGATGTTTGCCCCTGGAGAATATGATTTAGTTTTATTGGATATCCAATTACCTGATATGACAGGCCTAGATATCTCTCGGCAACTCAAACAGCAGTATGATAAGCAAGACTTACCACCATTGATTGCTTTAACGGCAAATGTTCTTAAAGATAAAAAAGAATACTTTGATGCAGGTATGGATGGGGTATTGAGTAAACCATTATCAGTTCCAGCATTGACCCAAATTATTGAGCAATTTTGGGGGGAACAATCTACTCAACCTGAAGAAATATCGGGTGAGCATGAGACTTCGAGTGTTGATGAATCTAGGCTCGATTGCGATATGCTAGAACAGTATATTGAGTTAGTTGGCCCTAAGCTTATTTATGATGGCCTAGATGTCTTTGAAAAAATGCTGCCGGGTTACTTAGCTATTCTTGATTCAAATATGGTGGCTAAAGACCAAAAAGGGATTGTTGAGGAAGCTCATAAAATCAAAGGCGCAGCAGGTTCTGTTGGCTTAAAGAACTTACAGAAAATTGCACAACAGATTCAATCTCCTGATTTACCTGCATGGTGGGACAATGTGCAAGAATGGGTCGATGAATTAAAACAGGATTGGAAAGCAGATATAGAAACTTTGAGAAACTGGGTTGATGAGCGTACAAAAAAATAACCCCAACCGAAGTTGGGGTGCGCGAATACTGCGCCAACACCAGGGAAATCGTTGATTTGCATATGCTTTTTGTTTTTTGCAAATCATAAAATTAGGTATATCACTGTAAAGGGCAACATCAAGATACCAAAATTTAGCGAATCTGTTACAAGATTCATTAAAATCTGTGATGAAGATTGATGTTTATGCACCTTAGCGCCTGAGAGATAATTTACTACAAATGGAGGAAGATATGAAATCAATTGCGGTTATTTTAAGTGGCTGCGGTGTTTTTGACGGAAGCGAGATTCATGAGTCAGTGCTAACTATGCTAGCTTTGAGTCAATATAATGCTGAAGTTCATTTTTTTGCGCCTAATGAGTTACAACCTACTGTTATAAATCATATAAATGGAGAATTGAAAACAGAAAAGCGTAACCAAATGGAAGAATCTTCACGTATTACACGTGGGAAAATATCACCTTTATCATCAGCTGATGCTTCAAAGCTAGATGCCCTCATTATTCCTGGTGGTTTTGGGGCGGCAAAAAATTTATGTGATTTCGCAGTTAAAGGAAGCGAGTGTGAAATTAATAAAGAACTATTAAGTTTAGTACGCCAAATGCACCAACAGAAAAAGCCGCTAGGGCTGATGTGTATTGCTCCAGTGATGCTTCCTAAAATGTTAAATACATCAGTAGAACTAACTATTGGAGATGATAGTGAAACGATTGCTCAAATAGAAATTATGGGGGGGAAACATATTAAATGTGCTGTTGATGATATTGTAATTGATGAAGTTAACCGAGTTGTTACAACACCTGCTTATATGCTAGCTCAATCAATTTCTGAAGCAAATACGGGTATTAATAAGCTTGTTAAGAAAGTATTGGAAATGGCGTGATTATTTGAATGCGAACTATTGTTTCTAGATTATGGCACTGGTTAAAGAAGATCACATTTTCATTACTTGTGGTGTGGATTTGTTCAGTCATTTTATTTAAATACATACCAGTGCCTTTTTCTGCAGTGATGATTGAACGGCAAGTTAGCGCATGGGTAAACTTAAATTTTTCTTATGTGTCTCATTCTGAATGGGTAGATGAAAATCACATTTCTCCGTATATCTATTTAGCAGTAATTGCAGCGGAAGATCAAAATTTTCCTCATCATTGGGGGTTCGACCTTGATGCAATTGAGCGAGCTTACAAACATAATTTGAGTAATAAACAAACAATTAGAGGGGCTTCAACTATCTCACAGCAGACAGTAAAAAATGTGTGGTTATGGGATGGAAGAAGTTGGTTAAGAAAAGGCTTAGAGACAGTAATGACTCCTGTTATGGAGCTTTTATGGTCAAAGAAAAGAATACTGACCGTTTATCTTAATATAGTAGAGTTTGGTGATGGTGTTTTTGGGGTCGAAGAGGCTGCAAATAAATTCTTTAATAAGCCTGCTAGCAAGCTTTCAATGAGCGAGGCTGCACTATTAGCTGCGGTTTTGCCTAATCCTCATAGATATAGTGTAAAAAACCCATCTTCCTATGTGCTCAAAAGGCAAGCTTGGATCTTGAACCAAATGCACTTATTGGGAGGTAAGAATTATCTGAAAATAAACCAGTTGATGAACGAATAAGAAAAAAGCCATGGTTTTTAACCCACGGCTTTTGTTTTTATAACAATATATTATTGTTTATGATTAATTAAGATAAGTGAAAGCAGTTGTTACTCGACGAACACCATCTGTTTCACTAGCGATTTTCGCCGCTGCATCTCCTTCTTGCCTTGTTAATACACCTAGCAAGAAAACCTCACCGTTTTCAGTAATGACTTTCACACTACCAGATTTAACGCTATCACTCGCGAGGATTTTAGATTTAACTTTGGTTGTTAACCAAGTATCTTTTGAGGCTGTACCTAAATCAACAGGCTCACCACTACGGACTTCATTATAAACTGCGATGGTACCATCAACGTTAGAGGCTATTTGTTTTGCTCGTTCAGCCCAAGCCATATCAGGGCTTTGGCCTGTTAGCAGAACATTTCCTTTATAAGCGGTTGCAATGATACGAGCCTTGCCCGTAATTTCTTTATCTTTGTTCAGTTGCCCACTAACTCGAGCTTCTAAGGTGCCATCGTCAACTTGTTGACCAACTGTACGAGGGTCAGTTGCGCTTTTTGTTGCAACAGCAGTGGAACCGACTACAGCAGCACCAATACAACCTTGTAATAGAATAGTACTAATGACTATGGCAAAAACCGGAATTAATCGCATTTTATCTCCTTAATCGTCCTGATGTGGGAAAAGAGTATTATCTATGAGGTCACATAGACAATTTACAGTAAGAAGGTGAACTTCTTGAATTCGAACACTTCGTTGGGATGGAATACGAATTTCAACATCTTGGGGGCCAAGTAAACCTGCGAGTTCCCCTCCGTCATAACCTGTTAGGGCGACAATTGTCATGTCTCTAGTCACGGCTGCTTCAACTGCCTTAATGATATCGCTACTATTACCATGGGTTGAAATTGCCATCAAAACATCACCATGTTGCCCTAATGCTCTAACTTGTTTCGCATAAATTTCAGAAGGCTGCTTACTACCCGAAATCGCAGTTAACACTGCATTATCTGTATTAAGTGCTAAAGCGGGTAAGCTAGGGCGTTCGGTTTCAAAGCGATGGATCATACTTGCAGCAAAACGTTGTGCAGTAGCGGCAGAAGCACCATTACCACAACATAAAATTTTGTTGCCATTGAGTAGAGATTGAACCATCATCATCGCGGCTCTTGAAATGGCATCAGGCAGCGCTTCAGCAGCTGCTATTTGAGTTTGTATACTTTCAGTGAAGCAAACTTTTATTCGGTCTAGCACGAGTTTTTCCTTTGTCGCCTCGATATAATTCAAATTATTTTTGTATATTGCCATTATATTTGAATTATAGCTTTGTTGACTGCATGATCAGCGTATAAAACTGATTATATCATTTGTTAATAAATATCATTTTCGTTGAATGCATTTTGTATCCAGTCAAATTGGTTTCCCGTGATGGCGCAGATATCAAAACGGCATGCACTGGTTTCAAAACTTTCTTGCCTTTGTGAGAGCCAATATTTGGCAGCAGCTAATAGTTTTCGACGTTTGTGCCAGTTTACTGATAAAAGTGCATCTCCGTAATCACAATTCTTGCGAAACCGAACTTCAACAAATACCCAACCTGTATTATCTCGCATGATGAGGTCGATTTCTCCGCCTCGGTTCCTTGCATTACGTTCAACAAATGTTAATCCCTGCTGTTTCAGGAATGCGAGCACTTGATTTTCATAGTACCGGCCTGTTAACCATTGTATGGCTTTTGGCATAATTTTCATGACGTCCTTGTCTGAAAAAAAATGAAGTATTCAGTGATGTTATTGTGAGGAAACCACTTTGCCTTGTTTAAATTGCAACCAAGGTAATTCTCGGAACACTACACAGTTTGGTGTAGTACTCAAGGTTCCTGATGCACCATTGATACGAAATTGTCCCGATTGCTGTAGTTTGTCGTAATTGTTGGCTAAAGACCATGCGTCAATACCCATGGCATATAAGCGGAATAAAGAGTAATCATTGTTCAGCTTTTGTTGGGCTTGTTTACGTAAGTTATTGTTTGCACCTGCGAGTAAAGGGATTTCGCTAAATTTAACGCCATCCATTTCAAAGCGGTAGTCTGCGCCAGATCCAGCTTGGTTACTGCGAGAGCTTGCGTAAAGCGAAGGACGAGAACGAGAACTAATTGCCATTTCAATCATTGGCTTGATTAAGGTCAGCTCATCACGGGTGGCAACAATATAAACGCCGTCAATCGCACCAACTGAATCGACATATTGTGAGTCTATCGATTGTATTCCGGTATTCACAGGCGTTCCTGTCATACGGATACCTGCGCCGCGATTAATCGACTCTTTTAAAGAAGGGACAGACCCAAAGGTTTGCATTAAAACGGTCCCGCCGCCTTTTTCTTGCCACCCTTGTGCAAAGGCTTTGGCTATCCTATCACCGAAAGTATTAGCGGGAACTAGTACCAATGGCATTTGCTTACCTTCAGCTTTCATGTAAGCGGCAGCATTTTGTGCCTCATCTTCTGGCGATAATGAAAAATAGCAAAGATTAGGTCGAGGCTGTAATTGGTTCGCATCAAGCTCATTGAGGGCGAGCACACTAACAGGCGCTCCCATTTGGGTAATAACTTGAACGTCACTTTTTAATAATGGCCCAACAATAAGATTGAAACCTTCATTTTTCGCTTGTTCAATAAGCTCAGGCATTTGCTTGTTTGTGGTATCAAACACTTTGACGCTTTGGGTATTCACAGGGGCGGCATCAATACGCAAAGTTGATGTCACCACGTCGCTATCGCTAGAAGTGGGAGCATTACCTGTTGTTGCTGCAACTTGTTCATAAATTTGGTCAAGCACATCATTTCCACTACTTGGTGGCGGTGTTATGGCTGTTTGAGTAGCGGGCCCTTGAGGCAGGCCTTTTTGTGCATCCATAAAGCCTTGCATAATCGCTTGACCGAATACTTGTCCTTGCCCACTCATGGGTAAAAACAATGCAATCTTAGGGTTTTTGCCCACTTGAGGTATCATGGCTTGTTGCAAAAGAGTCGGCGTTGTCATCACTCCAGGGTTATTCGAGTAACGCATTTTCCAATCGTTATAGCCTGCAAGTAAAGCATCTGTGTCGTCTCGGTTGTTTTGATAAATATCTAAAAGATCGACCCAGCCTTGGAGAATATTTTCATCTGCCCCAATTCCATGAATTTGTTCTGGCGTTAACTGTGTTAACATCTGCCATAACCCATCAATATTAGCTTGGCGTTCAGCGGCTGTTTTTAATAAAGGTTCTTGGCTAATGTAGGCCCTTATCGCCTCCATTGAAGGCTTACCTTGTGCAGCATCAATGATTGCTTGGTAACGGCTAGCATCATCAGATGTGCTTTGCTCAGGCGTTTTTTGGGTTGACGGAAAGTATTCCGAGACAATTTGGCACCCTGACAGTGCAAATGTGGACAGCATTGCTGTGCAGATTAACCCTTTTTTCAAATGCAAAAAAATTGAAGGACGCATACTGTATCCAATGGTGTATTTTTCAATTGCTTAATTTTAAACCGGCTATTCGGATGAAACAATGAACCAACCTAATCAAGCTGTGGTTATGGCATCCACGCTGTATATTGTCCCTACCCCAATTGGTAATATGGGGGATATAACGCAACGCGCGTTGGATGTTCTTAAACATGTTGACCTTATTGCAGCAGAGGACACTCGGCATTCAGGCATTCTATTACAGAATTTTGCGATAAATGCGCGGTTGTTTGCTCTGCATGATCATAATGAACAGCAAAAGGCAGATCAATTAATTAGTCGACTTCAACAAGGTGATAGTATCGCATTAGTCTCCGATGCGGGTACACCTTTAATTAATGATCCAGGTTATCATCTAGTTAATCGTTGCCGCGAAGCGGGTATTCGTGTCGTACCTTTACCGGGTGCCTGTGCTGCTATTACCGCGTTATCAGCAGCGGGTTTACCCTCAGACCGTTTTTGTTATGAAGGTTTTTTACCCGCTAAAACAAAAGGGCGTAAAGATGTTTTACAATCTCTCGAACAAGAAACTCGCACGCTGATTTTCTATGAATCAACCCACCGTTTGTTAGACAGTTTAGCAGATATGGTGGAAGTCTGGGGACCGGATCGCCATGTTGTTTTAGCACGTGAAATTACGAAAACGTGGGAGTCCATTGAAGGCCGCCCAGTGGGGGAATTACTCGCTTGGGTAAAAGAAGATGAAAACCGTCACCGTGGCGAAATGGTGTTGATTGTCGAAGGGTATAAAAAGCCAGCTGATGACTCCGCAGTTTCCCCTGAAGTGGTGAGAACATTAAATTTATTACAAAAAGAATTACCCCCTAAAAAAGCGGCTGCAATCACGGCTGAAATTTATGGTCTCAAGAAAAATATGCTGTATAAGTTGATGCTTGATAATCAAAGTGATGAATGATTTTTGGGCAAATACCACGATTTGATTGATATAAGTGGTAAATTGCCCACGTTAGAGTCTGTACAAGCAACAACAAAGTGCCTATAATTCGCCGCGGAGTTGGCCAGACAACCGCTGCTTTATCGTAGTCCCTTCGGGAGACGGGTAGAGGGGAGGAAAGTCCGGGCTCCATAGGGCAGGGTGCCAGATAACGTCTGGGAGGCGCGAGCCTACGACTAGTGCAACAGAGAGCAAACCGCCGATGGCCTGTTTACAGGATCAGGTAAGGGTGAAAGGGTGCGGTAAGAGCGCACCGCGCGACTGGCAACAGTTCGTGGCACGGTAAACTCCACCCGGAGCAAGACCAAATAGGGGTTCATATGGTGCGGCCCGCATTGAACTCGGGTAGGTTGCTGGAGCCAGTGCGCAAGTGCTGGCCTAGATGAATGGTTGTCCATGACAGAACCCGGCTTATCGGCCAACTCCACAGACAAATAAAAAAGGCTATAGCACTTTTATTGCTATAGCCTTTTTTATTACTCGTCATATTTCAACTTGTAGGGGTGTTGGCTGCTCTCGGCTACTCTAGTCACATACTTATGTATGCTCCTAGAGATATCCTCCCTTGCCGCCTACCTACAAGCTGAACTATTTAGAGCTGTTTATTGCCGCAAGCTAATCTTGTCACCTCGTTTTTCTGAAATCATCAATATCGTCACGCTCTGATGCAAATCAATGCGCTCTGTGAATATGTAAATAAAATAGTGGTATTTTAAATGCATGTTAAAGAGATCTTTGGGCATGATAAAAAAAACACGTGTAAGGTACCAACGCCGCCCAGGTACAACTGGGGGAAAACTCCCTTGGAATGATTGGCGAAATGCATCAACATGGCGTAAATTTGTACAGTTCACGCTATTGGCGATCAATATTTATATTGGAGTTACCTTCTATTACTGGGTACGATATTACGAAACTGGAGGGGCGACAATTCACCTTCCTCGCCCTGGTGGAATTGAAGGTTGGCTGCCGATTGCGGGGTTAATGAATTTAAAATATACCTTGGAAACGGGGAGTTTTCCGCCAATTCATGCGGCCTCAATGTTTTTATTAGTCTCTTTTATTGTGATTAGCTTACTGTTCAAAAAAGCATTTTGTTCATGGATGTGCCCGATTGGCACAATATCAGAGTACACTGGTAAGTTAGGGAAAAAAGTCTTTCGTTATCAAAACCAAATTAGCTTACCTAAATGGCTCGATATCCCTTTAAGGGGCCTAAAATATTTGTTATTAGGTTTCTTTCTTTATATTGCATTTTCCATGTCTGCACAGATGATCCAATATTTTATGATGTCGCCTTATGGGATCATTATTGACGTAAAAATGTTGGATTTTTTTCGTTATATTAGCTTGTTTGCGCTTATTACTGTGGTCATTTTAGTGATAGCAAGCTTGTTTATTCGTAATGCTTGGTGCCGTTATTTGTGCCCTTATGGCGCTTTGTTAGGCATTTTTTCGTTATTTTCGCCATTTAAAATTCGGCGAAATGTGGAAAGTTGTATTGATTGCGGAAAATGTGCCAAGAACTGCCCATCACGGATACCTGTCGATAAGTTAATTACTGTAAGAACGGTGGAATGTACGGGATGTATGACTTGCGTTGAATCTTGCCCTGTTGCATCAACGTTGGATTTTTCATTGCAAGTGCCAACAAAAAAACGTCAATTTCGCTTATCGGGTTGGATGATGGCAATTCTAACCTTAGCAGTTTTATTTATTATTATTGGTATTGCTATGTATTTTGGCGTTTGGGATAGCCCAGTACCTGATAATTATTGGTTTCATATTATACCAAATGCAAGAATGATAGGTCATTGATGCACAATAAAAAGCCCCGCTACAGATGATGAGCGGGGCAACTTGTTGTTTTGTCATGATGACAGATTTTGTACTGCTTATTTATACTTATTTACTCGCTTATATTTATTTTCTCACTTACTGCTTACTACCACATCAATTAACCGCTTGCTTAACCATCTGCAATAATTGACGTACATCTTCTGGGCGAGTGTTGCCCGTTTCTTTATCAATGATGGAACTATAAATATGAGGAATGATTTTTTTCACGCCTGTATCAAGGGCAATTTGCAAAATTTCAGCAAAGTTATCTAAATCAATGCCGCCTGTAGGCTCTAAAGAAAAATCAAAGTCAGCGCAAGCTTTGGCAATGGCTTTATATTCTTCAATATATGTTAATCCTTTCATATTAAAGAATTTAACTGAGTCAGCACCCATGTCTTTAAGCATCATAATGGCAGTTTCAACCGGAACAATGCCATCTGGCGCTTGAGAGCTTAGTGGGCCTGTAGAAATTTTCACCATACCTACCGTGCCTGTGGGTGATATGAGCGCATTCACGAAGGTTTCATTTTGGCCTAATAGTGCACGGCTAATTGGTGCGCCAGTAAAGACTTGGTTAACGTGCTGTGGTTGAACTTCTTTTGAAATCAGCGATACCATGGTTGACTGATTTGGGTCGCCAGCACCGAGACCAACTGATAATGCATTATCGGTTTCTTGTGCATAAATGCGCATATCTGCAATGGCACTTTCTAAGTCAGGGTAATTTTTAGATAAAACACCAACAACAACAAAGGTTTCTGCTGCGGCATAGATATCTTTTGCATTCTGATGGCTGCCTGCCAGTACGTTTAAACAGACACGGTCACGATAAAAATTCGGTGACAATTTCATCTTAAATTCCTTCTACTAACAAACGAATATTCTTAGAAATAACATCAAGTTGTTCAGTGCTAACACTACGAATGTCAGCCTCTACTTTTCCTTCGTTGGCTTTGTACTCACGGAAGTAAATCGCGGTATCGCCCTGTTTTAGCTCAGCCATGATTTGGTAAGTGGTTTTGCCTATCATTTTTTCATCAAAGCTAATTTCGGTACGGGCAATATCACGTCCTGCACCATCCCAGACGACTCGAGCAGAGATACCTTTAATGGCATTTAAATCACTGATGAATTGACTCATTCGATTAACCATCTCTGCGCCTGTTTCTTTGGTAGCAGTCAGGTACTGTTCGATAGCGAGTGTGAGCCCCAAAATACCTTCTTTACCTACTTTCATCGCACGGCCAATACCTTGGCTTTGGCGTTTTACCCACTCAATATATTGTTTTTTACCGATAACCAGACCGCTTGTTGGGCCTTCGATTGCTTTTGCTCCGCTGTAAATCACAATATCGCCACCGGCTTGGTAGTAAGCGGTAAGTTCTTCTTCTGCTGCGGCATCAACGATCAGGGGGAGCTGGTGGTCATGAGCCACTTTGGCGGCTTGTTCCACGGTTAACATGCTTTTTTGCACGGTATGGTGTGATTTGATGTACAAAATAGCGGCTGTATTGGGGGTGATTTTTGCTGCTAACTGAGCGGCACTGCACTCATTAGCAAAACCCGCTTCGACTACTTTACCGCCACCTAAGCTTACCATTGTGTCCACAGGAGCACCAAAATTAACGTTATGGCCTTTAGGTAAAATAATTTCACGTGGAACAACTTTGTTGGATGAATGCAAATTGAGCAGTAAATCATCATCATCTTGTACAATCACCGCTGCAACAGCTTGTGCAATACCAGCAGAGGCACAAGACACAACCATCGCAGCTTCAACATTTAATAGATTAGCAATATATTCGCCAGTTTTATTAACTAAGTCTTTAATTTCAAAATAATTATTTAATCCATAAGCAACACGTTCAACAACTTCTGGAGTTGGCGTTGAAACACCCAGAATTGTCATGCGGCCAGAGGCATTAATAACGTGTTTTAACTGATATTTATCATAAATCGATTGCATGTTCTGATTCACCTTGTGCATGAATAATGTGTTTTCCACCGACGATAGCAGCCAATGGTACGAAGCGGTGAGTGCCTATACGGTGTTCGCCTTCTGCATCCGTGAGCTCTGTTTGCTCTTCTTTAAGGTCAAAAAGGGTTATGTCGGCGTCAAAGCCCGGCCTTAAATAGCCTTTCGCGGGTAACGATAAGAAGTTGGCGGCTTTTTCGGTAACGCAGCGAAGCACTTGTTCCGCACTAAAGCCCATACACAGAAATTTGGTCATCACAAAAGCGAGGCTATAAACAGGGCCATTAACGCGGTTGCGGTGGTAAATATCGGAACTGATGATGTCAGGGTAAGTGCCAATGCGCATCGCTTGCTCTGCAACTTTAAAGCTAAAGCTTTCACCGCCATGTCCAACATCTAATATGACACCCCGTGCGAGTGCGCGAGCAATTGATGGTTTTAGGTAGCCATCTTCGCCTAAAATCTTATTGGGTTTGCCATTAAAGCAGTGAGTGATGATATCGCCGCGCGTCAGTAAATCAGCGACTTCATCAATATCCGGCGGGTTGTTGCCAATATGCACCATGAGTGGAAGATGGTGTTTTTTCTGCATTTCTTTAGCTTTAACCAGTGGGGTAATGCCATTTTCACCAACCACGCTTTTACTCATACGGGCTTTCATACCAACAACAAAGCCGGAGTGGCGTTCGATAGCGTCTTGAAAGCAGGCTTCATTGATGTTGTTCATATCCGACAATTCATTTTGCGCAATGATGCCAATACGTGAAATATTTAACAGAGAAAAGACATTCGTTTTTGATTTCTGGGTGAGCTGATAAAATTTATCAATATCATCAGCACCGACACTACCTGCATCAACCAGTGAGGTAACTCCGCCAGCGGCTCCTGCTAAATCAGGGTCATCGAAGTAAATAGGTGACTCAACAAAGCAATGAGCATGAGAGTCAATCCACCCAGCACTGACATAAGTTTTTCCTTGTAGGTCAATGACTTTGTCGGCTTGCTGATTATTCGCTAATTCAGGGCCTGCCGCTTCGATTTTTCCATCTTTAATAAGAATGTCGATAATCGAGCCATCGATACGCTTACCTTGTTTGATGATTAAAGTGTACATAGTTGTCCTCTCGATACTCGATACTCGTCATACTCGTCATACTTCAAACCGCAGCGTTGTTGGCAGCACTTCCGCTACCCTAGTCACATACTTTTGTATGCTCCTAGGGATATCGTCGTTTGCCGCCTAGCTGCAATTTGAATTATTTAGAGTATGCCTAAGTGCGTATTCTAAATGATGTCAACCACAGCGTTGTTGGCAGCACTTCCGCTACCCTAGTCACATACTTTTGTATGCTCCTAGGGATATCGTCGTTTGCCGCCTAGCTGCAATTTGAATTATTTAGAGTATGCCTAAGTGCGCATTCTAAATGATGTCAACCGCAGCGTTGTTGGCAGCACTTCCGCTACTCTTTGAACTATTTCGAGTCTGTTTTTAATTTATGCTATTCAGTAACCCGGAGCATATGCCCCGGGAGAGTGTTGGTTAAGCGACGATTGGGAAGAAATAACCGAACAACATAGCACCTAAAATGGCGCCACCGGCAACGGGTTTTTGCCATACATAGAAAATCAATGCGCCAATTAAAGAGCCAATTCCGATTGGAATGGATGCGGCCATCGCGGCTAAAATAATCAATGGGCCTAAGAAACGGCCGGAGGTATTACCCGCGCCCATCATGACGTCAGCACCAAAGGTTGAGTTAGCCTGAGCAATCGTGAATTTACGTGCAAATACAATCAGTAAGCCGATTAATACGCCAAGGAATAAGCCAGTTAGTAACGACATCCAGAAGTTAGTGACTAAAAAATCCCAACCAGCGGCTAAAAATAAGGCGGGAACACCGAGGCCAATACCGGTTTGCAGTGCGCCACCGATATCTAAAATACCGACCAATGAACCTTCGATGATCCTAGCAAATAAGAAACTTGCACCAAATGCTGCGACTGCGCCATAAACCCCGGTATCTAACCCTGCACGTAACATGGCGACGAAAGCCACTTCGTTAAATGCCCCAAAACCGTAGACGACATACATGTGGGTACCTGCGAAGATCCCTGCGGAAAGCAACCCAACAAAAATCGGGAAGGACCATTCTGCGTACCAAAAATCTTGTTTGTTAATTTCTGTTGTCATGATTATTTCCCGCTCAGCAGACCGTGGACGTATTCAAGCCACAATGGTTTATCTAGGTTGAAAGAGGTGATCATCTTTAGGTCGAATTCACGGAAGAAGCCGCTGAGAACGAACAGGAGAACCACGGTTATCATCATTGTACGAGTGATACGGTTCCAGCCGTTGTCATCAACGCCTTTACCAATCAAGATACCTAAAACTAAACCAGGGATAGCATTCCCCATGATTAGCTGAGCACAACCACCAAATAATGTTGCCCAGAAACCTGAACGACGCCCTGCATCCATGGCGGCTAACCAGAAGATGACTGGCATCACGGTATTAACTAACAAGTTTGCGGCAGGCACTAGTACGTTAATGGCTGTCGTTTGTAGTGCAGCAGGAACTGCGGAAGCGGTTGTGTTTAAGAAGGCGACAACTAATGCCCCAATGATGGCACAAGCGATAGCCATTTTTTTCGGGTTATGCAGTGTGTCAGCGACACTACGGTTTTTGGTTAATAGTGCAGCCGCGCCCCAGTTTGGGATGATGCGGTGGTCAACATCTTGTGTAAATGCCCCAGCAGCAACTGACGATGCCCATGCGTTAAAGAAGAACCCTAAGCCGAAAGAAAAATGAGACGCTGGGTCGCCTTCACAAGCGTTCAGCTCACCCAATGTACGGAATGCCCCCATACCTTGTACGGTTGGTGCGTGGAACATACGCGCAGCCCCTGCGCCTAAGCCAAAGCCGCAGAGCCCACCGATGATCAGGGACATGCCCAATATTTCTAAAAAAGATGCAGTTTCACTCATGGAATTAACTCCAGACCTGATTGCTATTATTGTTCTGTAAATGGTATTTCGTTGACAGAAAGTAAAGTGACATCCAGCGAAACGTCGAGTACAACACGAAAATGTTCACGTTTGCGTGGCAAAAAGAGAAAAAGAAATTTTTCTGTCCGCGAATGAGAGTGAGCACTAATCACTTCAACATCCTTTGGTTCTATCCGTAGGATGATATCTGTGCTGTTCTTCAGTACGGTTTTTTGAATTGAATTTAAGGCGTCAGCTATTGCTTTTTGCTTAGTGTCGCCTTGCCCTGTAACCCGTACAACCGTTTCGATAGATTTTTTCATTAAGCGTTGCCGTATTTTTTATTGAATGCTTTTACCAAGCGCTCGCCTAACTCTTCCTTGTCCATAAAACCGAAACCTAATACATTGCAACCGTCTGCAATCGCGGTTTCTCCCTCTTCAATAGAGCGCATCCCATAGCGAGCTTTATAGCCATATTTAGTTTGAGCGGTAATTGCGCCAGCGCCACCACTACCACAAAATGAGATGCCTAAATCGGCTTGTTCTGCGTTCATGACATCACCGAGTTTCATATCAGCAGCGACCCCCGGAACAACAACGGCTTTGCCACCCGCAGCTTCAACACCCGCAGCCACTTTTTGGCCTTTACCTAAACGGTCACCGATAACAACAACTATCTGTTTCATAAAATATTCTCCAAATCCTACCAAATTAGTAATTAATCATTTGAACGTGCGACTTCAAAGTGAACAGAGAGTAAATAAGTCTCTTCAGGTGCTAATCCAGGAAGTGTGTCAACAACCCGTTGTGCGAGCACTATCGAATGTTCAGAAATTTCATCGAATAAGCTGATATCGACTTCTGGTAAGGCTTCACCCGTTTTTGCTCTACCGACCATGGCACGTAAATGAGACTCCAACATCTGTTGTTGTACATCTGTGGTGTAGCAGTCCTCCTGCTTGAGCCAGTCAGTAATCACTGCTAGCAGTTTTTGTGTCACCTCATCAATATCAAGGTTATGTTCTAACATTTTAAAAACGACAACTGATTCACTCATAACTATTTAAAATCCAAAGTAATATTGCAAGTTAGACTACTCTGTTCCTTCATGCTTAATACCTTAGTCTGTTCTTGTTCATTTTTGCAGGCAGGAAATTTCCACTTATAAGTGGAAATTGTTTGGAAATTAATAAATGTATTTTTGGTGTGTTTTTTGCTCTATTTGGAAATTAAGTGGAAAAATTGACATCAGTCAACTATCTAAATAAGATGTGAATAACAATACTTTGGATAAAATATGTTATTTATCAATTGACTATTTTTTTAATTAAAAAATGGAAACAAAAAAAGGAACTGGAAAGGGAAGTGGAAGCTATAAATGGAAATGATGTTGCGTGGGTTGTACTCGCTTCCATTTAGTCACTTTGGCCGTAAAATAGACAGTTTAGGATAGGAAAATATTTATAAGAGTTGTGGTTAGGATCACGTAAAAGTCAGCAACTTCCACTTTTCCACTACAAAGTGGAAATTGCTATCAAGTTAGAGGATACGCGCTAAGCTATCTTTAGCTATTACTTGGAACTCATTGAAATTTTTGACACTCACTAAGCGACGTGTTGTCTTTTCTTTTACAAAGGTAACGAAAAGGTCATAAATAGCCATCGCTTCTTCATAGTCTGTTTTACTGATAGCTAATAAGAAAATGACATAAGCATTTTCTTTGGTTTCTTTATTCCACTCAATGCCTTTCGGGGCGACAACGGTTGCAACCACTGTTTTATTGGCAAGTAGCCCTAAAGAGTGAGGCAATGCGATACCTTCCCCGAGCAAGGTGGAAACAATTGATTCACGCTCTTGTAGTGAAGGGTAGAAATCAGGTGTGACGTAGCCTTCTTGCTGCAATTTATTGCAAACCATTTGAAAGAGCTCTTCTTGGCTAATTTTTTCATTAATTACCATGAAGAACCGTTCATCAAAAAAGCGCTCGATAATATAAGGGCGAGTTTGATCAACCATGGCGAGGCGGCCAACTTGCTCTAGTTGATAGGGTGTTGGGAACGGCGCAATTTTAATAACAGGCTTATTTTTCTCTGAAATTCGTACAGTGGTAATCACGAAATCTTCAGAGACTTCATCCAAGGATTCATACTCTTGTAACGTTAACCCTCGGCTAAATTTGAGCTGTGGAAATTCACGCATGATTTTAGATTCAACCACGCGAAACGTGGAGTTCCCTGCATCAGTAACTACCAGTACTTCTGTTTGGCGAATGGAGCCAGCGCCATAGTTACGTTCGAGGCTGACTCCAATATGAACCGCAAGGTAACCTAGTTCATCTTCACTGATTGGGTGGGGGAGTAATTGCTTACTTGCACTGGTTAACGCGCTCAGTGTGACATCATAGGCGAACGGGTAATATTGTTTGATATCAGATAATAGCGGGTTTGGTGTGGAAATATGATACTGCAAACGGGTGATCAGCGATGCAAGATGAGTATTGAGATCTTTTTTGAGTTTTTCATCGCTCCGTAAGTCATAATTATATAATTCATTAATATAATTTAAAATATATTCACATAGCTCATTATGAGTACCACTTTTTTGCGTACTAGAGTCTTGGTTACTAATGCGTTGGGCAACGATTTGGTCATGCAAATAGCTAAGTTCTGCCCCTGAAAGGTCATTGCCAAGAAAGTAGATTAAACCTTTGGATATTTCATCACAGGCTTTGCGGATCACTTCTTCACTGTCATCATTTTTGACGGAGGTGGTGAGTTCATGACCACGAGTGATACGCAAAATAGTCACCGCACAATTAAAAACCAGGTATAAATGCCCTTCGTTGCTAATTCGAATATCAAAGCGATTCATACTGTTATGTAAAACTTTATCGATATATGTCAGGTCTAAATTATCAAGGCAATCAGGGCGGAAAGTGGTTAAATCAGGGGTTATCTGTGCGGAATAGCGGCGCCATAAAGTTTCGGTCATACAAGCTCGAACTGCCC
Organism: Providencia sp. PROV182; assembly: GCF_028480325.1. Classification (NCBI taxonomy): domain Bacteria; kingdom Pseudomonadati; phylum Pseudomonadota; class Gammaproteobacteria; order Enterobacterales; family Morganellaceae; genus Providencia; species Providencia sp. PROV182. The sequence goes on along the minus strand of NZ_JAMPOL010000009.1, from coordinate 21,318 downwards.
ACTCGCTACCGTTCAAACGAATGCCTTGATGAGGGATACTTTCTAATGCAATTTGGTATTTATGAAGCTGTTCTCTCACCGCACCCATATCTTGCTGTAAAGTGCCACGGCTGATAAACCACTCTTCAGCGATATCATCAAGTTTTACGGGGAGTGATAACATCAAGAGTTTTAATAGCAGGGCATCAATGCGCTCTTTGCTAGTGCGAGGAATCTGATTGTCTTCATCACTTTGTTGAGTAAAGGTAGCAAATAGGGCTTCGTCTTCAATTTTTAGTCGGTAACCGCGACCTCGCTCATATACAATATGAGCACTATATGGCTGTATCAATTCATTGATTTCATTGATATCAGAACGAATAGTTCGAGTAGAAACGGAGAAATTTTTGGCTAACTCGTCTTGAGGCACTACCTCATTGAGAATTTGAGCAAAAATTTGATTATGTCGCTGTTGAGTGAATAGAGCCACGGAAACACCTTTAAAATCAAAACGAAAAAGCATTTGAGCAAGAAAATGACTTGTTTTTTGCTCGCTAATGGCAGGACTCTAACACAAGCATGTCAATATGTAGGATATGTAAATCATAAAATTTGCGAATCCGTTCGCAAAATTCACTCTGCTATAGCAGGAAAAGGGCTAGCTTTGCTCTCCAAGATCGATTAATAGCCCTCTAAACGGTTTATTTACACTAATGATGACTTGATTGTCGTCTTGGATAAAAGCCCCATCATTGCAATTCATTTCTAACTGCTCGCCTTTTGGTGTACGCAATGTCGCTCCACCATGTATAGACTGAAGGAATGAGTTTTTTCCTTTTAGCGTGATCGCTGTTGACTCATTAGTTGCCAAATGAATTTGGGTGATCCAAATTTGTTGACGTAACTGAATGCTTTGACTTTCCCCGTCAGGAGATGCGATAAGTTTGTTCTCATTTTCACTAATGGCTATTTTTTGCAAAGGCAAAGATTCTTGCTGTGGGCAAGCATTTAGCCAGAGCTGTAAACGTGTCAACGGTGTTTTTGGGCACACATTTTGTTCGCTGTAGCTTAGGTCTGGGCGCGGTGAAAAACGCACACACTCACCTTCATCTGCTTGGATGGTGTTACCTAGGCTATCTCGATATTCTGCATGCCCTTTTAGGATGATATTTAAGATATCGACATGTGGATAGGTTCTTGGCTGTAGTGCATTTTGTGGTGCGATAACTTCTTGGTTCAGCACTCTGAGAGTTTTAAAACCCATAAAGTCTGGGTCAAAATAATGGCCGAATGAAAAGGAATAACGCGCTTGTAGCCAACCATAATCAGCTTTTCCGCAATGGTTAGCGGGTCTTAATGTCATCATAATGGTTAACCCTCATTGAAAATAAATAAGTTAATAATCTATTGTTATAATAAATAGCTGGACGTTGAATTGTTAGCCAGTTAATCTGTTTCCTTTGTTCAAATTTCCTGAAAGAGAAACTTCATGAGTAAAGAGAGAGCATTAACGCTTGAGTCATTAAGGGTTATGGATGCAATCGACCGCCGTGGTAGTTTTGCTGCAGCCGCTGAAGAGTTGGGGCGAGTCCCATCTGCGCTGAGTTATACCATGCAAAAATTAGAAGAAGAGCTCGATGTCATTTTATTTGACCGTTCAGGGCATAGAACTAAGTTTACCAATGTCGGTAGGATGCTACTTGATAGAGGAAGGATCCTACTTGAAGCCGCTGATAAGCTAACATCTGATGCGGAAGCGCTTGCAAAAGGATGGGAAACGCATTTAACCATCGTGTGTGAGGCTTTAGTTCCTGTTCATTCACTTTTTCCGCTGGTGGAACGATTGGCGGAAAAATCAGAAACACAGTTATCGTTAATTACTGAAGTATTGGCGGGAGCATGGGAACGTCTTGAAAGCGGTAAAGCGGATATAGTCATTGCTCCTGATATGCATTTTCGATCCTCTTCAGAAATTAACTCTAAATCGTTATATACCGTTAATCATATTTATGTAGCGAGCCCGGATCATCCCATTCACCAAGAACCTGAGCCGTTATCTGATGCGACTCGAGTGAAATACCGTGGAATTGCAGTGGCTGATACCGCTCGTGAGCGGCCTGTGATCACGGTGCAGTTGTTGGATAAACAACAACGATTGACGGTGTCAACGATTGAGGATAAACACAGAGCCTTGTTGGCCGGCCTTGGTGTTGCGACGATGCCGTACCCAATGGTTGAACAAGATATTCGCGAAGGGCGTTTAAAGGTGGTTGGCGCAGAGTTTAGCCATGAGACGAATATTATTATGGCGTGGCGGCGGGATAGTATGGGGGAGGCTAAGTCGTGGTGTCTCCGAGAAATCCCCAAATTATTTAGAGTGTAAACTCGTTATATTTTGAGCCGTAGGGGTGTTGGCTTCATTGAGTCACCCGAGTCACATACTTATGTATGCTCACGGGATGACTCAATTTGCCGCCTACCTACAACTTAAACTATTTAGAGTTTACGAGTAGGGTTTGCTGGTAGCGATTCAAAAGATTTAAATAAAAAAATACCTCCCAAGGGAGGTATAAGTTGGACAAACAAATAAAGTCAATAAGGTAATAAGGGTGATAATGAAATCGGAATTACCATTTTTTATTTAATAAATGGTCAATACTAAATTTCCCTGGGCCGGTTACTGCTAATAGTAAGAAACCGCCTGCGATAGTAAAGTTCTTCATAAACATTAAACTATTTGGTGCAACGCTAAAGTCGATATGGAACAGTAGCGCCGTTAATACGGTAAAGCCTGCAGTAAATAGGGCTACAGTTCGTGTTAAGAAACCAAATAGAATGGCTAAACCGCCACCAAGTTCTAATAAAATGGTTAAAGGTAATAAAAAGCCTGGAACACCCATTGCTTGCATGTATTGTTGTGTTCCTGCGTATGCATCTCCCAGTTTTCCATACCCAGCAACAATGAACAGAATTGGCATCATAATACGAGCTAACAATACCGCACCATTTTCTAAATTTTTCATTAAGATTCTCCAGACTAATAAGCCATTAAATATAAAGTATTTGCGATATGTGTCGCTTTGTAATGTTGTTTTCAGCACAAATAGGTAAGAAAACATTTGATGGGCTTATAATAGTCATTTGCTTATTCAATAAAAAGCAAAGCTTATTAACAAAGATAGTCAAAAAAATTGAATGGTGATGAAGGGGAGCTAGCTAAAGTGAAGAGGCTTAATTTAGCATATTGATTTTAATTGAAATTACTTCTTTCCTGCATTGATCGTACTTTGAATTGTCCTTGCTATACCCCACATTGTGAAGGCTTTTTTCCCTAATTGAAGTATGCGTTTGGGTTTTTTCAGTGAATAAATCGAAAGCAGGCCTGTTGCCGCAATAAATAAAGGACGGAAGGTAACGAAGGTTTTCCATGTACGGTCATAAGGAGCGGTCACTCGTAGCCAATCTTCAGAACTTGCAGCAAGGTCGCTCCGTTGCTGCTCAATTCTGTTGAGTAACCGTTGTTTTTTTGCGGCAAGTAATTGGCGTTTATTTCTGGTCATTATCTTTACCTGCTAATGCATTCGCGTCTTGGCTTAATTGCTCCCGTGTGGAGCTCAATAAGGTAGACTGCTTTGCTTTTTTGAGAGCCCAAATAGCAAAGGTAATGGCGAGTAGGACTAAGCACCCTGTTGTTATAGCAAGTGCTTGATAACGATAAACAGGGTCAACAGACCAAAAAATAAGACCAATTAAACACATTAGGCCAAAAGCAGTAAAAAGAAGCGCTAGTCCAACTAACAATAACAACTGGATAAAATTAACTTTCTCTTCTTCGAGCTCAACGGCAATGAGTTGAAGGCGAGTTTCAACAATATTAACGGTAATACTGGCAATGCGTTGCAGTATTTCAAGGACCCCTTTACCGGGGCCCTGACGTTGTTGATTTTGTTCCATAAGCAATTAACGTTTCGCGAGAAGTACGCCAAGAACCACACCAACAGCAGCACCGATACCGATACCAGTCCATGGGTTTTCTTTGACATAGTTGTCTGCACGGCCCGCAATTTCTTTAGTTTGCTCAGTGATCCTTTCGGTGGTTTGACCGAGTTTAGCGCGAGATGAGTAAAGTACATCTTTCGCTTTGGATTTCAAGCTTTCAATCTCTTCTTTCGACTTCTCGCCTGTATCATTCAATACGGCTTCAAGAGAATCTGCTAACGCTTTTAGTTCTGCGCGTAGGTCTTCTGATGAATGATTTGATGACATATAGAACCTCCTATCAATAGAAAAGAAACTTCACTGTATTAACAATAACTGTTTTTGCATTAAGTGCAATGAGTTATTCAATAATAAATTAGGGGTTAAGAAAAAATGTAAAAAACAGTATTTATAAAAATTCTATAAATATCAGTTGGTTAATTTAATTGCGGGGAGTGGGGATACTAAGACGTAAAATTAAGTAAAAATGAAAATGCGAGAACTGAGAGTTCCCGCATGGAGAATTAATTCGCTTTTTTATTTGAGAATTTTTTCTTAACGACAACAGCAATGCTACCAATTAAGCCAAGGATCAGTAGCCCTACAGGGATCAACATCAAAATGTTCATAATATGATGTTCATATTGTAGGAAAATCGGGCTTTTACCAAAGCCATAACCAATTGCAGTCAAAATTAACACCCACAGTAGGCCACTTAACCAATTGAATACTTGGAAACGACCGTTTTGCAAGCCAGCTAGCCCTGCTATTGTTGGAAGTAGTGTTCTGACAAAAGCTAAAAAACGACCAATTAACAAGGCTGCGAGGCCATGACGGTGGAACAAGCCATAAGCGCGTTGGTGGTAGTGTTCAGGTAAGTGCTCAAGCCAGCCTTTAACTATTCGTGTGTTCCCCAGCCATCGCCCTTGTATATAACCAACCCAACAGCCTAAACTGGCGCCAGCGGTTAAAATTACAATAGTGAGCGGATAACTTAATGTGCCTTTAGCGATGAGAACACCAACTAAAATCAATAAGCTATCGCCAGGTAAAAACGCTGCAGGCAACACCCCGTTTTCAAGAAACAAGATAGCGAACAGCATGAAGTAAATCGACCACACTAACGATGGGTTAGATAGGGTGACATAATCTTGGTGCCAAAGGGCGAAAAAAAGTTCTTTAACTAATTCCATTAATGTTTCCTAAACGGCAATAACAGCAACAAACTTGTTGTTGGGCAGGGAGAAATGGATTAAGTGAATGCCAAAGTGAAAGTAGTGTTTCCTCAGGCTGTTAGTGTAAAGCACGCTCACTTTAACAAAACAGAAAATAACTAAACAGTAAATTTTAAGCTTATTTTTAGAATTCATTTAAGTTTTGGCCGATTTTTACGATTTATTGCGCGGCATGGAACGATGTAAAGTGCTTAAAAATGGCGTTTAACCCGCTTTTTACCGAGAGTATGCGAAATATACTTGTTAATTTATCTTTTAATGTAAAAAAATAACGATAAAACAATAAAGGCTAATTATTGCATTTTAAGACTATTTACCGTATCTTATCGCCATAGCAAAGGGGAGTAACTTCTTCTTGTCGGTTTATCGTCATTACGGTGTACACATTACACCCGGTAGCCGAGCACCACAGTTACCTATTTTTAGGTTATTTGTGTTGTAAGTGAGACCTTGCCAGAAGGCGAGGTTTGCTCATAATTTACAACCAAAAGAAATAGCTTGTGGTTAACGAATTTTAAGCGGCTGATGTCTTCTGGATATCAGCCGTTTTTTGTTTTTTAAGGGAAAGGAAAATGCACTCAGTTGGTAACCCGATTTTATGGGGTAGTTTTGCCGTTATTATTTTACTTATGTTACTCATTGATTTGTTCTGGCAAGGGAAACACAAAGGCCAAGCAATGTCGATGAAACAAGCTGCGGCTTGGAGTATCGTGTGGGTAACGCTTTCGCTTCTCTTTGCAGCGGGTTTTTGGTGGTATCTTAATGAGAACGTAGGGCGTGAGTTTGCTGATAGCCAAACCATGGCGTTCTTAACGGGTTATTTATTAGAAAAAGCATTAGCTGTTGATAACGTATTCGTTTGGTTGATGTTATTTAGTTATTTTGCCATTCCTGCAACTTTACAGCGTCGTGTGTTGGTTTATGGAGTATTAGGCGCTATCGTACTTCGTACGATTATGATTTTTGCAGGTAGTTGGTTAGTCACACAATTTAGCTGGATTTTGTATGTATTTGGCTTGTTCTTGCTATTTACTGGTTTGAAAATGGCTTTTGCCAAAGAAGATGACTCGCCAATAACGGATAAACCGCTAGTAAAATGGGTTCGTTCTCATTTACGTATGACGGATGAATTACATGGTGAAAAATTCTTTATTAAACGTAATGGCGTCCTATTTGCGACCCCACTTATTTTAGTGCTGATTTTAGTTGAAATTAGTGACGTGATATTTGCGGTGGACAGTATACCCGCTATTTTTGCGGTGACGACTGACCCATTCATTGTTTTAACATCGAATTTATTTGCAATTTTAGGCCTACGTGCCATGTATTTCTTGTTGTCAGGGGTTGCTGAAAAGTTCTCAATGCTAAAATACGGTTTAGCGGTAATTTTAAGCTTTATCGGTATAAAAATGCTATTGATTGATATTTTCCATATCCCAACACCGATTTCGTTGGGTGTGATTGCGTCAATTTTAGTCGTGACGTTAATCATTAATGCAATTGTTAATAAACGCAACGAAGCAAAAAGTTAATTTATCTTTTTTATTTTTAAATCCTCTGCTGTAAAAGCAGGGGATTTTTTTTAACCCCCTGAAAACGCTCAACCATTTTGTTTATCCCATTCTACTATAAGAAACAAAACTCTATTGAGATCACAGTTATGTAAAATGTTTGTTAAACAAAGTCAATCATTGTGTATATTTTGAATAATTGCCTTTTCAGGCGACTATTATTCCTTATACTTGCTGTGCAAACACATTTAATTCCTAATAAAGATAAATAATATAGGTCTATTATGGATACAAATAAAACAGGGTTATGGCGAGTTATTAGCCAAGGTAGTCTAGTCAAACAGATACTGGTTGGCTTGATAGCGGGTATTTTGCTTGCATGGTTATGGCCATCTGCTGCAAAAAATGTCGGGTTGTTAGGGGATTTATTCGTTAGTGCGTTAAAAGCTGTTGCTCCTGTACTGGTTTGGGTGTTAGTAATGTCATCCATTGCTAACCACCGCCAAGGGCAAAAAACCAATATCAAACCTATACTGGTGTTGTATATTTTAGGAACATTTTTTGCCGCGGTTGTCGCCGTTATTGGTTCTTTCCTGTTTCCATCAAATTTAGTCTTAGCGGTAGGTGATACACAGCTAAATCCACCGGGTAATATTGCTGAAGTGTTAAAAGGCTTGCTAATCAATATATTTGCGAACCCTATCGACGCACTGATTAAGGGCAATTATATTGGTATTTTAGCGTGGGCGATCGGGCTGGGTATTGCACTGCGCCATGCAAATGAAACCACAAAAACTTTAGTTCATGATTTTTCTAATGCAGTAACACAACTAGTACGTGTTGTGATCCGTTTAGCGCCTTTAGGGATTTTTGGCTTGGTTGCTTCCACTATCGCAACGACAGGCTTTGCAACCTTAAAAGGCTATATTCACGTTCTCGCAGTATTGATTGGCTGTATGCTGATTGTTGCTTTCATTGTTAACCCATTGATTGTTTACTGGAAAATGAAACGTAACCCATACCCATTAGTTCTCGCTTGCTTACGTGAAAGCGGGGTAACAGCATTCTTTACACGTAGTTCAGCAGCAAATATCCCTGTGAATATGGGGATGTGTCGCCGCATGAATCTACATGAAGATACTTACTCTGTTTCTATCCCATTAGGTGCAACCATTAATATGGCTGGTGCAGCGGTAACGATTACAGTACTGACGTTAGCCGCCGTACATACTCTAGGTATTCCAGTTGATATCCCAACGGCACTGTTATTAAGTGTGGTTGCTGCGGTGTGTGCATGTGGCGCATCAGGCGTTGCCGGCGGTTCACTATTACTGATCCCATTAGCTTGTAACATGTTCGGTATTTCAAATGAAATTGCGATGCAAGTGGTCGCGGTTGGTGTGATGATTGGCGTATTACAGGATTCAGCAGAAACGGCGCTTAACTCTTCAACTGACGTGTTATTTACGGCAGCGGTGTGCTTAGCGGAAGATGAGAAACTGGCTAACGCTGAAGCGCGGCTATCTCATCGTGATTAATTGTTAATTAAATATATTTTGAAAGGGCAGAGACAGCGAAAGTGAACTCTGCCCTTATTTTAGTGGGTTATTGAGTTAAAACTCATTACGTAAGCGGCGATAACCTTCGACTAACTGCACATTAGTTGCGGCAACTTCTTCTGAAAATTGCAAAGAGGCGCGGTCAACTTGCTTAAACTGAGATAAATCACTGTGGGCATTTACATGTACGCAGGATGGAATATATAAAGCAGGGGGTAGCGTTAAACCATCAACAACAGCGTTATAGCGAACAACACAGTTTTCCCCAATTTTGCAATTAAATAGAACGCTATTAAAACCAATAAATACTCGTGTAGCAATATTACAAGGGCCATGGACAATGGCACGATGTGCTATTGAAGTATGTGAGCCAATTTGTACTCCAGCCCCACTTTTAGAATGGATAACAACACCATCTTGAATATTTGAATGTGGGCCTATTACTATCGGTGACATATCCCCCTCTTCATTGAGTTCATCAGCTCGGATGACTGCATATGGGCCGATATACACGTAATCTTCAACAATGACTTTGCCACAAATAATTGCGGTAGGGTCGATATAGGCTTTTTCTGAAATAACAGGGGAGTGTCCTGATGGATTTTTACGCAGCATGAGTACTCCGTTTCCAGTGCGTGTGAACAACTGCATTATGTGCATGTAAACTTTCTTGATGCTCTATATTAATGTTCACTTCGTCATAGTGACATTGATGACGAAAAGCCATGACTAGTTTTCTCGCTGCATCTTCACAAAACATCAGGTTTTGGGCATTTGCGATAGCGAAAGCTTGTTCATCATTACGTTTAACAACAGTTTGTACAGGTGTTGAAAGCACGTTTTCAATTTGATTAATTAATTCAATGATGGGAAATATTTTATGACTAGCTTTCAACGCTATGGTTACCCATGCCCAGCTGCGTTGGCTATGTGGTGTAGCGGGTAACCCATTTTTAGCTAGCCAGTTGAAAACTTGAGGGGGATATAATGGTTGTGTCTCGTCCTCAAATTCAATAGCAAATTGTTGTTGAATTACTTGGGTACTGAGTGCCGTGGCACTAGGACATGTCGATGAATAAGGAACCCCAACTTTTAAACAGATAATAAATGATTTGTTGAAATTTGCATTTATTTCAAATGGATATGCTTTCCATCCATGCTGGTGAGAAACTAAAGAAGGGCGAGATAATAAAATATCGCCATAAAGTCGAAGAGATGACTTCGATGATACATGGCTATGGGATATTAAAATCTGCTCTAGAGCCTGTTGAATCAAATTGGGGGTTAGTTCATGCTGTGTGAGTCCATCTAAGGCCTGATACAGCCGGGACATGTGTATTCCTTTCTGTCCTTGTAAATCAGTACCGACATCAACAAGTGCGTTGATTGGACGACCCGCTATCTCAATAGGTAAAGCAATCCCTGTCATACCGACCCAGTCTAGCTTGATATTGCTATAAATATCATTTTCCTTTTGCGCATCCGGTAAAGATGAACAACGTAATTCAGTTGATACTGTCATAACCCCTCAGCCATTCTTAATTTACAAATAGTGGTTATGTTATAACATAACAATTGTTTAGGGTGAAGAAAAAGAGGTATAAATATCAGTTAGGTTAAGGAGTGCAGTTCCCCCTCAGATAAAAGGCTCACCTTAGGGGGATATGAAGAGGCTAAATCTGATATGCGGTTTTCATCCCTTGCTCAATTGCTCGGCGGGCATCCAGTTCTGCAGCAACATCTGCACCGCCAATCACATGGGCGTTGATCCCGTGTTCTGCTAGTTGTGTTTTTAATGGGCGGTAAGGCTCTTGCCCTGCACACAAAATGACATTATCAACAGGCAGGCACTGTGTTTTATCTTGATAGCGAATATGGAGCCCTTCGTCATCAACTCGCATGTATTCCACGCCATTTAGCATTTGAACACCGCGTTTCATTAGTGATAAACGATGTACCCAACCGGTTGTTTTACCGAGGCCTGCTCCCACTTTACTGTTTTTCCGCTGTAATAAATACAATTGACGAGCTGATGCCATAGGGACTTTTTGTGGGGGGAATACACCACCTTTAGAATGAATTGTGGTATCAATATTCCACTCTTTATTAAAGAGTGAATTATCTAAACTGCTGCTTTTCCCTTCTTGGGTTAGCAATTCAGCAACATCAAAGCCAATCCCTCCAGCGCCAATAATAGCGACACTTTTTCCAACAGAGCGTTGTTTGGTGATGACATCGATATAGGAAATGACTTTATGGTGCTCAACCCCTTCGAGCTGGATTTTTCGTGGGATGACACCCGTTGCAATAATGACTTCATCAAACCCCGATAAACAGTCAACATCGGCTTGTTGTTCAAGGCGTACATCAACATTCAATAATTGTAATTGGCGGCAAAAGTAACGGATGGTTTCATGGAATTCTTCTTTGCCAGGTATCTGTTTAGCGAGGTTAAATTGGCCACCTATATGGTTAGATTTTTCAAACAAAGTGACACGATGCCCACGCTTTGCCGCATAAATTGCACAAGATAACCCAGCGGGCCCAGCACCAACAATCGCAACGGATTTACTCAGTGCGGCTTTTTCGTTGGGATAATCCATTTCCCTAACAGCTTGTGGGTTAACTAAACAACTGGCCAGTTTTCCACTAAAAATCAGGTCGAGACAGGCTTGGTTGCAACCAATGCAAGTGTTAATTTCATCTGCTCGATTTTCTGCGGCTTTACGAACAAACGCTTCATCAGCTAGAAATGGCCGAGCCATTGAAACCATATCCGCTTGGTGATTGGCAATAATATGTTCTGCAACAAAAGGGTCATTGATGCGGTTAGTGGTTATCAGTGGAATATTCACTTTCCCCATTAATTTTTGCGTAACCCAACTAAATGCACTGCGAGGAACTTGCGTTGCTATCGTCGGTACTCGAGCTTCGTGCCAACCAATACCGGTGTTGATCATACTCGCACCCGCGTTTTCAATTTGTTTGGCAAGTAATTCAATCTCTTCCCACGTTGAGCCATCTTCAACTAAATCCAGCATGGAAAGCCGGTAAATAATAATAAAGTTAGCGCCAACGGCTTCCCGTATTCGCCGTACGATTTTAATGGGAAAACGAATTCGGTTTGTGTAACTTCCACCCCATTCATCGGTTCTATGGTTGGTACGTTTGGTGATAAATTGGTTAATTAAATAACCTTCGGATCCCATAATTTCGACACCATCATAGCCAGCTTGTTGAGCTAGCTTGGCTGTTGTCACGAAGTCATCAATCGTTTTTTCAACTTCATCAGTTGAGAGTTCTCGGGGGGCGAATGGAATAATCTCTGCTTGAATAGGACTTGGTGCAACTAATTTAGGATGCAAGCCATAACGCCCTGCATGTAAGATTTGTAAGGCGATTTTACCGTCAGCTTGGTGGACGGCATCCGTGATTTGTTGATGAAATGAAAGCTGGTTTTTATCGTTTAATACTGCGCCATGAGCGGTAAGCGCCCCTTCTGGATTGGGGGCGATCCCACCGGTAATGATCAGACTGACACCATTTTCAGCGCGTAGGCGATAAAAATGCGCTAGCCGCTCGCTGCCTTGCGGGTGCTCTTCAAGCCCAGTATGCATTGAACCCATCAAAATACGGTTTTTTAGCACGGTATGGCCTAAATCTAGCGGGGTAAAAAGGTGTGTAAAATTGCTCATTATTATACTCCCATTCGGGATTTCATTAACAGGTCAGATGAGTTAACTGTAGCGTAATGAAGCTGAAATTTGGTAAAGATGTTAAAATTTTGTGATTTTTATCATATGTTTTCGGTTAAATAGCTGAGTGTCATAAAAAAATAGGTGTTTTTTTATTTTTATGTCATAAACAGAGATTAAAAAAAGAGACACACAGCATAAAGAACGATATAGGGGAAACCATGATGAAAGAGATTTGCCAAGCTATTACTTTAGAAGGTGAATACGTTCGCCTTGAACCTCTATCCCACCAATATGATGTCGAATTGGCAGATATCATTCGACGAGATGGGTTGAATAATTTGTGGTATGCCTTAGTTCCTGAGCCTGAGCATTTCTCTCAAGATGTGGAAAAGCGCCTGGAAAATTTCCAGAAAAAGGAATGCTTACCTTTTGTGGTGATCGATAAACGAAGCGGTAAACCAGTTGGTATTACTTCTTACAATCGTGTGGACCATGCAGTAAGGCGGGTTGAAATCGGAGCCACTTGGTATGGAATAGAAGTACAACGCACCGCATTAAATACAGAAGCTAAATATTTGCTCTTAAAGCATGCTTTTGAGGAATTAAATTGCGTTGCAGTGGAGTTTCGTACACATTTTTTAAATAGCCAAAGTCGTCGAGCCATTGAACGGTTAGGGGCTAAGCTCGATGGTATCTTGCGTAATCATATGAAAACTAAAACGGGTGAACTGCGTGATAGCTGTATATATAGCATTATTGAGTCAGAGTGGCCGTCAGTAAAACACCACTTAGAATGGCAGATGGTGAAACCGCGCTAAGGTTAGCTGTAGGTAAGTCGCCCACCGAAAGGTGGGCGATGATGCCAACATCAAGCTTTAACGTTTCGAGGGTTTTATCTGCTTTATGTAGCGCTTGTACTTTTACTTCTGTTGGCCTCGTTCCTGTGATTTCGCCTATATTTTTGCCAATAACCGCTTTATTGATTTCAAAAGCCGCCACAACTTCAGCACCATGTTCTTGCAAGTAACGGATCAAAAATTACTTATTTTTCCAAAACCATATTGAACTGCATGTACTTTTTTCATCATTTTTGTTCTATATGAGAATTATCTATAAACTATGCAGTAAAACAGTAATGTAAAAATATTGTTTTACATCAAGTGCTTGAATGAGTAATTTTTAATAAATTTAGTTGCCATTATGATGTTGTTTTTATTATTAATTTGATATTGGTAAAAGTTAAATATAGATAAGGTGTGAGAAACTGATTTAAATAAAAAATAGTAGGGCTCATTAAAATTGCAGAAAACGACTTTCAAATGATAGCAATTGCTTATGCTATCGCATTGAATTATAAGAAGAGTGATTGAGTTGAACACAATTTCAGCATACGGTTTCGAAACACTAGACCTAAGCGAAAACTACACGTATAATCCTTCCCACTTTGGCCCCTTAGCTCAGTTGGTTAGAGCAGTCGACTCATAATCGATTGGTCACTGGTTCAAGTCCAGTAGGGGCCACCAAATTTATCAAGGAGTTAGATGTTAATCATCTAACTCCTTTTTGTTTTCACCTCATTATCGTGAGTGTTTAACTCACAATCTAACTGGCTGTGAGCCTTCGGTTTTAACATTTTAAAAATCAATTTCAACACTTATCGTTAGAAAAACAGTGAAATTGTTTTTGCCGTTCAACGTATTCTTCCTTTATCCATCCTACTTTATCCGCAATGGGAAAGAATAAAGAGTGTATAACGTAAATGGCGACAAAAATTCTAAAAAAATGGAAAACGGACATAAAAAATGTTTTTTATATATTAATTCGATAAGATACTAAGTGCTGGAATAAAATATATTTTAAATATGCACTTAAAGAATATTACACTACACGACCAAGGCGGTTAATCCCTGTGGAATTAAATGTTAATCTAATAGTGTGTTTTTATTTTTATTAATCAATGGGTTATTTCATTTTTTCTGTTTGAAATATTTGGTTACATAGTTTATTTCTATGTACATTAGAACTTACTGGGCTTACCGCAGTTTGGTCTATTTTTTGCTCGATGATTATTCGATAATGATTCATTTTTGGTGTTTTTCTGGAGTTATATAGCGATATTTCAACCAGTTTACGCTAAGTCACTTATCCTAGAGAGATACAAACCAGCCCTCAGGTTTACATATCATTCATCAGATTTTATTATCCTTCAAGTAAATCTTACCGTGCGCACTGGCTGAGATGACGGAAATTAATCGATAATTATGTCGACCTAACCCAATTTGTCATTCTGGATAAAGGATATCGCTATGCCAACTCCATGTTATATTTCCATTGAAGGAAAAACCCAAGGCAACATCACTGCCGGTGCATTTACTGCCGATTCAGTGGGTAACATCTATGTGCAAGGTCATGAAGACCAAATGTTAGTGCAAGAGTTTTCTCACGTCGTGACTGTGCCGACCGACCCACAATCCGGCCAGCCTTCAGGCCAACGTGCGCACAAGCCCTTCCGTTTTACCGTGGCGTTAAATAAAGCGGTTCCGCTGCTGTATAACGCCTTAGCCTCCGGTGAAATGTTGCCGAAAGTGGAACTGAAATGGTACCGCACATCGGTTGAAGGCAAGCAAGAGCATTTCTTCACCACTACCCTGACCGATGCAACCATCGTGAATATCGATTGCCAAATGCCACACTGCCAAGACCCGGCGAAAGCCGATTTCACGCAGTTAATCGAAGTGTCTCTGTCTTACCGTCAAATCGACTGGGAACACACCGTTGCAGGCACATCCGGTGCCGATGACTGGCGCGCGCCGCTCGAAGCGTAAGTTCAAATTTAGCGAGCCTTTAGAGGCTCGTTTGCGTTTTTAGCTTTTTCTCCCGTAGAGGAAATTCCCATGTCTTGGACAGCCCCCAATAAAAACAAACGACTTGGCAGCCCCGAAAATAACCCGCTTATTCATGGTGGCGGATACACCGGCGGCAGAACCTATGCACAAGACCAAGCCTTGCAAGAAGCCCATGGGCAACTGCTAGAGCGTATTATGAATGGCGAAATGGGGACGGGATTAGTATTCACCTGTACCATTGGTGGGTTACCTGAAAACACCTTTCAAGTGACCCAGTTTGATTTGCAAGAAGGGCTTTCCCAGCTCTTTTCACTGTCGATTCAGGCGGTCAGCTCGTTACCCGAGATTGATTTTCAAACGGTACTGGGTGTGGCCTCTTCGTTGACTGTAAAGCGAGATGGAAAAATTCTTCGCACGGTACAAGGGATTTTAGCGGGGGCTGAACAAGGGAATACCGATGGGGTTAAAACCTGGTATCACTTTGTGATACGCCCTGAAATGTGGGTGATGACGCTTAAGCAAGACAGCCGCATTTTCCAAAATATGACGGTGCCGAACATTCTTGAGACGCTATTAAGCGAGTCTCACATCAAATTTGATAAGCAGTTTTACCACCCTGAAGAGCATCTAAAACGCGAGTATATCACCCAAAAGCGTGAAACGATGTATGAGTTCTGGTGCCGCCTCGCTGCCGAAGAAGGGATTAATTACTGGTTCGAAGAAGGCCCACAACTGTTTTACAGTGACCGTCATTTAGGCATGAAAGCGGGGATATCGCTCACCTATAATCCGCAATCTGAAACCGATATCACCGACAGTACCGCCACCACATGGCGCTATGCCGAGCAGTTGTGCAGCGATATCCGCGTGGATAAAGATTATAATCAACTTCGCCCCTCTTACCCACTGAGCCACCAAGTTACTGGCGAAGTCCATCAACAACATGAAGTGTTTGAAAGTTATGGTCGCTTTCAAGAAGATGCAGAAGGTAAACCCTTAAATCAAATTCGTTACGAGCAATCGCAAAACCAGCGTCAAGTGGGGTCAGCCACGACGAACTGCATTGAGTTAGCACCGGGGCGTATTTTTACTTTGTCTAACCATCCTAGCCCTCGAATGAATACGACATGGCAGGTGGTGAGTGTCTCTCATCATGGCGTGCAACCTCTTGCCGATAACAGTGGCGGTGAAGGCACTCAATTGAGCAACCAGCTGTCCTTTATCCCCAGTACTCAAGAGTGGCGACCGCCTTACCGATATAAGCCGCTTGCCGATGGGGATGAAGTTGCGACAGTCGTAGGCCCAAAAGGGGAAGAAATTTACACGAACAGCAAAGGGGAAGTGACCGTCTATTTTCATTGGGACAGGCGTGGCATTCCTGACCACAGTGCTTCTTGCTGGGTACCTGTAATGCATGGCTGGAGCGGAAATGGCTATGGGTTTATGAGTATTCCCCATATTGGGCAGCAGGTTTTAATCAGTTATCTGAATGGCGACATTGACCGCCCCGTCATTACGGGATGCATGTACAACGGTCGCAATGCCCCTCCGTTAGATTTACCGACCCAAAAAACACGCACCACCTTTAAAACGTGCACTCATAAAGGGGAAGGTTTTAACGAATTACGTTTCGAAGACCAAGCAGGACAAGAAGAAGTATATATTCATGCCCAGCGTGACATGAATGTGCATATTCAACATGATAGCCACACCCATGTTCAACACGATGTCAAACAGCGCATTGACCAACACCGTTTTACTGACATTCAAGGGGATGACCACCTTCACATTAAAGGGACGCACAAGGCTCAAATAGAAGGTGATATCTCTGAACAGGTGCTTGGCAGTTATCACCAACAAATTAACGGTGCACTGGTGAGTGAAAGTGGTCAAGAGACCCACATCACCAGCCAAGGGAAAGTGGTGATTGATGCGGCGACGGAAATTACCTTAAAAGTGGGCGGCAGTTTTGTGCGAGTGACACCGGGCAATGTGTTTACGTCAGGCAATGTGGCGATTGGCGACAGTGCCGGAGGCTCAGGGCAAGCGGTAGACATTCAATTGCCGGATGGCGTTGACCCGTTTGCGACACCGCCTTATCCGATTAAACCCTATTGCGCGATGCAAGCCCAAGCGACGGGCAGTTGGGTGATTAAGCCTAATGGGGGAAATCAATGAGACTCACCCCTTGGACAACATGGTTAACGGCATCCAATACGGACCCTATCTATTTACTGCTTAATACGTTAGCCACACCCAACCCGACAGACTTATTGTTTGCCAACGATTGGGTTGAACAGGCATTTCCTATTTACAATGGCACTGCACTGGCCCATTTAATCGGTCAGAGCCCGTGGCTTGTGAAGTTAAAATCGAGTGCGTATGCCCCATTGGGGCAACTGCTTGACCGTAAAGGCTTAAGTGATAACACATGGGGCTGGGCGTATCGCAGCTCGCTGGATTGGCAATACCAGTTACGTCATTGGCAAAACCGCCAATGGGTGGAGCTGAATGAAGAGCTCGTGGTGCTGCGTTTAATGGACACACGTATTGCGAATGTGCTTATTCCCAAAATGCGTGCGGTGGATTGGTCTGTGCTGATGACCCCTGTTCATGAGGTGATGTTGGAGACACCCAGTGACCCTGCTTTTTTTGAATCGCCTACCCGCCATAACCCTTTGCCTATTCCAGAACTGCAAGCCCGTCCGTTCATCATGGGGGAACACTTACAGGCTGCGTGGGAAAACTCTGCACAGTTTATCGAGCTGTTAGCGGAAAACCTGGCGTGTGAACTGTGGGAAAATCACGCAGAGGTCGCTCTATCCCTCGACACACCGGAAGGTCAACTTCACCGACGTTTAGTGGATTGGTTACACCTGCATCCCTCACTAGCGGGGGATATCCATACCCGTACCGCCACACAGTTTACGGACTATGCCCAGCAACAAGGCTGGCTAACCACGACAACGGAGCCGTCATGAGTCAGAAAGTCGAATCGTGCATTATCTGTGAAAACTATCGATTTTGGTTAGAGTTGCAATTGGTTGATGATAAAGGACAACCCTTAGCCAACGTGTCCTATTCGCTCGCCGAGCGAGGCACAGGCCGTACGTTGCAAGGCAGCAGCGACCCACAGGGCTTGATTAAAGCGGAAGGCTTAACGGCTCGTCCGTATACACTGAGCCTTGAACCGCAACCCTTAGCCGATGCCCTGACAACGCTGTCGCCTCCGGCAGCGATTCAAGGCAACGATAAGTCACTGAGTGATTATTGCCGTGAGCAAGGGTATCTCCTGAGTGAAAATAACCGCGCAGGGGCGTTTAACCTCAATGTACCCACTACCGTCCACCGCATGACGGCGGGGCAAATAAGCCGTTCTACCCACTATCAGCAACGTGATAAGGGCTATCCTCTGTTGTTCCCGTATGACCATCGTCGCGTGATTGCGATTAAACGCATTGCAGAGCCGGTGTTTGCCAAATCGGTGTTGCGTGGTGAGGGTAATACGGATGCGGGCGAACATCCTGAAATCAGTAACTACTTTGGTTCCACATCTGTTTATCAAATGCAGCCGAAGCTCATTCAATCTGAACAAGCAAAACCGTCTGAATTTTCGATTGCGTCTTTATTTGGTATTTCGACTGCTGAAGCGAACCCTCTAATATCAATAACCATGCAGAAATTGATGTTAGAGCAAATGGCTATATCTGCTGGTGCGGCTCAGAGTCAAGATACTTGGCAATCTTCGGATGAGTTTTATGATGATTACTCAACATCTCATAAGCCACCTTCAATAAAAGTGAACGTTCCTTCAACACTATCAGCACTGAGTATCCTTGTGGGTATGGGCTATGCGGGGGTATTTACACGTACAGAATCGAGTGACTCGAGTGATTTGCTGACTTATGAGGATTTAAAAGAAAAGGCTCTCGCTAAGGGAACCGCGACTACACGAATACGCATGGGTATCGATGAAGATGACCAAGTGGTCGGCTATCATACATCTACGGAAAGTGGGCAAGACCAAGTTCCTGTTAGGATGATGGAACTCGCTTCAGAAGCGGAGACGCAAAAAGTCCGTTCATTGGCGGCCTATCAAGCATCAGAAGGCTTACGATATGCAGGCAGTACAGCAGAGGTGTACAAATTTACGACTGATGATGGGGATGATGTTTTTATCAGTTATGCGAAAAACGGTAACTTTGTGGGCGTTCAATCGAAAATCCATGAGGGAGAAAGCCGAATTCATACGGGACATCCACCGTCACCGCCTTTAGATATTAGACCGCATACAGGTGGCAATCAGATCCCAGAGCCTGCGGATATAACCTCTGCGGGTGGTTTTCCAATTCATGAAGGTGAGCCACAGATATACATTACACCGGTTCCGGATGCGAAAGATTTACGTGACTATATTCTAATCACCCCGATACCATCATTACCGGTGATTTATGTTTATATGCAAGTTAAAGGGAAAAGAACTAAGAATAGGCTACCAGAAGGTAAAAATGGAGATTTAGGCCCTAGTGATGATATATTAGAAAAAAGAAATCCAGAAACGAATGAATTAATTCAAGTAAGGAAATATGACTCAGAAGGTAAACCAGTAAAAGATATAGATTATGGTCATGACCATGGTGCAGGGGATCCACATGTCCATGAGTGGAAATACCCATCAAATTCTGCACCAAACAAAGTAAGGTCAGCAGGGAGACCACTTCAATCTGGAGAGACAATCAATGATTAATAACATTAATTTTCATGATGTAAATATACATGGTATATTTTATA
This sequence comes from Providencia sp. PROV182, assembly GCF_028480325.1. Classification (NCBI taxonomy): domain Bacteria; kingdom Pseudomonadati; phylum Pseudomonadota; class Gammaproteobacteria; order Enterobacterales; family Morganellaceae; genus Providencia; species Providencia sp. PROV182. The sequence continues at coordinate 1,721 of NZ_JAMPOL010000009.1, read as the reverse complement.
TCGAAGAAGAGGAAGTTCTTGAATTATTATTATCTAATAATAAAAAATTACGATTTGAACAAGTTATACATTGGGATTTTTCGGAGTTTGAAAAACAAAATATAATATTTGATATTAAGCAGTATCAAGAAGTTCCTTTGTGGATTAAAGAAGAATTTGGAATAAAAAAAGCATTACCATTAAATAATTTACTATGTTATATAGACTCAAGTGTAGGCCTTTCTGGAATAATAATATATAGAAATGCCAAATGTCTTGAAGATGTAATCTCATAAATAATTACCAACACACGCTAATGGTATTAGCGTGTGTTGGTTTATAAAGTGAAATATTTCAAACAAGACATAGTCTACCAAGATTAAATCTCATCTAATAAAAGAGGCTCAATGAAAATAATCACTATCCCTCTTTCTAAAGAAGCAATGTATAGGTTAGATTACAATGAGTCTGTTGATGGAGATTTACTAGAGTTAGATTTAAATGATAACCAATTGTATCTATTAAATAAAGTTAATTTATTTGAATTAATTAATTCTAATTTAGGCTTAAATATAGATGATTATGAGGATGAGAGTTTGCAAGATATGAGTAAAATAGAGAATTTAAGAGATATTTTAAACAATGTGTCAAATAAAGACAATGAGAGTATAATTAATTCAATATTATTATTAGTTAATACTGCACTAGATAAAAAAACAGGAGTCTTTTTTTATTTTTAAGACATTATATTAAAATGTTAAGCTGATTCTGAGTTAAAAAATGCTCAGAATCTGTTTTAATAGGTCATCTTTGAAGAAGAACGTGTATGTACATGATCCAAGAGTTTCAACTGAGGCTCTTCCTAAAGGGGATTGGGAGAAACACATCAAAGGTATTAATGACGGAAAGCTAACGATTACTAACAAGCCTACAGGATTAAAATAATGACACTTGAAAATAACCAAGGCGGTGAATTGATACTTGTTATCAGAAAATATATTGATATTGAGTGGAACAGAACGAGCCGACGTTTTGTGAAAAAGTATATTGACCCCACTAACTTTATTGATGGCGAGCTTTATGTTGCTGATACTATTAATGAGTTGCCATCCACAATTTTTCGTCCCATAGATGAACGCAATCATCAAGATTTTATTGCTATCTTAAAAGCGGTTGTTGAATCTTATCACGGAAAAATTGATTGGGTTTTAGCCGGAAGACAAAAAACGAATACACCAGAATATAACTGGGGAGTAGAGCCTGCAATACTTCGAGACCCGCGCGTGATTGATGAATCGAAAAAATTAAGCCTAACAACTAAAAAATATCTAGCTGAACAAATGCCAGAATTAGGGCCTGTAGCCTACGCGGATTTAATTAATCTTGCTAAGCATGTCGATAAGTATTTAGAAAAACATTATTTATCTTTAAAGCGTCACTCATAAGCTGAATGAGGGGGATAATGTAAACTAGCAATAAATGAATATTATTTAGGATGTTATATTGGGGATGGTTTAATAGAGAATATTAATGACTATGTCTATGGTTCATAATCGATTTAGTTTAATTGCTATCATCATTGGAGCTTTTAGTATTCTTGTAATACTTGCTAATCAAAGCGTTGAGCGTGAATACGTCCAATCCAAACCTAAGTTAGAGCAGATTGTTCATGAAAAGGTAAGTAGTATAAAAAAAGCGACAATCGATGCAATTAAAGGAAAAGCGTATCAAGCCCCTACCGG
>NZ_JAMPOL010000008.1:0-107789 GCF_028480325.1 Providencia sp. PROV182 | reverse complement strand
GATCCTCTACCGCCCGAATGTCTCACATTACTCCAGTTTCCTGACCAGCACCGACAGTGAAAACCATCGTTTTATCACGTTTCTCAATGCTTATATGCAAGAGGGGCGAGATGCCGTTTCGTCAGTCGATTACCAAGCTCGTAAACCCTTTTTGTTTTTTGGTAAAAACCCACTTCCTACTGATTTTGAGCAACAGGTCGAACAGATTTTAGCAAAGCTTGATCAGGAGAAAAAACGCAATGCGTAGTCTTGTGAACGGCAGAAAAATTATCTTAAAAAATGATACGACGAATACTGGTGGTACGGTGCTGACAGCTTCTTCTCTCGCCAAGCAAACCCAAGGAGTCGCCTGTGTGGGCGACTCGGTTTATTGTCCTTCATGTAAAAAAAACGGCACTATCGTTGAAGGTGATAGCTTAATGAAAATTAATGGTATCCCTGTTGCGCTAGAAGGTCACAAAGTCGCTTGTGGATGTTCTGGGGGCTGTGTGCTTGTTGCTGTAGGCTAAATGTTAATGTGTTTTAACTTCTCATATAGGTCGCATATCATTGTCACGTGTTGCTGCTTTACTTTGGTTACTCGTTAGTGAGATAAAACTAACCGTTTAAATGGCAAGAATTGAATCCATTAAAAACCATCAATAATTAGTTTATCCCTATGAGTATCTACCTAAAGTAGATATGGTTACTATTCACTCAAGGCCCTTAAAAGGAATTGTATGCAGGATTTACTGGATGTAATTATTGATTTCCTCTCCTCGTTCAAGTGGCGTACTGCAGTAATGATTGTTGCAGGTGTCGCTGTGCTAATTAGCGGATTTAATGATTATTTTGTTATTGGGTTCTTTTCTATCGCTTTAGTGTTGTACTCCCTAGATATCTGGCGGTTTATGGGTAAAACAAGAAAATTAAACAATCCTTTTAAATGACTTAGGATTAAATGTGTTGATACCGATAATTGGGCTTATAACAACGGTCATTATTGATCTTATTTTGATATATTTAATTTTTTGCTGTTTTAAAGGAATTCGAAGTTCGAGTCTTTCAACTGTATTCATCAGGTTTGCTCTTGCATCATGTTGTAGTATCGTGATGTTGTATAGTATTTCAATTAGCTTATTATTCTTAGGCTCATTTATTCGCTAAAGATATAATTATTTTTGGTGCTAAATAATTTAATTAGCAGTGGTTTTTTATCATGTCCTTTACTACCTGAATGTCTAACAAAAAATATTTTAGATAATATTCTTATGGGAAAAAGGCACTGGAAGTATTCACATAGCCATATATTAATTGCTCAAGTAAAACCTGTTATTATTAAGTTGAGTTAGTTATTGCTCTTCTTTTTTAATAATATCTAGTCCATTGGTTGGATCTTTATCCTTGTTTAACCATAAATTATATATTTTAGTCATTTCATGTAGAGCTGGTATTTTCATTTCATTCCGTAGTCAAATTTGAATAAACTTATCTTTTTTGTTTTTCTTTATATAGTCGCGTAAGTAGAATATTTTCCCCTGAGGATTGCATTTTGATACTAATGCATCTAGTACCTCTCTGCGAATTTTGGTGCTAAGAGTAGTAGGATAATATTTTAGATTTTAAAGGACGTATATTTAATTATAACCAATTAAATAAGATACATATATTATTTATATCAAATAAGTTAATGGGTTAGGTAGAGTTCATACAATTAGGTATTAAAATAAATGTGTAAATTCCACGATAAGGAATTAGTATTGTAATTTAGTGTAAATGTTATATTTGTTTTTTATCAATTCAGTATGAATATAAATTATCCAAATAGGATAAGATATGTTTACCAGTATCATTTTGTAAGTTTTAATGTGTTTTTAAAGTAAAATTTGTAAGCAAATTGTCTAACTTTTTTAGAGTTATAAAGTAATATACATAGGTATAGTCACTATGTTTATTTTATTTTTTTTTATTTTCAGATGATAATGTTAACGTTATCATTTGCTGTATAAGGATGAGTGATGAGAATTTAACCTATAGACGGCTAACTGTTAACGTTAACTTAAGCTCTGAGCATTGTGTTTCAGTCTGTGATTAATTGTTTCATTTTATGTGTTTGTAACATGATTAAAGGTTGGTAAAAACAAGTTTTTCAATGGAGAAATATGAACAAAACGGGGTGCAACACGTGTAAGGAGTAAATGGAAAATAATTCATATTTGTGTATTTGAAAAATATAAATTAAATTCAGGTCCATAGCTTGATACTTGATATAGGAAAATAATTAAATTTTATCTCTAATATTAAATTGTCTACTCTAATATTATATTTTCTGGTGATAAAAATGAGAGTTGAAAATGACATATTAAATAGTGCGGCGTCTTCATTTTTAAAAAAATTAAGAAAACAAAATGGTATCACAGAAGGTGAATTAGCCATATTATTAAAAATAAGCCAACAACAAGTCTCAAGGTATGAAAATGGAAAAACACAATTGACCATAGGACGGGTAAATCAATATCTTGAGATATTTGGCTTGGACTGGAATTACTTTACTAATGAAGTAATTAAAAATGCTAAAAGATTAAATGGCATTTAATTGTTTTTTATTAAAATTTAATGCTATTAAATAAGATGGGCGATAATTATATTTTAATTATTATCTGTCGGTAATAAAAACAAACTAAATAAATTAGGAATATATATGAATATTAAAAATAAACTTGCTGTATTATCTGTAGTTGTTTCTTCAATTATTTGTAGTTCAACATTTGCTGCAGAAAATGATCCTCTCCCTGCATTAACAGTTAATGGTGGTAAAGTAACATTTAATGGTGAGATTACATCTGGAGCTTGTGCAATTTCTGGATCAGATACTGACAAAATTGTTACTTTAGATACAGTTAAAACAACAACTTTTACTGCTGCAGACCAACTTGCAATGCGAGCTAAGCCATTCAATATTAATTTGGTTGAGTGTGATACTGCAACTCGTAAATCAGTTCAAATTTCATTCAATGGGCAAACTGTTGATGGTAAGCCTGGTTTATTAGCAAATACTGCTGGTGCAGGCTCTGCGGAAAACGTAGGTCTACAATTGTTTAATCCAGATGGTAGTCCATTAGAAATTGGCGCATTAAGTTCAAACGTTGATTTAACTGATACAACTACTATTCCATTATCTGTTGATTATAAATCAATAGGGGCTGTAGTAACTGCTGGTAAAGTTCAATCTGTAGCTAACTTTATGCTTACCTACAATTAATTTTATTAATGATTGGCCAGTGATGGCCAATCATTAATCATGGAGCTTGTTTATATGCTAAAAAAAATATTCGTTATATTATCTTTATTTTTCTTTTGCCAATCGGTCTATGCTGGCGGAGTCTCACTAGGAGCAACTCGATTAATTTATCCAACTGAAAAAAATCAAATAACATTAAAAATATATAATAGTGATAAAGATGGAAATTACCTTGTTCAATCATGGGTATCGGATGATCATGAAAAAAAAAGTACTGATTTTGTAATAACACCGCCTTTATTTGTAATTAAATCAAATTCAGATAGCTTATTGAATGTTGTTTTTACTGGGGATAAAGAACAGTTACCTAAAGACAGAGAGAAGTTATATTATCTAAACTCAAAAGTTATTCCATCTTTAACAGAACAAGAACAGAAGATAGATAATGCATTATTAATATCAACGACAACTAAAATAAAGCTTATTGTTAGACCTAGTGAAATTAAAGGAAATTCATTTGAGTCATACAAAGATTTAAAATGTAGTTATGAAAATAATAAATTAAGAATTGATAACCCAACTCCATTTTATATGAATTTAGTATCTTTGACTATAAATGGTGTTGAAGTATCAAAAGCAGAAACGATAGCACCAAAAACATTCATCCATATTAATAATAATGATAAGAGTAAAAAATTATTTTTCAATTTCATTAATGACTATGGTGTTCAGATAAAAAATATACAGTGTAACTTTGTTTAATTCTGGAAGTATATCTATGCGAATAATAAGAAAATTTTTTTTGATTAGTCTATTTTTACATTCTAATGACTTACATTCGCAAGATTACTTCAATCCTTTATTTTTAGGTTCTGATGTTTCTTCTATCGATGATTTGTCTTATCTTTCGGCAGGCAATAATGTTACACCTGGAAAATATTTTTTAAACTTGAATGTTGGTGATGGATTTATTAGAAATGTTAGTGTTGAGTTCAAGCAAAGTAGTAATGATAAGAAAGTTATAGCTTGTTTTACAAAAGAAATTGTGAGTTTGATTCCATTTAATAAAGATACTCAAGAAAAAATTAATCTGTCAAAAATAAATGATAATGAGTGTATTGATATTGATAAATACATAAATGATTTTAGCTATAATGTTGACTTGTCAAAGTTAACACTAACACTCTCAATACCACAAATATATCTTAATTCCATTAGATCAACCTTGGCAAGCGAGAATGATTGGGATGATGGTATTTCTGCACTAATGACAAATTACAATTTAAATGGGTCATATTCAAGAAATAATAGAATGAGTAACTATTCTTCTCTGTTTTTGAATTTAAATAATAGGTTGAACTTAGGTGCTTGGCGCATCAGTTCAAACTTATACTATAATCAGAATAAAATAGGGTCAAAATCAAATCATGAATGGAAGTCAAATAATATTTCAATCTTAAGAAATATAAATTCAATTAAAAGTACACTTATTGCAGGACAAACTGTTTTAGGTTCAATGATTTTTGACTCAAATCCGTATATAGGTATCACATTATCTACTGCAAATGAAATGCTACCAGATAGCGAAAAAGGATATAGCCCAACAATTAAAGGTATAGCAGAGTCTAGATCAAAGATAACAATTAAACAAAATGGAAATATATTGTACCAAGAGTATATTAATCCAGGTCCATATAATATTGATAATTTAAACTCTGTTGGTACAAGTGGTGACTATGAAGTTGAGCTAACATCAGGTGAAGGCGTAGTAACAAAGTATATCGTTCCATATTCTTCTTTACCGAATTTACTACGAAAAGGTAGTTATAATTACTCACTTACTTTTGGGCAGCTAGATATAACATCAGCCAAAAAAGATAAGTTTGCTCAAGGGACAATTGGAATTGGCTTACCACTAGATTCAACTCTTTATACGGGATATCAAATTGCGAGTGGCTATCTAGCTACTGGAATCGGTTTAAGTAAAGATATTGGTGCATTTGGAGCTTTATCTATTGATACAATACAAGCACAAGCTAAAATACATGATAAAAAATATAGTGGGGGATCATATAGAATATTGTATGCGAAATCATTTAGTGATATTGGTACAAATATTCAGTTGACAGGATATAGATACTCAACATCTGACTATTATACTTTTAGTGAAGCTAATTACAGAAATAGTTACAAAGGTGAAATAAATGATTACTTATTTTATTCAAGTAATGAAAGGAAAAAGAACAGCTTTCAAGTCAATATTTCTCAAAGTTTAGGTGACTATGGACAATTATATGCATGGGGAAATGTTAATTCATACTGGGGGAGCGACTTAAAATCTAAAAATATTCAAATAGGCTGGAATAAGACATTGTCTCAGTATAATAATATTATACTATCAGCTAGCTATAATAAAAATACGTATAGCCATAATACAGACAATATATTTTACTTATCATTATCTATCCCATTGTCAAATGCGATGGACAAAAATAGAATGTATATTACAAATAGTACCACTGTCAATGACTCAAAGTATAACACTATGACAAGTCTATATGGTACTGCATTAAATGAAAAATTAAATTATAATATTTATCAAACTATAAATAATAATAATGATAATAAATCAAATTTAAATCTACGTTATAAAGCAGATGTAACAGAACTTAGCGCTGGAACATCATTTTCAAATAATTTAAAAGAGCTTGATTATGGAGTCACTGGTTCTGTCCTTGTTCATTCTGGTGGTTTACTTTTTGCTAGAGAGGCAAATGATACTGCAATTTTAGTTGAAGCCAAAGGGGCTGCTGGAGCTAAAGTGGATAAAACAGGTGAAAATATTACTATCAATAATAGTGGTTACGCTTTAATTCCTTACGCAACGGCATATCACTATAATGATATAGGTCTATCACCTGAATCATTAGGGGCAGGTTATGATATTGATGGTAAAATTATAAAAGTAGCTCCGACACGAGGAGCTATCAGTAAAGTTATTTTTGATGTACGTAAAGGGTATAATTTTTTAGTTTCACTTCAGTATCAAGAAAAACCAATTAAATTTGGAACAGTAGTAGTTAATGATTCTGGAAAAAATATATCTATTGTAAATGATGATAGTACAGTTTATTTAACTGGTGTTAAACCTAACTCAAGCTATACAGTAAATATAGATAAAGATAAACTTTGTAAGTTTTCTATTAAATATGATGAAAATGATAAAATGAAGAATATTAACAAAGCTAATGTGGCGTGCCAATAATAGGAACTATATAATGAAAATAAATATTATTTTTTTAGTTATATACTTCATCGGTTTTTTTGCGTACGCAGTCGATGTCACAGTTAATGTTAATGGTGAAATATTAACACAAAGCTGCAATGTGACGGGTAAGGATTTAATTAAAAATATCAATTTTTTAGATTTAAATCCAAGTGATTTTAATCAAATTGGCTCGACTAGTGCTACGCAACCTATTTCAATACATCTCGAGAATTGTTCTGGTAAAGTTAATAATATGTCATATAAATTTTCTGGGGAGGAAGATGATAAAGACCCAACCTTATTGAAAATATTAGGAAAGGCAAACAGTCTTGAAGGTGATATTGCTACCGGACTTGCTATTGAAATATTAGATAAATACCGGAAAAAAATTTCATTAAATACAAAGTATGCTTTGAATGAAGTTATCACAACCCCAAGTTATGACTTGAATTTCTATTTAAGATATAAGTCAACTCAAATAAATATAGGATCAGGTGATGCGTCATCTTTACTTTTTTTGGATATTTATTATGAATAAAATTATTGGGTTTTTAATAATATTCCTACTTCTTCCTAGAGTTGTTTTTAGCGAACAAATAAAAATTAACATTAATGCAAATGTTATGGAGCGTAGCTGCACTGTTTCTAATGATACAGCTAGTTTACTAGTCGGACTTAATCCTAACGATTTGAATGGAAAGCTGGTCGGTATTCCTTTCACTGAAACACCATTTTCAATTGTTCTAGAAAATTGCCCTAAAAATATTAATTCTGCTCATATTATATTTACAGGTGTAAATGATACTATAATGACTAATTTATTAAAAAATTTAGATGAAACAGATGCTGGTGCAAGTAATATTGCAATAGGAATTTATGATAACAATAAAAAAATTATAGATATAAGTAATAATAAAACAACTTTAAAAATTGACCATAACTTAGTGAATAATATTTTTAATTTTTACGCTTCTTACATTAAAACAGGAAATACTTCTTCTGCAGGTAAAGTGCTCTGTATTGCAAATTTCGAGTTGTCTTATGATTAATAGAATATTAATGGCTATATTTTTTGTTTTCTTTATTACCAATGCATTTTCTGGTACAACACTTGTTGGTACACGGTTTTTAATTAATAACGAAAATAAATCATTAAATATAAAAATAATGAATGATGAAAATAGTGATTATTTAATAAAAAGTGAATTAAGTGATAAAAGATTTATCATATCACCACCACTTTTTTTACTTCCTAGAAACAGTAATAGTATTATAACAATATTACCAACAACAGCAATTGATAATATATCAGATGAATTAATTAAATTAACTGTTACATCAATTCCAAAGTCAGATTTAAATAGTGGTGAAAATTCTATTTCTCTAGCGATTCGCTCACATTTTAAAGTTATTTATCGACATCGTAAAATACGAGAAAGTGATTATGATAAAATAAGTTTAATCAATTTTAATAAAGAGTTTTATTTGATTAATAAATCAAAGTTTATTTTTACAATTTCAGTTTCAAAAGATAAGCAATATAATAATGAACGGATAGTAAATATAGTTCCAGAGGAAAAGGTGAAATTAAACGATATTTGTAAAGGTAATACATGCCATATATGGGTTAATTTTTATGATGAGAGTAATGACGTAATTAAATCACTGGATTTATCATATAGTAAAAATTAGGAATTAATATGAAACAATGTAGTACAACGTTTTTTTTTATTGCTTTTTTATTTCAATCGGGTCAAGCTTTTGGTATCCCTGAGTACACGTATAATACTAATTCTATGACTAACATAGAGATCACTGGGCCTGCCGACCAAATACCATTTGGTGAGATTATTAAAAACTCTGGTTCTCGGAGAGGAATAAGCATATGTAATAGTAATAGTATAAACTATACACTTGGTCGAATAGAGTACCAACCAATAGCTCATTGGAATGGGCAATCTTATCAAGCATCACCTTCTCACCCGATGATTTATTTATTTGAAACTGGTATTTCTGGATTTTCATTTTCCCCTATTGGGGGATTTAACGAAAGTTTTGTCCCGTTACCGGTTAAAAATACAGTCGTTTGGGAAGGTAGTTTAAGTAATAATTCACGAATAGCATCTCCTATTAAAGTCACTATAGGTGTTTTTATCTACAAAGGACCGGATAGAATTATTGGAAGTGTGGTGATTCCAAGTCAAAAAATGTATCGATATGCGTGTTATGATGATGTTGGAAATCTGCAAGAGATAGTTAATGTACAATATAACCCAATAACTGTTAATGCTACTGTTTCTAGCTGTGCACCAACAAATAAAATTGTCTCTGTTGAAATGGAAAAAATTCCAGCAAGTATTATTGAAAAGGCAGACGCATCAGAAAATATAAGCCTAAAAAGACAATCATTTTCACTACAATGTGACCCTAATATAAATGTATATGTATCAATTGTTGATTTATCTGATACAACAAATAAAACTACGGTTTCAACGCTAACAGCTGATTCTTCTGCATCAGGTGTTGGATATGCTGTAATAGGTTTAAGCGGACAACGATTACAATTTGGCCCAGATGGCTCTGCTCCAAATATTCCAGGCCAACAGAAATATTATATTCAGCGTTCTGGTACCGCTGAAAAAAATAACCCAATTAGTTTTAGCTTGGGTTTTGGCTATGTACGTAAGCCAGAAGAAGAATTCAAAACGGGAACAGCAAATGCAATGATTGGCTTAACATATTCTTACCAATAATTAGCTGTTTTATATAAAGTTGCAGTTAGTGATAAACTAAATATCTGACTTGAAAATTAGAGTAGGTACATTCTTTAGCGTTGACTCTCTAATAGCTCAGTTTTTTTAGCATTAATGAGAATGGCCATTTTTTATGTTTTACTAGCCCAGTAAACTTGATATATCTATTTAAACCATTTGTAAATTATATAAATCCACACATGAAGGTAGTGTATATGGAAAATAAATCGAAAAACAATGCGCAACAGTTTGAATTGGATATTCAGTTTATGACTCAGGCTTTAGCTTTGGCTACGGATGCGGCGAAAAATGGTAATGAACCCTTTGGTGCGGTATTGGTTAAAAATAACCAAGTCGTTATGACTGGTGAAAATCATATCCATACTGAAAGTGACCCGACCTATCATGCGGAGTTAGGTCTCATACGCCAGTATTGCTCTGAACATAAAGTCATGGATTTATCAGATTATACGCTGTATACCAGCTGTGAGCCATGTTGTATGTGTTCCGGTGCAATGGTATGGAGCCAATTAGGTCGGATGGTTTATAGCCTTTCTCATGATGAACTCGCAGAGATTGCAGGTTTTAATATTATGTTAGGTAGCGATGAGATTTTTGCCAAAAGCCCCTTTAAACCTGAAGTGGTTAAAGGCGTCTTAAAAGAGCAAGCTATTTCTATTTATACGCAATATTTTAAGCCAAATTTATAGCCTTGACTGCATCATTATCTATCAATGAAGTAGGGTGGCTTGTGCCACCCGTATTAGTTTGAAAGTTAAAATAATTTTTTCTGTGGTGGGCCTGAGAAATTCATTTTGCCAATGCTATTCATTAACACTTCAACGACAACAGGTTGCTTCAAATCGACGGCTTGGCGTAGTGTTGATTCGAAATCTGTAGCTTTATCTATCGTAAATGCCTGAATCCCCATCGATTGAGCGAGTTGGCTAAATGAAGGCGTGAGTAACTCATTATAGTATTGGCGGTCTGAAAAATATTTTTCCTGAATACCTCGCATTACGCCATAACCTTGGTCATTCATAATAATCAGAACAATGGGGAGCTGCTCTTGTGCCATGGTGGCCAATTCACCTATGCCTAACATTAACCCGCCATCACCCACTAAGCCAATAACAGGCACATTCGGATTTGCTTTGGCACTGCCAATTGCCATAGCGAGTCCTAGACCAATCGCACCGGCTAATGAGTGAATGTTGTGCATTGGTTGGGTCGCTTTGAGTAAACGGCTTCCCCATAAACTCCCTGATACCGTAATGTCTCGGACAAAAATACCGTTACTCGGTAAGACTTGCTCCACGGCATCACTGAGTTGGCTATAAGGGCCACATTGTTGCCTGAGTTGCTCTTCTGCCTGCTGTACGGCCTCTTGCACTTGTTTTTTCCACTGAGTAGAGATAGGGCGCTTGGCTTGTTCAATTTTATCGGCAAGTGCTTCAAGTAAACTTTTGCAATCCCCAGTTACGGTTAAGTCGGCTAAATAGTTTCGATTGGCTGCGAGTGGGTTTATATCGATTTGTATGATGGGATGTGGCAAAGGTAATGACCATGTTTTGGTTTCATTACTGCGTAAACGCGAGCCAGCGACGATGGTTAAATCACATGAACGCAGTAATGCATCAATGGAATCTGCATTATGAAAAGCACGTAAGCTGAATGGGTGGTCATCCGATAAAATACCTCGCCCATGGGTGCTGCTGATGACGGCAATCCCCGCATCAGCAAGGCGTTTGACAGCATCTTTTGCTTGTAGAGCACCTGCGCCAACCCATAATAGAGGCTGTGTAGCGTGTTGAAGTTTATCCCAAATTGCAGTGACTAGCGATGTACAACAGTCAGGCAGCGTAGAAGGGAGAAGTGGCACACTAAGCACGGATAATGGCACTTGCGCACTTTGAATATCAATTGGAATTTCGATAGAGACAGGGCCGCAAGGTATCGTTTGAGCAACCTGAATGGCTTTATGTAGAGTGGCAACGGCTTGTTCGGGGGTATGAACACGAAAAGCTTGCTTTGAACTCGAACGTAAAAAGCCGAGTTGGTCATGGGTTTCATGAATAAACCCTGCGTCCATATCCAGATAAGCTTTTTCAACTTGCCCAGTAATATGGATCATGGGGGAGCATGCATTCATAGCTTCAATCATTGAGCCAACAGCATTTCCAGCCCCTGCGCCCGTACTGGTTAACGCCACCCCTAAGCCACTAAAACGGCTATGTGCATCCGCCATGGTAACGGCTCCTGCCTCCCCACGACTTGGCGTAAAATCAATCACTTTTCGGCGCCCGATAGCATCTGCTATGGGTAAATTATGAATTGAAATAACCCCATAAACCGTTGTGACTTGGTATTGTTCGAGTGTTCTGGCGATAGCTTCGCCAACTGTAATCATTTCAGACATTTTATTCTCCTCAATGCTGTCATAATCCGGTGACGGATTTGCTATTCACACCAACGGTTTGGTTGTGGGTTAAGTGCTAGAAATAGGCTTTTTTGTTGCATATAGGCTTTGAGGCTTTCAATGCCTTTTTCACGACCGATGCCACTTTCTTTAAAGCCGCCAAATGGCGTTGAAATAGAAAAAACTTTATAGGTATTAACCCAAACGGTACCGACATCAAGCGCATCGGCGAGCTTAAACGCCCGGGTGTAATCTTTTGTCCAAATGCCTGCTGCAAGCCCATAAACAGAATCATTAGCTTGTTGAATTAAATCGTCTTCATCATCAAATGGCATAACGACGAGTACGGGACCGAAAATTTCTTCTTGGCAAACAGTAGATTGGTTATTTAAGCCTTCGATAATCGTCGGTAAAAAATAGTTGCCATCTTGGAGTACAGGGTCAGCCGGTGCAGTTCCACCAATACGGATCTTCCCGCCTTGTTGTACGGCTTGTTCGACATAGTTTCTGACGCTGTCTCGGTGCGAAGGGGAGATTAATGGCCCCAAATGAACGCGCTCTTGCCTTGGGTCACCAATAATCAGGTTGCGGGTCAGTTGCGTTAATTTTTCCATAAAAGATGAGTAGATATCTTTAGCCACAAACAGACGCGAACCCGCGATGCAGGCTTGCCCCATCGAACTAAAGATACCGTAGCAAACACCGTGTGCAGCAATATCAAGGTCAGCGTCTGACAACACGATAGTTGGGGATTTACCCCCAAGTTCGAGTGACGTGGTGATAAGTTTATCTGCCGCAATGTGAGCCAGTTGTCGTCCCGTATTGGTGCCACCCGTAAAGGAGATTTTTTTCACCAGAGGGTGGCGAACCAGTGCATCACCGACAATCGAACCTTTACCCGGGAGCACGCTCAATAGGCCGCTGGGTAAACCCGCTTGCTCAAATAGCTCAGCTAATTTTAATGAAATTAGAGGTGTGGCTTCCGCAGGTTTTAAAATGACCGCGTTACCGGCGGCAATCGCTGGGGCAATTTTTTGCATATCACTGGCAATCGGGGAGTTCCATGGCGTGATTGCGGCGATCACGCCAATGGGTTGGTAAGTACTTATGGTCATCAGTTCTGGCTGGCGGCGAGGCGGAAGCTCACCACCTGAGACTTCACAAACCGCGGCAAAGTAGCGAGCAGTTGCTGCTGCGCTCATTACTAAGCCACGCGCTTCTGCCCAAGGCTTGCCGTTATCTAAGGTTTGTAATTGGGTTAATGCTTCGCAGTTTTCATCAATTAAGCGACTAACCTTGTATAAGATAGCCGCCCGTTGGTGAGCGGGAAGGTTGCGCCAAGAAGGCATCCTCCAGGCCATATCGGCTGCAATCACGGCGTCTTCGACATCTTCCAAACTTGCACTGTTGAGGGTGGCAATCACTTGGTTATCTCCCGGAAAACGCGACTGCATTTCAGGTCCGCGACCTTGCTGCCATTGACCACCAACAAAAATATCCATGTTGTTCATTATTTGGCTCCTATTAAATAGCTTGCTGCCCAGCGATACGACGACAAATTTCAACAGCACTTAAGGCGGCTAACATCGATGTTTTTGGGTTGGAGGGGAGAGGATTTCCATTGAGTTCAATACAGAAATGGCCAAAATCACCCATAACATCAATGCGATGTGAATTGTGTGTGGTGTTTGGGTCAACAACTAATTGAACTTGTGTGGCATCCATCCCAATGCCATACAGCGCGATAGTGGCAGCGACATTGGCATTTGCGGGAAAATTCAGAGCTGCTTCACGAGCACTGCCACTAAAGAACACCGTAGGCTGTGTCACTTGTGACAAATCGACATAACGCTCAGCCGCGCCATTGCGCCAACTTGCGGGGCTTTTACGTGACTGGTAGGTCACCTGAGTGATATTGGCTTCTTTTGCCGCACGTAAGCCATCAAGCCCTGCAACAGCGCCAGTCAGTGGGATCAACTGGCTGTGGTGGCGTTGGGTTAAGGCGACCAAGTGTTGTTCAAAGTCCGTGTCTGCAAGTGCACCTGTAGAGATAATGGCCAGTGTCCAGCCTCTTTCTAGTACCGTTGGTGCATATTGCTTAACGGCTTGGTGCCCCGCACACTCCAACACTAAATCAGGGGGAACGATATTATTATCAAGGCTATCGATAGGTGTAACGGCCCCTTTAAAGCGTTCCAAAATGGCTTGATGGTGATGGGGCCGGGCAACAATGTAACGTAGGGCTATCTCATCAGGTAAGCGAGTAATCACTTCTTGCGCCATTGCACCATAACCAATCAACATGAGTGTTTTCATCATTAAGTCCTTTAAATATGATGGCTAAAGCCACCTGAAACATCTAAAGCGGCACCCGAGGTAAACGACGCCATGGGAGAGGCTAGAAAGACTAAGGCACGCGCGGGCTCTTCGGGTTTTCCTAAACGTTGCATTGGTATGCCTCTTTTTTTAGCGATATCGCCAATCCATTGTTCCCAATCGAGATTCTTGTCAGTGCGATTTTCGAAGCGACGTCGCCATTGGTCGGACTCCACCATGCCAAGTAAAATAGAGTTCACGCGGATCCCTTTAGGTAACAGTGTTTTCGACAAGTTTAGTGTCATGTTTAATAGTGCAGCTCGAGCTGCCGAGGTGGCGACCATATGCGGCTCAGGCTGTAATGCTAATAGCGAGTTAACGCAGGTAATTGATGCAATATTGGATTGCTCTAAGAATGATAAAAACGCATTCACCGGGTTAATGACTCCAAATAGTTTGAGTTGGGCTTCATGTAACCACGCTTCTTCAGGGGTATCTGTATAGCTTGCGACATAGCCTTGTCCTGCGTTGTTAATCAATATATCGACTTGGCCATATTGCTGATGAACCTGTTTTGCGAAGGCTTCGGTTTGTGTTTTATCAAGAACATCACAAGAGTGTGCGATAAAATGCCCTTGGGGGTAGAGCTCTTGTAATGTTGTGAGCGCTTGCTGAAGTTTGTCTTGATCACGGCCGCAGAATGCCACTTTACAGCCTTCATCCAGTAAGAGTTTGACGGTTGCAAAGCCGATGCCGGAGCTTCCTCCTGTCACGACAGCAACACGGTTATTTAACTGTAAATTCATGAGTCTTCCTTTATTCGGCTTGGCAATAGAGCGTCTCTAAAAATTGTTGTAAGTGGTGGTTAAAGGCGTCTGGCGCATCTAAATAACTGGCGTGTCCCGCTTGGTTTATCAGAAAGTAAGGGCAGTTTTTTTGTCGTGCGAGTCGTTCTACTTGTGCTGGTGGCGTAATGGTATCTTCTGTGCCAACCAGTATTTCCAATGGGCCATCATAGCGATTTAAATATTGGCTGATGTCATCATGAGCTAGCATCCACGCAGCAGCTAAGAAACCTGTGGGGTTGAGCTTCTTCATGTTCTGTTGAACCCAATTGACTTTCTCGGTAGTTGCGTTGGCCGATAGCAGCGTAGCAGCACGGTTTTGCGCATATGCCTCAATACCGGAACTAAAAACAATATCTTGTCGCTGTTGGTAAACTTGCTTTTGTTGGTCAGGGCATTTTGTGGCATAACCTTGCGCGGGGTTCGCTAATATTAAGCCTTTCACTTTATTGGGATATTGCGCTGCAAAAGCGCTTGCCATTATGGCGCCAAGGGAGTGCCCCACTAACACGATGGGTGATAAGACTAATTTATCAATAAAAGCATTTAATGCATTTGCGTAATCAATTGCGGTAGGTGTTGTCGTCTCTAGATCACGGCTTTCTAAATAGCCGGGAGCATCCCAGCTATAGAGATGGTAATGGTCTGTCAGTGATGGGCTCATCAGTTGGCTTACCCATGAAGCAGAACCAGAGCTGATACCATGCAGTAATACGACAGGGTGCCCTTGGCCGGCTTCCCGCCAACTTAGGCGATATGGCCCAAAGTCTGCCACCTGTGGTTCTGGGAGTTTTTTATTGAGCAAATTCATCACTGACGACTCCTGTTAGTTACGTTTAACTTTTGATAAAGGGTGATCTTCGGGATATGTCGGGATCGCCGGTTTTGGTGTACCGATCATGACGCACATTAAGGCTTCTTCTTCCCCGTGGTTAAATAAGCCACGATAAATGCCCGCAGGAACTGAGATCAGGTCACGCTCTTTGAGAACCGTTTCATATTCCTCATTGCCATCTTTTACAAACAACGTGATGGTGCCTTTCAACATAAAGAACACTTCTTCAACATCGGGGTGCAGGTGTAATGGGCCTTCGCACTTGGCAGGAAGAACCATGGTAGAGAAGGTAAAGTTCTCTGCGGGAACGGTGTTGACATCATTAGCAACGCCAGTCGCACCAGTGCCGATATAGCGCATTTGTGCGCGGCGATATTTAGGGTCGTAATCCGCTTGGAATTTCAGAGCATTCCAGTCATATTTACGTCCTTCAAGGCGAGCAATGCGTGACTCAATCCATTGTGCCATTGGAATATCTTGTGGTTTGATTTGCGGTTGTGACATGGTGTTATCTCCAATAAAAAATGAATTAATATTTTTTCAGTAAAGGCACTAGTAATAAGCTGCCGAATAAACCTATGACGACGATAAATAACAGCCCGCTATCCATAGTGTGAGTGACGGTAATAAGAACTCCCATTGCCAGCGGTGCAGCAGCGCCGGCCAGGTTTCCTAACCCATTGAAAATACCGCCTGCTAATGCACTGACCTGTTTTTGTGTGGCTTTTGCGAGTAGGGCAAAGATATTTGGTGCGCCTGCCCCCCACATGAACATGCTAAACGCCATCATAAGAATGATGCTGTAAGTGCCAGTGAGAAATAACACGCCAGCAAGACCTAGGACGGCACCAAGTAATGAAATAAAACAAACGAGTGCGCGGCGATCGTAGCGATCTGATAACCATGATCCGATAGCCTCACCAAATAACATGGCGATAAAGGGAAGGGATGACAGGATCCCAGCATGTTCCAAGTGGATAGACTTACCTTTAATTAAATAGCTAGGTAACCAACCATTCATCCCCCAAAGATAGATAAGAAAAGCGATATTAAACATGCAGATAATCCAAAAATGGCTATTTTGGAATAAGCGTTTTTTATGGGCTCGCATCGCGGCCAGTTGCTCGGCAGGCAGTGCTTCACCCGCTGTATTTTTCGTTTGTGCTTGGCGGTTGACTAAATTAGGGTGACGGATACCAATGACCACTAACCACCAAACAGGAACGGTAAAGGCCGCCATGACAAAAAATGTACTTTGCCAACCATAGTTATTAAGTAAATACAATGAGATAGGAAAGCCTAACGCTGCGCCTAACGGTGTGCCTAATAACCACATCATAGTGGCTCGAGCTTGCATTTTTGGCGGAAAGGTACGGCGCACAATGGCATAAGCGATTGCCAGCAAAGGCCCTTCGGCAATTCCTAGCAATACACGCAGAAAAACCATCGTGCCATAGTGGTGTGTGAATCCCATAAAAATCATGAGAAAACACCAGCTACTGACCATAAATAACAGCATTTTGGTGGGGTGAAATTTATCACCAATGCCGCTTAGCAGCATGGAAGAAACACCATAAGCGAATAAAAATGCGCTCATCAGTAACCCTAAACGGGTTGGGTCAAAATCAATTCCCAGAGCTTGCTGAAATTTTTCGTCAGAAAATAGAGCCGCAATACTGATTTTATCGAAGAAAGCCAGTAGTACACAGGAAAACAGGCCAATTGGGATCAACCAATTGATCTTTTCAGGAACATCTTGCTCGATTTGATCAGGTTCTGAATTTCGTAAGGTTATAGTCTGGTTAGCCATGAGATTTCTCCTTGCTGAACACTATTTCAGTGACATTAGTGAAAATGTGGGATCAGCAAGTTGTGAAGGGTCCAATTTGCGGTGGCCTTGTATCCAACGTTTACCTAGCTTGATGGCACGAGCATCATTAAATGCAATCATTTGCACCAATTCATTGCTTTCATTTAAAGCAAAATGAACCTCTGAATCAGGAGTATGCCGTTGAATATGATTTAATTTTTGTGAGGTTGGGACACCTAAAATTTGGATGTTGTCTTGGTATTGATCTGACCATAACCAAGCGAGTTCATTAAACCCTTCAGATTGTGGGTTAAGCATGGCTTTTGCTGTGGTGATAGCTTGGTTTTGCGCATAAGCCCATGACTGTAAACATAAAGACAGTGTGGGATGGCAAGCGACGTCTCCCGCAGCATAAATATTGGGGTGAGAAGTTTGCCCTTGGTGATTAATCACAATACCGTGGGTGACATCAAGCCCTGCTTCTTTGGCTAGTTCGAGATTTAATTCAACACCAATCCCCATAACAGCGAGATCGAAGTTTTGCGAAGGCTGCTTTTGGCAACTAATTTGTAATCCAGTTGTTGTCGGCTCGCCAAGTTCGATATTTCCACAATCGGTTATGACATGAACGCCCGCTTGTGTATGACGTAGTGCCAGAGCCTCTGAAACATTTTGCGGCACACTGCGTTCGCACAATCGGCTTTGCCGCTCAAAAATTGTGACATCAATACCCATTTTTCGTGCGGAAGCAGCGACTTCTAAGCCAATCCAACCACCCCCAATAATGGCAATTTTTCGAGCCAATAGCAGGGCGCTGCGCAATTGCAGCGCGTCATCCCACGAACGTAAGGCAAAGACTTTCGGGTGTTGCTGCCAGCGGCTTGACAGATAGCGAGGCCGGCCGCCTGTCGCGAGCAGTAATTTGTCAAACGTAATGACACGGCCATCACTTAAATGAACGTATTGGTTTTGGCCATCAATTTTGGTGGCACGTAGTGGGCGAAACCATTGTAAATTTAAGGCGTGAGTTTCTTGTTCGCTGAATAAACGTGATAACGATAAACTCTCCTGCGTCAGTGCCGCTTTAGACAGCGGTGGGCGCTCATAAAAATCATGGTTTTCATCGCTGATCACCGAAATAATACCTTGATAGCCTTCATCTCGTAGGGTTTTTGCCGCCCAGCCACCAGCCTGGCCCCCGCCGATAATGACAATACCGCCTTGGATTAATGAGCTCATGGTGTTACTCCTTAACTTGGCGGCGAGTTTCATAATCGAGACCGCCTTCTACAGCCCATTCCGTAAATGACACTAAGGAATGTTCCAGTTCGCGCGGGTGCCACTTATCGGTAAGGTAATCATCATTGGTGTAATATTCGAAAGCACCACCTGTTGGGCTGTTGACATACCAAAAGTAAGCGGATGAGATAGGGTGTCGGCCTGGACCAATAAAGGTGCTCCATTGATGACGGTTCATTGCTAGGCCGCCGCCAATCACTTCATGGATATCACGAACCGTAAAAGCGACATGGTTGAGGCCGCTGCCACGATGAGGAAGCTTCAGCAAAAACAGGTTATGGTGGCAACCGTTTATTTGTGTCCGTAAAAAGACGGCACGGTCGATATAACGGTCAGAAACTTGAAAACCCAGTTTTTGGCAATAGAACGCTTCTGTAGAAGGTAAGTCATCAACAAAAAATACCACGTGGCCGACGTTAATAGGAGTGGCTTTTTCGTAAACCGGGCTGGGTTTATCAATGCGGCGAATATCTCCCCATTGGTTGATAGCGGTGACCTCTAATTCAACCGTTTTTTGTTTGCTGATGGTGAAAGCGACAGTCATGCCATTTGGGTCACGGCATTGTGCGCCATCTGGCGTCAGTTGAAAGCCATCACAGGGCCTAATTTTCTCAATGATCTCTTGGAGTTTATCCGAGTTTTCAAC
Source organism: Providencia sp. PROV182 (assembly GCF_028480325.1). NCBI lineage: Bacteria > Pseudomonadati > Pseudomonadota > Gammaproteobacteria > Enterobacterales > Morganellaceae > Providencia > Providencia sp. PROV182. The sequence goes on along the minus strand of NZ_JAMPOL010000008.1, from coordinate 88,378 downwards.
ACCCCATGTAATGCGGTGTAGTGTTGAACCCGCTTCAAAAGGGGCTGGCAGATTTGGGTCTTGGTGTGAAAATAACTGTATTTCTGCACCAGATAAGGTCGTGAATAACGAGGCGTTATCAGAGGCCGCTTTGAGGCCAAAATCATGTAAAAATTTCTGGCAGCTAGGGATATCTTCAACACCAAATTCTAATTTTTCTATTCCAATCACTGACATTGTAAAGTCCTCTATCGATTGGTGTTATTGCCAAAGGTTTTTTTGGACAAAAAGAACCTGAGGCTTATGGCAATAAACCTAAAAATGTGTGGATGATATTTGGTTAACGCTAAACGGCTTTTGCTTGGCTCATGCCACCAATAAATTCAGTGAGTTTTTGGGCTGCATAGCTCACTTCATTTTGTAATCGCCGGCACTCTTGTGCAGGGATGCTACTCATTGGCACCATGATGCTAATTACCGCTTCTACGCCATTCGTTTGGTTATAAACAGGGTAAACAATGGATGAAATCCCCCGACGGTAAAATGATTCGCCAATCACATAGCCTCGCAGTTTGTCAGCTTGGATCATTTGCCAAAATTCCTGCTTACAGCCTGCGTTATCGGGGAGTTCATCATCAGGGTAAAGCGCATCAAATTCAGCGCGAGTTAACCCGCTGAGTAGCATTCGACCCAGTGAGGTTCGGTGCGCTGATAAACGCGTGCCTACGCTAACATGGTTAATCTTTGATTCTGCACCACTGACTCTGGCGATATAAATAATGTCCCGGCCATCTCGAATGACTAAATGGCTGTTACATTGGCTTCGGTCTCTGAGTTGCTCGATAATGGGCTGGCCTAACTGGGTTAAATCGAGTGATGCAATATAGCCAAGACCAAGGCTGAGTACTTTGCGGCCTAATGAAAATGCTCCAGTACGTGGATGTTGGACGAGGAAATCCAAGTGCACTAAGGTTTGGATCGCACGGTAAGCCGTTGCTTTGGGCATATCGACTAAGCGGAGGATCTCTGCAAATGTCAATTCGCGATGCTGTTGAGCGAGTAACAGAAGAAGCTGTAGCCCTTTTTCCAAACCGGGTACTAGATATTTACACGTTGAATTCATGGTCCTCACCTCTTTACCGACTGAATGGCGAAATTAGTTAAAAATAAAGCCACCATTAACTGGGATTAGCTGGCCTGTGACAAAATCGGCCATGGGCGAAAGCAAATACAAAGCGGTTCCCGTAACGTCTTCGGGCATCTGCTCTCCTTGTAATGCTCTGCCATTTTCATATAGCTGGTGGCGCTCAGCGGGAACGTATTCGGTCGCTTCGACTTTAGTGAGCCCAGGGGCAATCGCGTTGACGCAAATACGGTGAACGCCGAGTTCACGTGCCATTGAGCGGGTCATACTGATGATTGCGCCTTTACTGGCGACATAAGCCATGAGCTTAGGGGCTCCCCAAAGTGCGGTATCAGAGGCAATATTGATAATTTTGCCGCGGGAACTCTGCTTTAAAAAGGGGAGAGCGGCTTTGGTGACTAACCAAGTTCCTCTGACGTTCACTGTCATGACCTTATCCCATAGCGCCAAGTCATATTCGTCGAGCAGCTTCCCACCCACTCCGGTTGCCAGAGCTGCATTATTAATCAGCCCATCAATTGCGCCTTGTTGACCAATACTGTTGAATACATGAGTGATTGAGTCAGGATCCGCTAAGTCGAGAGAAACACCTTGGGCTTCAAACCCTTGTTGTTGTAAGGACTCGACACTTTCTTGTAATCGTTGTTCTAGGATGTCACACAAGATAACTTGAGCACCTTGTTCGGCAGCAGCTTGCGCAAAACTCAAGCCAAGCCCTCTTGCGGCTCCTGTGATTACAATGCGTTTTCCTGCCAAGATATCATGCATTTTCAGTTTCCTTATTGTTGATTAAGTCAAACTGCTTCTTCGCTTCGCGTTGCATAATGCGGCGTAGGCGGGATAAACCCACATCGTGCTGATAAAGAAATTCTTTATCACGTGCATTTGGTGTGAGGTTTTCTAAAATAATGCGATCTTGTTCTAAAACATCCCAATGCAGTCCTTCTAGGCGGTTGCGGTACATAAAGCGCCATAAATCACGTTGCCAGTCTTTCACTTTGCGAATACGCCAAAAGAAAACACGAGTATGGTGACGGTCTTCAGGTACGACCATGCCGATAATCCAAAAGTGCCCACCAGGGCCGAAGCGTTTTTGATATGGGATAGATAAACGCAGCCAATTTGCACCCGTACTCGCGAATTCCACCCAGTCAAAGTTGACACCTATTTGGTCATTTTTACGGAAAATAAAGCCATTTTTTGTTGCTTCTAGGATCATTTCTGATTGTTTGTCACCTTCTGCCATTGAGTGTGATGATGAATGGAGATAGGTGCCATGCATTGGGTCCATCACGTTTTCGAGTGCATATTGGTAATTGCACTTCCACGATGCGGTACAGAGGAAATTGCTGTGGTTTTCGTCATCAGCTAATTCTTCAGGAAATTCGAGGGTGGGAGGCGTTTCACCGTCAATTACCGCAAAATAGAGGAAAATGGCACCATGGACTTCTTGAACGGGATAGGTTTTTAAACATTTTTGACCTTCAAGAGGGCATTGACTGACCGCTGGAACATCTTTAACGATGCCATCTCCACCGACTTCGACACCGTGATACCAGCAGGCAATGCGTTCACCTAAGTTCCAACCCATTGATAAACGGGCACCACGGTGAGGGCATCTATCTTCTAAAGCATGAATTTGGCCTTTATCATCACGCCAAAGCACGATTTGTTCTTCTAAGCGAGTAATACCGATAGGGTTACTACTGACTTCCCAACTGGATAAAACGGGGTACCATTGCCCACGTAATCCGACATCCAAATAATCTTGGTAGTTTTGAAGTTGTGTATTTGTCATCATCATTTGCTTCCGTTTATCAAAGGTGTTTTTGTTTTCTTTTCTTAGTATGACAATGTGCTAGTAACCATTGACGAGAAGAAATTCGCGGAAACTGCTTGTGGACCAAGGTTGCCCTTGTCGGTCATATAGTTGTTGTTGATTTAATGCACTAACTAATTCTTCAAGTGATTCAGTGCCTGCAGCGAATAGCGTTTCCAGTGCAAAAATGAGTTTGTTTTCATACTCATCAGGCATACGTGAACGTGTTTGCCAAACGATATTTGGTGCACTTCCTGGCGCTTGGATACTGCCTTTACCACCTTCTCGTGCTGGGATAATTTGATTATTTGCTGGTAAATACGGATTAATATTTTGAATAGGTTCCATTTCTACTCCTCAATCAAACTGATTTCGATTCGGTTATCGTGAATGCGTGTCTGGTAGGTTTTGAGATCTCGCCCACCAGGTTCGCGTAAACATTTACCCGTTTTAATATCGAAAACGGCTTCATGTAATGGGCATTCCACTTTGCCATCTTCAACAAAACCTTGGCTTAACAGGGCATAGGCATGTGGGCAAACATCTTCTAAGGCATAATATTGGTCTTCAACTAAGAAGATCCCAATTTCGGCATCATCAACTTTGGCTGAAAAAGGAAATTCTTCTTGAACTTGTGAGACATCGCAGACAGCAATCCAGCTCATGGTTTTCTCCTTTTGAATGTGTTGTAACATTTTGTTTCATATGAGAAACATTGTTTTTTATTTAAAACCAGATTAATTGTATGGGTGATTATTAGTCAATCAAATGTTGGTTAAATGTAAAATATTCGTTTCAAAATGTGGGGTGTGTCGAGGTTATGATGGAGTTTGGTTTCATATGAGAAACTTTCGATAGGTTTATTCAAATAGGACTACTCGTTTATGGTGTTTGGGAAGGAAGTCATGGAGAAATGTGAAAAATAATCTATAGAATAATAAGCTCAATATATAAATTAATATCAATAGGATATTGCATATAAGCTCTTAATATCCTATTGATGGTATATTCAAATAACTTATTTCACCTCAAAGCGTTGCAAGTCTTTACTGACCGTCACAGGGCCTGAGTATTGTTTTCTGACTTCATTAATCCACACATCATCAGTAATCGATGGGTCATCCGCGGGGACTAAGTGGGTTAGGACAAGGTGTTTTACATTAGCTTGCTTGGCTATTTTTCCGACATCTTCTGCTGTTGTATGGTGAGAAATAATCGCTTTTGCCAGCGTTGAACCGTTGCCGATACGGTTGGCTAAATTTTCCACACCAGAGACTAAGACGACTTCACTAATTAAGTAATCAGCATCTTTAGCAAATTCAATAATTTGGCTATTATCAATCATATCACCAGTAATAACGATAGTTTTTCCGCCAGATTGTATTTTATAAGCGAGAGCTTCGTCTGAGTTAAAAGGTGGGTGTGGAACAAATAAGGCACTAATGTCGACATCATCATTTTTGAGTACAGGGCCTTCTTGAATATCTTTTGCTGTAACTATTTGGCGCAAATCAGGTTTACCTTCATCTTTAACGCGTAAATCAATATCGCGACTAAAAGTATCCCAAACACCTTTTGTCATACTTTCCGTTCCAACAGGGCCATAAACAGCGATATTATGATTTAAACCACTGTTCCATGCATTTAACAGTAGGGCTGGGTAATCGGCAACATGATCACTGTGGAGGTGGGTAATAAAGATAGAATCAAGATTTTTTAATGGGGCTTTTGATTGAACTAATCGCAAACTTGCTCCGTATCCCGCATCAAATAAGTATATTTTATCGTTCTTGATAAATGCCGTCGATTGCGGCAAGCGTTTTTCATTTAATAAGGAAGGACCGCCTTTTGTTCCAAGCGTAATAATTTCATCTGCACTAGTAAGATGGCTAACACCAAATAGCGCAGCACCGATAGAAAGAGAAACGAAGAGTTGTTTTAGTTTCAAAATATCACCTCTTTATATTATTAATAGATTGAGTTTTATGAATAATATTTATTCATTGCAGGGTATTGGTATATTGTTAACATATGAATAACTCTACGTTTATGTGTGGTGGGATACTATCGTTCTTATGGACTAGGTGAATGATTTAGAAGATTATTTATGTTAATTAATAGAGAATAGTTCTGAAAATAATTATTCAATTTAACTATAATTCTAATATTATTTAATAGAGAAAGTTATATTGTTTGCTCATCCTATTTAAATTGGATTTTAAATTTATATTTAACTTTGTTTAGGGTTATTAATGAATAAATAATAGGCTCTATTTTTAAATGGAATTATTATTGTATTACTAAATAATTGGTTCGGTTTTTGAAAAATGAGTCTGCCAATTGTATTTCCACAACTTTTCTTGATCTCAAGTGAAGTTTTTTTTATGTTTTAGCGCGAAAATACCCTCACAGTGCTAAGGGGATATCTCAGTGAAAAGTGGTATACAGTTACGCATCAAAGGGAAAGTGCAAGGTGTGGGGTTTCGCCCCTATATTTGGCAGTTAGCCCACCAATGCAAATTATTAGGTGATGTTTGTAATGATGGTGAAGGGGTGCTAGTGCGTTTATGTATTGGTTCGGATCTCACTGAATTTACTCAGTTATTGTACCAACATTGTCCGCCATTAGCCCATATAGAAAGTATTGAACCGCAACCTTTTCAATGGGATAAATTACCCGATACTTTTACTATTCGCCGTAGTGGTGAAGGTAAAATGGACACGCAAGTAATTCCAGATGCTGCCACTTGTGATGCGTGCCAACAAGAGCTTTTTGCCCTATCAAATCGGCGTTTTCATTACCCGTTTACAAACTGTACGCATTGCGGCCCCCGTTTCACTATTATTCGTCATATGCCTTATGATAGACCCAATACCGCAATGGCCGATTTTCCTTTGTGTCCTAATTGCTTAGAGGAATATCAATCCCCCGCAGATAGACGATTTCATGCGCAACCTAATGCGTGCGCGGTGTGTGGTCCTGAAATTAAATTGTGCGACCCATCAGGAAAAACGATTGCAAATAAAGAGAACGCATTAGTCTTGGCAGCTCAGCAGTTATTGGCAGGTAAAATTGTTGCCATTAAGGGGATCGGGGGTTTTCACCTTGCTTGTGATGCGAGTAATGATCAGGCGGTAGAAGCTTTGCGCGTACGTAAATGCCGACCAACTAAGCCACTTGCGGTAATGGTTCCATCACTGAATTGGTTAGAGTTGCACAATATGCCGCTTAGTGATGGCCTATGTGCATTATTAAAAAGCCCTGCCGCACCGATTGTGTTGATTAAAAATTGGAAAAATCATGTATTAAGCCAATATATTGCGCCAAAGCTAGCGGAAATAGGTGTTATGTTACCTTCTAATCCGTTGCAACAGCTATTGATGGCACAAGTTAATTGCCCATTAGTGATGACATCAGGAAATGTATCAGGAAAGCCCCCTGTATTGAGTGAGCAAGCTGCTCTGGCTGATTTAACGGATATTGCTGATTTTTTCCTCACTCATAACCGCGATATTGTCCAACGTGCAGATGACTCACTGGTGCGTTATCATGATGGGCAAGCGGAAATGCTCCGTCGTGCGCGGGGCTATGTCCCTGATTCGATTGATTTACCTAAAGGGTTTGAAAATTCCCCACCAATACTGGCTTTAGGGGCTGATCTTAAAAATACCTTTTGTTTATTGCGAGACAAAAGTGCAGTAATGAGCCAACACCTAGGCGACCTTGATGACATGGATATTTTTGAACAATACCAGTCTGCGATTGCATTATTTGAATCTATTTATCGTTTTACGCCAACCGCTATAGTTTCTGATATGCATCCTAATTATGTGAGTACGCGCTATGGCGAGGCGTTATCACAGCAATTACGAATCCCATTGATAAAAGTGCAGCATCATCATGCGCATATCGCAGCGGTAATGGTTGAGCATGGTTTACCACTAAATGGAAGTAAAGTCATTGGGTTAGCTTTGGATGGTTTGGGGTATGGTGATGACCACCGGCTATGGGGAGGTGAATGCTTACTAGTGGATTATAAATCCAGTCAATACCTAGGAGGCTTGCCCCCAGTTGCACTGCCGGGAGGGGAATTAGCTTCTCGGCAGCCATGGCGTAATTTCCTTGCGCATTGTTTACAATTTGTCCCCCAGTGGCAAAAGCAAGAGAGCGTTGCTTATTTAATGTCATTTCCTTGGCAAGGCTTACAAAAGGCGATTGATAAAGGAATTAATAGCCCAACGGCTTCATCTACTGGGCGGCTTTTTGATGCGGTTGCTGCGGCGTTAGGTATTTGTACGGCACAAACTAGTTGGGAAGGGGAGGCCGCTTGCCAACTGGAAGCGATTGCAATGAAATCTCCCGTGAGCGTACATCCGGTCACTATGCCGTTAGTTGGTCAACAATTAGATTTACATACATTTTGGCAGCAATGGATGGCGTACTGTGCGCCTAAACCACAACGCGCACATGCATTTCATGTAGCGTTAGCGGAAGGTTTTGCTGAGCTAGCAAGGAAATCAGCGAACCAATATGGTACTAAGAAAATTGTTTTGTCAGGTGGTGTGATTCATAACCAACTATTGCGAGAACTATTAGTGAATAACCTATCTGAGTTCGATGTGTTATATGCAAAACAATTTCCTATGGGAGATGGTGGGCTATCATTGGGGCAAGTCGCTATCGCTTCTGCGATGTTGAAAAATTAATCTATTACTGATGGGCAGTATTATATTTATAGGATTGTATATCTACCTATTTTTCAGCTTTTCATTTTAATAGATTATATTGTCTTTTTGATATTGATTCTTATTTGACATATTTGTTTTTATATTAATAGTTGGATTTTTATTAATACACCTATTCTGCTTAATTAATTATATTACGACAATAAATCTAAGTATCATAATGAAAAATAAATGGTTTTTTATTTTAAATGATGTGATGTATAACGCAGTATTGAAAATCAAATCTATTTTTTTTATATTTTTCCTCTTGTTTTAACACAGGTTACTGAATCGATTTTTCTAGCAAATATATAAAAAAAATAAAATTTCTTATTGCCTATTGATGAAGATCAAATGATTTAGGAGCGGTAGGAATAGGATCTTATTTTATATTTATGCATCAGGTTACTTAAATAAGAATTTATTTCATTAGAGTTGGTTTTGTTGGCTTCTTAAATAGATAAATACAAACAAAAAGCGTATGCATCATTTGTGTATAGGGCCTTGTGGTATTTATAACCTTAAGATAATAAACAAAAATTTCCTTCTAATGAATAGGTTTTAAGCCACCCATAATAATAGGAAAAAAGAATGATAGGAGATAACTCTATTATTTCTTCGCATGGCATTAACCGCCGTGATTTTATGAAGTTATGTACAGCATTAGCAGCGACAATGGGATTAAGCGGGAAGGCTGCTGCCCAAATAGCTGAATCTATTAGTGACCCAGCTCGACCTCCTGTCATTTGGATTGGTGCCCAAGAGTGTACGGGGTGTACGGAATCTTTGCTGTGTTCAACCCATCCAACTTTGGAAAATTTAATTCTCGATACTATTTCATTGGAATACCACGAGGTGTTGTCTGCCGCCTTTGGTGAGCAAGTTGAGCAAAATAAACATGATGCAATTGAAAAGTACAAAGGAAAATATGTTTTAGTCGTCGATGGTTCTATCCCGCTAAAAGATAACGGTATTTATTGTATGGTGGCGGGGAAACCGATTGTTGAACATATTCGTGAAGTGGCTGAACACGCCGCGGCCGTGATTGCGATTGGTTCTTGTGCTTCGTGGGGCGGTGTTGCTGCGGCAGGAGATAACCCAACAGGAGCCGTGGGTTTAGATCAAGTCATTAAAGATAAAACCGTTATCAATATTCCAGGTTGCCCGCCTAATCCACATAACTTCCTTGCGACGGTCGCGCACTTAATTACGTTTAATCGTCCACCAAAACTGGATAGCAAAAATCGCCCAATGTTCGCGTACGGTCGATTAATTCATGAACACTGCGAACGTCGCCCTCATTTTGATGCGGGCCGCTTCGCAAAAGAGTTCGGTGATGATGGTCATCGTGAAGGTTGGTGTTTATACCATTTAGGCTGTAAGGGGCCTGAAACTTACGGGAACTGTTCCACATTGCAATTCTGTGATGTCGGTGGTGTTTGGCCTGTGGCGATTGGTCACCCTTGTTATGGCTGTAACGAGGAAAATGTCGGCTTTCACAAAGCGATACATCAGTTGGCGAGCGTGGAAAACCCAACACCACGGGTGGATAAACCGGATGTCAATAATCGCGAAGGTGGCCAAATTTCATCTACAGCTGTGGGGTTAATTGGTGGTGTTGTCGGGTTAGTGGCTGGAGTTAGCGTGATGGCAGTACGTGAATTAGGTCGTCAAAAACGCCAACAAGATACTGACTCACGGGGAGAATAACCGTGAATAGACGAAATTTTCTTAAACTCTCCGCAGGGGGAGCATTACTTGCGGGAAGTTCACCCAGTTTGGCGGGGCCTGAAAACCGTCCGCCGATTCCCAATTCTTTGGGGATGCTATATGACTCGACCCTGTGTATTGGGTGTCAGGCGTGTGTGACAAAATGCCAAGATATTAACCACCCAGAGCGTAACCCGGTCGGGGAACAAACTTGGTCAAATAATGACAAACTCACCCCTTATACCAACAATATTATTCAGGTTTGGAGCAGTGGAACAGGTGTTCATAAAGACCAAGAAAAAGATGGCTATGCCTACATTAAAAAGCAGTGTATGCACTGTGTTGACCCTAATTGCGTGTCGGTTTGCCCTGTTCAAGCGCTGAAAAAAGACCCAAAAACCGGCATTGTTCATTACGATGCCAGCGTATGTACTGGCTGCCGCTATTGCATGGTGGCGTGTCCCTTTAATATTCCGAAATATGCTTACGATGACAAATTTGGTGCGATTCATAAATGCGAGTTATGCAACCAAAAAGGTGTCGAACGTTTAGACAAGGGTGGCTTGCCCGGTTGTGTCGAAGTTTGCCCAACGGGAGCGGTAATTTTCGGGACGCGGGAAGAATTGCTCGCAGAAGCCAAAAAACGCTTAACACTCAAAGTGGGGGATGAGTACGGTTACCCAAGACAAACCTTACATAGCAATGACCCGAATGTGATTAAAGTGCCGAAATATGAGTCTCATGTTTATGGGGAGCTTGAAGGCGGTGGCACACAAGTCATTGTTCTTTCAGGTGTGCCCTATCAAAATCTTGGGTTGCCTGAATTGGAGCAGTTGTCTACTGGGGCTCGTTCTGAATATGTCCAGCACACCCTTTATAAAGGGATGGTATTGCCGCTCGCGGCGTTGGCAGGGTTGAGTTTCTTGGTGTATCGCAATACCAAGAATGATAAACACGAAGGAGACGACTCAAATGACGACGCATCATAAAGAGCAGCCGTTAGGCGGGCGTTTAGTCAGTTGGCCAATTATGGTCTTTGGGCCATTAGTGCTGATTTGTGTCATCTTGATTGTTAAACGTTTGGTCTTCGGCTTAGGCTCAGTTTCTGACCTAAATGGTGGCTATCCTTGGGGGATCTGGATTGCTTTTGACTTACTAATTGGTACCGGTTTTGCTTGTGGCGGTTGGGCGCTGGCTTGGGCGGTGTATGTATTTAACCGCGGTGAATATCACCCGTTAGTGCGCCCTGCGTTATTAGCCAGTTTGTTCGGTTACTCCCTCGGTGGTTTATCCATTACCATTGACGTAGGTCGTTACTGGAACTTGCCTTACTTTTACATCCCCGGTTTCTTTAACACCAATTCGGTGCTATTTGAAACGGCAGTGTGTATGACGATTTATATCGGTGTGATGGCACTGGAGTTTGCTCCTGCACTGTGTGAACGTTTTGGTTGGAAGGTTTCATTAAAACGCTTAAATAAAGTGATGTTTTTTATCATTGCGCTAGGGGCGTTATTGCCGATGATGCACCAGTCATCAATGGGGTCATTGATGATTTCAGCAGGGTATAAAGTCCATCCTATTTGGCAAAGCTATGAAATGCTACCACTACTCTCATTGTTGACCGCATTTATTATGGGCTTTTCTATCGTCATTTTTGAAGGGTCATTACTTCAAGCCGCATTACGTGGGCAGGGTGCTGATGAACGGCCATTGTTTGTTCGTATCACTCGGATCTTGCAGGTACTGTTAGTGCTGTTTTTGGTCTGTCGTTTTGGTGAGCTGATTTATCGAGATAAGTTGCACCATATCTTCAACACCGATTTCTACGCCATGATGTTTTGGATAGAAACCGCATTAATGGTTTTCCCATTGGTTATTTTCCGCATGCCATCACTGAGGAATGATTCACGGTGGTTATATGCAAGCGGTTTAAGCATGTTGATTGGTGCTGCCATGTGGCGGATGAGCTATTCCCTCGTTGCATTCAACCCAGGGGGCGGATACGACTACTTCCCAACAACAGAAGAACTTTTAATTTCAATAGGTTTCGTGGCAATAGAGGTATGCGCTTATATCTTATTGATCCGCTTATTACCTGTTATTCCAGCATTGAAAAAAACAACGATGAGCCATTCAGAGGCCCGAGGTAAAGCATGAGCCAACGTATAACAATAGACCCAGTCACTCGTATCGAAGGTCACTTACGCATTGATTGTGAAATTGAAGATGGAAAAGTCACCAAGGCTTGGGCTTCAGGCACGATGTGGCGTGGTATGGAAGAGATAGTCAAAGGAAAAGACCCTCGTGATGCATGGATGATCATGCAGCGTATTTGTGGGGTTTGTACCACAGTGCACGGTATTGTGTCGGTACGCACGATTGAGAGCGCCTTAAATATTGATGTGCCAGTGAATGCGCAGTATATCCGTAATATGATTTTAGCCGCGCATACTATTCAAGACCATATTGTCCATTTTTATCAATTATCGGCGTTAGATTGGGTGGATATCACCTCTGCGCTGAGTGCAGACCCAAATAAAGCGGCAGAAATTTTGAGAGGCGTTTCGACGTGGCCACTGAATAGCCCAGAAGAGTTCACGCGAGTTCAAGATAAAATTAAAAACCTGGTTGCCAGTGGGCAATTGGGTATTTTTGCTAATGGATATTGGGGGCACCCAGCGATGAAACTATCGCCTGAGGTGAACTTAATTGCTGTAGCTCACTACTTACAAGCCCTCGAATGTCAGCGTGATGCTAACCGTATTGTGGCGTTATTAGGAGGTAAAACGCCGCATATTCAAAACCTTGCTGTTGGTGGTGTCGCAAACCCTATCAACCTTGATGGTGTTGGGGTTCTGAACCTTGAACGCTTGATGTATGTAAAATCCTTTATTGACCGTTTAGGGGATTTTATCGAGCAAGTGTATAAGATTGACGCAGCGGTGATTGCAGCAGGCTACCCTGAATGGCTCGAAGTCGGTCAAGGTGCGAAACATTACATGTGTATGCCTGAAATGCCAATGGACGGTAAAAATGGGAGTTTTCTATTACCTGGCGGGTATCTAGAGAACAGTGACTTTAGTACTTATCGCCCCATTACTAGCCATACAGATGAGTATTTGATCAACGGCATCAAAGAAAGTAGCAAACATGCATGGTACAAAGAAAATGAGCCACAAGCACCGTGGGAAGGTACTACGAACCCGGATTACACCGGTTGGGATGATGACGGTAAATATTCATGGGTAAAAGCACCTACTTTCTATGATAAAACCGTTGAAGTCGGGCCGCTCGCTGATTTGTTGTGTAAATTAGCGGCAAAACATGAACCGACAGAAAAACACTTTAATGATGTGGTAAACCTGTATCAAACATTGACAGGTAACAATATTAGTGTGGACCAACTGCATTCCACATTGGGGCGGATTATCGGGCGTAGTGTTCGCTGCTGTGTACTGAATGAAACCTTGTCAATTCAATGGCAAGCGCTGGTGGACAATATCGCAAAAGGGGATCACACCACCTTTGTAAAACCCGTATTCCCAGAAAATGCCACCATTAAAGGTGTCGGTTTTGGTGAAGTACCTCGAGGTTTATTATCTCACTGGGTCGTGATCAAAGACGGTAAAATTGAAAATTACCAAGCGGTAGTGCCATCGACTTGGAACTCAGGCCCACGTAATTTCAATGATGAGCCAGGCCCTTATGAGCAAGCATTGGTAGGAACTCCTGTCGCTGACCCATCTAAACCTCTTGAAGTGGTGCGGACCATTCACTCATTTGACCCTTGTATGTCTTGTGCAGTGCACATTGTTGACCCTGAAGGTGGCGAAGTCACTAAGGTTAAGGTGCTGTAATGCGTATTTTAGTCTTAGGTGTTGGCAATATACTGTTGAGCGATGAAGGGATTGGGGTACGCATCGTTGAGGCTTTAGAACAGCGCTATCACCTACCTGAATGCGTAGAAGTGCTTGATGGTGGAACTGCTGGAATGGAGCTAATTGGCCCAATGGCAGATAGAGACCATTTGATCATTGCCGATGTTGTGTTATCGAGCCAGAAGGCTGGCTCGATTTTAGTCTTGCGTGATGACGAAGTCCCTGCGCTGTTTACACGTAAAATTTCCCCACATCAACTCGGTTTATCAGATGTGCTATCCGCTTTGCATTTAACCGATGAATTCCCACAGCGGCTAACATTAGTTGGCGTTGTACCTGAATCCCTCGAACCGCATATCGGTTTGACGGCAACAGGGCAGGCCGCTTTAGAGCCAGCTTTACAAAAGGTTATTGAGGTTTTGCGAAGCGAAGGCTTGGAAATCATAGCGAAAGAAGAGAGTTTGCATGCCGGATGACATATTAGGTTATGAAACTAACCCTCGGCCTCAGGTTGAGGCCGCATTTACGCGCGTTGCTGAACAATCGATGCATGATTTGTCATTTTTGCATCCAACGATGCCTGTGCACGCCAGTGAGTTTGCCCTGTTTGAAGGGCAATGGGTGGGCGCGGTGATCACACCATGGATGCTCAGCGCGATTATTCTACCGGGGCCTGAGCAATATTGGCCTCGCCGCGTGGTCGGTGACAAGGTTGGGTTAATCCTCCCCTATGGCGAAATGACTTATACCGTAGGTGAATTAGACGGCTTAACTCAATATTTTGCTTGCTCATTAATGTCGCCATTAGAAAAAAAAATGACACCAGAACAAGGTATTCACCTAACGGATGATTGCCAGCGAATATTGTTATCGCTCCCAGTTAGTGACCCGAATATTCCTCAAGCACCTGAACGTAGAGCATTGTTTGCCCGCCACTTAAGGGGGCAGGATGCATGAGGTTTCGTTATGCCAAAGTACGATAGAAATTATTGAACAGCAGGCGAAAAAAAATGCAGTTAACCGAGTCACCGGTGTTTGGCTTGAAATTGGCGCACTCTCTTGTGTTGAAGAGAGTGCGTTTCGCTTCAGTTTTGATGTCGTTTGCCGTGGTACGGTTGCAGAAGGCTGCCAGCTCCACATTATTTACCAGCCCGCACAAGCATGGTGTTGGGATTGCAGTGAAATAGTGGAAATAGACAGCCACCAATCGGTTTGTCCATGCTGTCAGGGGTTGAACCTGAAAGTGGAAAGTGGGGATAGTTTGCGCATCAAAGAGTTGGAAGTGGAGTAGCTTTTTGAGCTGAGCTTGAGGTGTATCAACTAGACTCAATGGACTATGTATTAATCTAATTTAACAATTTAGCGGTTGGGAGTGAAACTTATGTGTAGTACTTGTGGATGTGCGTCGGGAGAGCGCAAAATTGAGGGGGATGACCATCATCATGACCACCATCACGGCCATGATCACCACCACGGTCACGATCATCATGATCACGACCATGATCATGATCACGACCATGATCATGAACCTAATGGGCAAACGGTGATCATTCATCACCATTATTATCATCAAGGTGATGTCCACAACCATTATCACCAATATGAACCCGCACCTGCTGAAAGCAAGTCTAAAAAGCATAAACACAAACATAAGCATAAACATAAACATATTTATCAAACGGCTGAGGCAAGTTTTAAACCAGCTGGGGAACACCATGACCTTGATTATGGCCACGGTGAAGCAGGTACCCATGCACCGGGGATTAGCCAAAAACGCATGCTACAAATTGAGATGGATGTGTTAGATAAAAATAACCATCTGGCGGAACATAACCGTGAGGATTTTTGCCAGAAGAATATTTTAGCGCTAAACCTCGTTTCTAGCCCCGGTTCAGGAAAAACCACCTTGTTGACAGAAACGTTGTTAAGACTGCGTGACAGAATTAATTGCGCAGTGATTGAAGGTGACCAACAAACCACTAATGATGCACAACGGATCCGCGAAACGGGTGTGCCTGCGATTCAAGTGAACACAGGAAAAGGCTGTCACTTAGATGCACAAATGGTCCACGATGCAACAGCACGTTTAGAGTTAGCCGATAACAGTTTGTTATTTATTGAAAATGTCGGGAATCTCGTGTGCCCTGCCAGTTTTGACTTAGGGGAACGCCATAAAGTAGCGGTACTGTCAGTCACGGAAGGGGAAGATAAACCTCTCAAATATCCACATATGTTTGCGGCAGCAGATATCATGTTATTGAACAAAATCGACTTACTGCCATACCTGAATTTTGATGTTGATGCTTGTATCGCCAATGCTAAGCAAGTGAACCCCAATATCCAAGTTATCCAAGTGTCTGCGACATGCGGCGAAGGGATGGATGCATGGCTGGCATGGTTGGAGACACAGCTATGTGCTTAGGTATTCCGGGCAAAATAGTTGCCGTTGGTGAAGACATTCACCAACTCGCTCAAGTGGATGTTTGTGGTGTAAAACGCGATGTGAATATTGGCCTCATTTGTGAAGGGGAAACCGCCGATTTATTAGGCCAATGGGTATTGGTACACGTCGGGTTTGCCATGAGTATCATCAATGAAGAAGAAGCGCAATCTACCTTGGATGCGTTAACCGCGATGAGCCAGCTAGACCACGAGGTCAGCGATTTTAGTGGTTTAAATGCAGGAGCGGCAGATGCAGTACGTCGATGAATTTCGCGACCCTGTTCTTGCAAAAGCGCTGTTGGCGCATATTCATCAACGGGTGAATGAAATACCCCAAGCGAAACGACGCCCATTACAACTCATGGAAGTCTGTGGTGGCCACACCCACGCGATTTTTAAATTTGGTATTGACCAGTTATTACCCACTGACATTGAATTTGTTCATGGGCCCGGTTGCCCTGTGTGCGTTTTGCCAATGGGACGAATTGATAGTTGTATTGAAATTGCACAGCACCCTGAGGTTATCTTTTGTACTTATGGCGATGCAATGCGCGTTCCGGGGGAAAGGGGCTCTTTACTTGACGCTAAACGTAATGGGGCGGATGTCCGTATCGTTTATTCACCACTAGATGCCTTGGCATTGGCAGAGCAGCATCCCCATCGCCAAGTGGTTTTCTTTGGCTTAGGCTTTGAAACCACTATGCCAAGCACGGCAATCACCTTGCAGCAAGCAAAGCGCCGCCAGTTGACAAACTTTAGTGTATTTTGCCAACACATTACGATTATTCCCACCTTGCGCAGCTTACTTGAGCAACCGGATGTCCGTATTGACGGCTTTTTAGCACCAGGACACGTGAGTATGGTAATCGGGGCGCATCCCTACCAGTTTATTAGCGAAGACTTCCATAAACCCTTGGTGGTCACAGGGTTCGAACCCTTAGATATTTTGCAGTCGTTAGCCATGCTAGTTGACCAAATCGCTGATGGTCGTTGTGAGGTAGAAAACCAATATAAACGCGTTGTGGCCGATGAAGGTAACCTGTTGGCACTTAAAGCGTTAGAGGAAGTTTTTGAACTTAAACAAACCAGTGAATGGCGTGGGTTGGGGGAAATTGCAGGCTCAGGGGTTCAATTAACTCAAGCTTACCAATTTTTTGATGCTGAGAAGCGTTTTCAGGTACAACCCCATAAAGTGGCAGATGACCCGCAAGCACGCTGCGGTGAGGTGTTAACAGGGCGCTGTAAACCGAACGAATGTACGTTGTTTGGGCGCCGTTGTACGCCACAAACGGCTTTTGGCGCATTAATGGTTTCTTCTGAAGGTGCCTGTGCAGCTTATTACCAATATCGTCGGGAGGCATAAATGAGTCGTGATGCTAACAATGTGGTGACGATGGCCCACGGAAGTGGTGGGCAGGCGATGCAGCAATTGATTGAACAGTTGTTTTTGCAGGCGTTTGCAAACCCAGCGTTGAATGAGAGGGAGGACCAAGCTCGACTTGCCTTGTCGGAAATGACCGCATTGGGTGACCGTTTGGCATTTAGTACCGATAGCTATGTCATCGACCCGATTTTTTTCCCGGGAGGCAATATTGGTAAATTAGCTGTTTGCGGCACAGTGAATGACGTTGCAGTTAGTGGGGCTACCCCAAAATACCTTTCTTGCGGTTTTATCTTGGAAGAAGGTTTTTCCCTGACTGAATTGCAGGTTATTGTCGAATCTATGGCGGCAACGGCAAAAGCGGCCGGTGTGGATATTGTGACAGGCGATACCAAGGTAGTGCAGCGCGGGGCCGCAGATAAAATCTTTATCAATACGGCAGGTATTGGCGTGATCCCGTCCAATATCCAGTGGGGAGCTCAGCATATTCAAGTTGGGGATAAAGTGATTGTTAGCGGTACGTTGGGTGACCACGGCGCGACTATCTTAAACCTGCGCGAACAACTCGGGTTAGAAGCGGAGCTTTGCAGTGATTGTGCTGTATTAACGCCATTGATAGCTCCGCTGCGTGAAATTGACGGCATTCGGGCATTACGAGACGCAACTCGTGGTGGCGTAACGGCAATTCTACATGAATTTGCCCAAGCCAGTGGCTGTGGAATTGCTGTTAATGAGGGGGATTTACCCGTCTCTTCTGCAGTTAGGGGCGTGTGCGAGCTATTGGGTTTGGAACCGTTAAACTTTGCCAATGAAGGTAAACTAGTGATTGTGGTGAAACCTGAAGCGGAAAATGCAGTGCTTGCTACACTACACCAACACCCATTAGGGAAAGATGCCGCCACGATTGGCTGTGTGACTGAGCAAAAACAAGTCAAATTAGTTGGGATCTTCGGCACATCAAGGTTATTAGATTTACCCCACAGCGAGCCTTTACCCCGTATTTGTTAATTAAAAACGCCCTATAGATAAAACCTATAGGGCGTTCAAATCTATTAACGTCTTAACATGCCTTTATCGATGATAAACTCGATAATGGTCTCTAAGCCGACTTTTTTCTTTAAGTTAGTAAACACATAGGGCTTTACTGGTCGCATTCTTGCGGTATCGGCTTCCATCACTTCTAATGAAGCGCCGACATACGGAGCAAGGTCAATTTTGTTAATCACCAGTAAATCGGAATGGGTGATCCCTGGCCCACCTTTACGTGGAATTTTTTCGCCTTCAGCAACATCAATAACATAAATGGTTAAGTCTGCCAGCTCTGGGCTAAACGTTGCGCTGAGGTTATCGCCGCCGCTTTCCACAAATACGATATCAAGGTTTTTATGGCGGATGGCTAACTCTTCAACGGCCGCTAAATTCATTGATGCATCTTCACGAATAGCGGTATGAGGGCAGCCGCCAGTTTCAACACCAATAATGCGGTCCGCATCTAGTGCTTCGGCACGGGTTAAAATTTTGGCATCTTCTTGGGTGTAAATATCATTGGTGACAACGGCAATTTGGTAAGTGTCGCGCATGGCTTTACATAACACTTCTAATAATGCGGTTTTTCCTGAGCCGACCGGCCCACCGACACCAATTCTTAAGGGTTGATTATATTCTTGCATAGCATTTTCTCATGAACGAAAAAGTCGTGTGTATTGGGTTTCATGCCGACTACTGGCAATAATTTGTGCAGGTGTAAAACTACCAATATCGTCTAATGGCCAGATTGCCGATTGCGCAACCACTTCGGGTATGCGCTCAGCAAGGGTAAATAAAATATTTTGCCCCGCGCTTTGCCCTAAAGGGATAAGCTTAACACCGGACATCACCGTGTTTTCTAGCCAACCCCATGCATACGCGGTGCACAATTTTTCAACGTCAATTTGCCAATTTACCGCGGCGAGGGCGAAGGCCATTAGCTGGGTTTGTTTCACGCAGGTTTGCAGGTTAGCATCCAGTTCAATGCCTAGTTGAGGTAGCAATCGTGCAAAAGCAATTCCTCGTTGCCGCTCTTCTTGGCGTAGTTCTTTGGTTTCACGGCTGGCAATCATAAATTCACACCAATATTTCACCGCTTCAATATCACCAAGGGAAAGGGAAGTCTGAATTTGCCGTAAAACGGGAAGCTCTAATGTTGCAATGGCATGCGTCATTTGTGCGGTTAGCCAGCCTGCAAGGGTATCTGGTGTTGTTACCCAACCTTTTTCAATCGCCCATTCTAAGCCTTGTGAATAGGTAAACGAGCCAACAGGTAAAGAAGGACTAACTAACTGGTATAAGCGCAGATCTGCTAACATAAGCACACTCCCTGAACCTGATTAGTGATGGTGATCATCGTGGCCGTGATGGTGGTGATGACCACCGGATGAGCCGCCATAAGCCCCCGGTTCCGGTTGGTATTTTTCCAAACCGACACTAACCGTGGCACCTAACCCACGCGCCATATCATCTAACACATGGTCATGAAAATAACGGCACCAACCCGCTTCAATTTGCAAAGGAACATGGCGGTTGCCTAAGTGATAGCAAACGCGGGCGAGCAACAGAGCGTCATCGCTGTAAACGGTAGAAACTTGCTCTTTCGCGGCTTCGATTGTGACTAACTCACCGTCTTCAGTGGATAAAACGTCGCCTTCCTTCAGGATGGTTCCGCGCGGCAAAAATAGCCCCGCTTCTTGCCCATCACTTAAGGTAACTTTTAAACGGCTTTTGGTGCGTTCATCCATGGTTAAGCACAGGGTTAATGCACTTGGTGAATGGGGTTGTGGGGCAACCACTTTAATAAATTTTTTCATTTTCTGGCTCTTTTAATTAGGGGTCAGAATAAAAAGTAACGTTGTGCCATCGGTAACTCAGTCGCAGGTTCGCATACCAGTGGGATACCATCGGCTTTGACGATATAAGTTTGCGGGTCAAGTTCGATATGTGGCACATAACTGTTGTGCACCATAGAGGCTTTGCTAATGCTTCGGCAGCCTTCAACTCGGCTTATTTGGCTCTGCAAGCCTAATTTTTCAGGAACACCTGCTTCAATACCTGCTTTTGACATAAAAATCATTGAGGTATGGTATTTTGCTTTACCTAACGCTCCAAACATCGGGCGGTAATGTACAGGCTGTGGTGTTGGGATTGCGGCGTTAATATCACCCATTGGCGCATAGGCGACCATTCCCCCTTTCATAATTAGGGCGGGTTTGATGCCAAAAAATGCAGGGTCCCATAATACGATATCAGCTAACTTGCCTATTTCTATCGAACCGACTTCATGGGCGATACCGTGAGCGATAGCGGGGTTAATGGTGTATTTCGCCACATAACGTTTGATACGGTTATTATCGCTTTCTGGTGTGTCACCTTCTAAAGTTCCGCGCTGTAATTTCATTTTATGGGCGCACTGCCAAGTGCGAGTGATAACTTCACCAACGCGCCCCATGGCTTGTGAGTCTGAAGACATCACAGAAATTGCGCCCATATCGTGCAAAATATCTTCCGCAGCAATGGTTTCACGGCGAATACGAGATTCCGCAAAAGCCACATCTTCTGGAATTGATGGGTCGAGATGGTGGCAAACCATTAACATATCCAAGTGCTCATCAACGGTATTGATGGTGTATGGCATCGTTGGGTTGGTCGATGCAGGCAGAATATTCGGTTCTCCGACGGATTTGATCACGTCAGGGGCATGGCCACCGCCAGCACCTTCTGTATGGAATACGTGGATCACTCGTCCTGCAATGGCCTTCACGGTTTCTTCATAAAAACCGCCTTCATTTAACGTATCTGAATGGATAGCCACTTGCACATCCATTTCATCAGCCACATTCAAACAGTTGTGAATAGCCATTGGGGTAGCGCCCCAGTCCTCGTGAATTTTTAAGCCAATGGCACCCGCTTCAATTTGTTCGCGAATCGCTTCGGGCCTACTGACGCAGCCTTTACCAAATAGCCCGACGTTGATAGGCAGTTCATCAACAGCTTCTAACATGCGGTACATATTCCAAATACCGGGGGTGACGGTAGTGGCATTAGTGCCAGCCACAGGGCCAGTTCCACCGCCTATAAAGGTGGTAACACCGGAAACAAGACCTTCTTCTGCTTGCTGTGGGCAAATAAAATGGATGTGGGTATCAACGCCACCCGCGGTGATAATTTTACCTTCGCCTGCAACCACTTCGGTACCGGGGCCGATAACGATATCGACATTGGGTTGAACATCAGGGTTACCTGCTTTACCAATCCCCGCAATACGGCCATTTTTGATCCCGATATCCGCTTTAACAATGCCCCAATGGTCTAAAATAATGGCGTTGGTGATTAGCACATCGACACATAGGTCACTAGTGACTTGGCTTTGGCCCATGCCGTCACGAATAACTTTACCGCCACCAAATTTGACCTCTTCACCATACGTGGTGAAATCTTTTTCGATCTCTAGAAATAATTCTGTATCAGCTAAGCGTAAACGGTCACCTGTTGTTGGACCAAACATATCTGCATACGCTTGACGAGAGATTGTTTTCATTATTAATTCTCACTCTCTAATTTACCCATGACTTTGCCATGGAAACCATATATTTCTCGCTTGCCGCTAAAAGCCACAAGTTCAACTGTGCGGCTTTGTCCTGGTTCAAAACGTACCGCCATGCCCGCAGGGATATTCAAACGAAAACCGAGTGTATTTTCGCGTTCAAATTTTAGGGCGTCGTTGACTTCATAAAAATGATAGTGAGAGCCAATTTGAATCGGGCGGTCACCATGGTTGGCAACTTGTATCGTTTGGGTTTCTCGGCCTGCATTTAGTTCGATATCACCCAAAGCGTGGTTGACTTTAATTTCACCGGGGATCATTTTGTTACCTATACAATCGGGTCGTGAATAGAAACCAGTTTTGTGCCATCAGGAAATGTACATTCCACTTGGATGTCTTTGATCATTTCTGGCACGCCTTCCATTACCTGCTCTGCGGTTAATAGGGTTCGGCCTTCGCTCATTAATTGGGCGACAGTTTTACCATCACGTGCGCCTTCCATAATCGCACAACTGATCAGCGCGACGGCTTCAGGGTAATTGAGCTTTAGCCCACGGGCTAAACGCCTTTCAGCAACGAGGCCTGCTGTAAAAAGCAATAATTTATCTTTTTCTCTTGGGGTTAATTCCATTTTTTGCTCCTAAAAAACGTTTAAGTTGCCCAAATACGCGGTGGTTCTGGGCAATAACCTAACCAATATTGTCTTGTTGCCTGCCAAATATGGGCAAAGCAAGCCATCATCGGCTCGGTTTGAGAACCTAATAACCGTAATACTAAAATGCCGTCTACATCAGTTAGCCCATATTCAAGCGGTCTCACTTCCGTAGAGAAAAATACGGCCAAACTCTCGTGAAGTTCAGCTTTTAACTCATCGCTGGCGGGGTAGATATACAAGGAGCCGACCATAGGAAATTCACGCATGACGGCTGATTGTTTTTGCGAACCTTCGATAAATATGGATTCCGCTAAGGTGAGTTTGTCATCAATATAAAACTGCAAGCGGCCCCGAATATCACCGTTGTCGAATTGCTCGTTTAATACTGGGCGCCCTAAACATTGGATTTCCCAGCTGATAAATTTTGATGAACTAGCGATTCGAACGTGGGTTTCTAAGCGAACTTGAGCCTCAGGGAAAAAAATATTTTCTTGAGGTAGCCATTCTAAGAACCCATTGGGCGCAACAGTTAATGTTTGTACTTGTCGCGCAACACCGCCCGCACTGCGATAAAATTTTGTCGCACCGGGCGTGGTCAATAACGCATGGGCGTGTGGTTGAACATCAATATTAATAAGGAGTTTATCCCCCCCGACAACGCCACCGGGTGGATGAAGTAAATAGGTGTGTGCAATTCCTTGCTCGGGGTAGAATGGCCGCTGAACCATTAAAGGGCCGATATGTTGTTTATCCGTTAAGCGGGTGACGCCACGTTTTAGTTCATATCGTAAGAAGATTTCAGCTAACCAGCCTGATCCTGAAAAATCAGACATACTTTCTCCTGCAACTCAGTCAACTAAAAATACGCGAACATGTTTAGCTATACCCCAGCCAAAATTGGGTATTTGTGATGTAAAAGCTAATGCAAGTAGGGTAGGATGTGAATGAACGCCAAAAATCATTATTATTATGCAGTGTCGTAGGCTGCATGTGTATGCCGCGCGATTCTACACCTTATATCGAAAATTGCCTTTCAATTAAACAGCATTTTATTTAGAAAATATAACAACCATCAAAATAACAGTAAAAAATGAGCGTATATCTATATTGCGATTTCAACGTAACCGGACTATATTCTCAGCCGCACTGATATAGAGCTGATATGTTTCATTACTTTATATCTATTCAACAATCCCTTTTCTTGGGAAGTCATTCTGACATTAACAGCAGTTTATAGAGATTATGGAATATAAATTCTTTCTTTCAGAAAGCCAGATGGTGTTAAAAGCGTTTTATATTGAAAGCGCGATGATAGCCATGCTAACTGGCGCGAAAGGAAATATCGTGATCAATGGCCAATCCATTGAAATTGAAAGCGATGTCACCTTAATTATTCCTAAATACAGCCAAGTTTCCTGTAATATTGTGTGTAATACCGTGAAGCAGCCGCTTGAGTTGCACACGCTGTCGATGTCAGCAGAAGAATTACAAGCGGTATTTTTATTACTGAAAACATTGATGAAGTCCGGTGCGCCTCTGACTAGCCACCAACCCATCTACCATATTTCTCCCCCAGAAACTGTGAGAGATAACTTTAGTTTGCTAAAACAATGCTTACCATTAAAAAAACAGAGTGCATCCCAAGAAGCATTGTTAATGAAACAGAGCCTATATTTTATTTTAATGGCGATATATCAAGAAGGTATCGATATTCTGAATCTTTTTCGTTTCAATTACGATGAACCGAAAAACCAAGCGATCACCCATTTGATAACCCAAGAACCGCAAAAAAAATGGCATTTAGACGATGTTGCGAAAGCGTTATTTACGACCCCTTCAACGTTGCGCCGCCATTTGAACCGCGAAGGGGTGTCTTTTCGCCAATTATTGTTAGATGTTCGCATGGGGATGGCATTGAATTATTTAACGTTTTCGAATTATTCTGTTTTTCAAATTAGTCATCGCTGCGGTTTTGGTAGCAATGCTTATTTTTGTGATGTCTTTAAGCGAAAATATAATATGACGCCTTCTCAGTTTCGGTTGCAATCAAGGCAGTCGAACGACCCTAATTTTATTACTAATTTGTCCTTGCGATCTAACCCAATTGAATTTGACAAAGAAATTGATGAGTAGTTGTTAAGATAGGTCAAATAACGACTTAATTTTGACGGTTTCTCTAATAAATTCGCTGTTCTATTGATGTAGCGCCTAGCAATCAGGGCATTAAATTTAATATAACTCATATTGGTTACTCTACACATAGCGAATATCTCACCGATAGCGACACCAATGAAAATAACGGCATTGGTGGTTTGAAATAAAAAATAAAACCTATCTATAGAGGGATGTATGATTAAAAATATCGTTGCAGCAATGTGCCTGATGGGGCTCACACTGCAAGCTCAAGCCGTGGAACCTACTCAATCACAAACCTTACGTTTAGCTATTGGTTCAGAGCCCACTGAAGGATTTGACCCTATGCTTGGGTGGAGCCATGGCAGCTATCTACTGTTGCATAGCCCATTATTGAAACAAAAGGCTGACCTCTCATGGCATAGCTATATGCTTGAAAGTTATCAACATAATGCCGATGGTAAACAGTGGACACTTAAGCTGAAAAAAGGCTTAAAATTTTCCGATGGCTCACCATTGACCGCCAAAGATGTGGTTTTTACTTATAACAATGCCGCGGCAAGTGGCGGTAAGGTGGACATGGGCAACTTTGCCAAAGCAGAAGAAGTTGACCCGCTAACCGTGAAGATCACGTTATCTTCCCCACAAAGTACCTTTGTTAATGTACTAGGTTCGCTAGGGATTGTTTGTGCAGATAAATATGATGCGAAAACCTATGCACATAACCCGATTGGCGCAGGCCCTTATCGCTTAGTCGCATTCCAGCCGGGGCAGCAATTGATTGTCGAGCAAAATCCGTATTATGCAGGGCCAAAAAATGACTTTGGTAAAATGGTCTTTGTCTTCCTTGATGAAGATGCGGCCTTTGCTGCGGCACAAAGCAATCAACTGGAAATCGTTCGTATCCCTGCCGCAGTAGCAGCGAATGCTAATGATGTGAAAAACATGAAATTGGTTGAGCGCTATAGCGTGGAAAACCGCGGTATCTCTTTCCCGATTCCACCCGCGGGTGAGAAAGATGCTCAAGGTAACCCTATCGGTAACGACATCACTTCTGATGTTGCTGTCCGTAAAGCGATTAACTATGCACTTGACCGTAAACTATTGGCAGAATCCGTATTAGAAGGCTTTGCCGTACCGGCTTATACTGGCGTCGCAGGGCTGCCATGGAATAACCCAGACTCCGCTTTTAAAGATGGTGACCTTGAGAAAGCCAAATCTATTTTAGAAGAGGCGGGGTGGAAGCTGAATAAAGAAGGCCTACGTGAGAAAAATGGTAAAGTGGCGAAACTGACATTATGGTATGCCAGTGGTGATACCACACGTCGTGACCTTGCTCAGGCAATCCGTTCAAGCTTAAAACCGATTGGTATCGAAATGGATTTAAAATCGGGAAGTTGGGAAACCGTTGAACTACAGATGCATGCTAACCCAACACTGTTTGGTTGGGGAAGCTTAGACCCGATGGAAATTGTCCATAATTACAGCAGCAAAGCAGCTGGTGTTGGTTTTTATAACCCCGGTTATTATAAAAATGCGGCAGTTGATGAACTAATCGAAAAAGCGTTAGCACAAGCTGACCAAGAGGCAGCGATTCCATTATGGCAACAAGTGGATTGGAACGGTAACACGGGTGTTGGTATTAAAGGTGATGCTCCATGGGCTTGGTTAATGAACCTGCAACATATTTATTTGCTGAATAATTGTGTTGATTTAGGGACTAGTGCCCCTGAGATTCATGGCTCTTGGTCAGTGTTAAATAATGTCGATGAATGGGCGTGGACCTGTCAGTAATGCGAACTGCACTCGGGCTTTTATTGCGATTTATTTGTTTATTAACCGTAACGGCAGCGGGAATTTTTATCCTGCTGAGTTACTCGCCTATCGACCCAATAAAAGCCTATATTGGCAATGACTTACTGCATGTTCCCCCTGAGCAATACGCGCTAATTGCCGCGCGATGGGGGCTTGATCAGCCATTATGGGTACAGTTCTGGCGTTGGTTTTCACAAGTGTTACAGGGGGATTTTGGCTATTCCATGCTCTATAACACCCCAGTAATTCAAGTGATTGCTGACCGCCTTGTGCCTTCTTTAGCTCTACTTATTAGTTCTTGGCTGTTCTCTGGAGTTGTTGGTTTTGCGTTGGGTTTAGTGGCTGGGCGTTATTTAAACCGCTGGCCAGACAAACTCATCTCAACATTATGCTATTTACTGGCTTCAATTCCTGTTTTTTGGGTAGGCTTGCTGTTGTTGTCTTTGTTTGCGGTGACATTACAGTGGGCTCCGATATGCTGTGCTTGGCCGATAGGCTTGGATGAGCAAACGGCAACATTTTCACAGAAACTTCATCACCTAGTTTTACCTGTCATTGCGTTGGGTATATTAGGCGTGGGTAATATCGCATTGCATACACGTGCCAAAGTTGTTGAAGTGATGAGCAGTGAATTTATTCATTACGCACAGGCTCAAGGGGATAATGGTTGGTCGATGATTGGGTTTCATGTACTAAAACATGCTATTACCCCCGCAATTTGTTTACAGTTTGCTTCTATTGGTGAATTACTAAGTGGGGCATTATTAGCAGAAAAAGTATTTGCCTATCCAGGCTTAGGTCAGGCGACGATAGATGCGGGGCTACGTGGAGATATTCCCTTGTTGATGGGGATCGTCATGTTATGTGCCGCGATAATATTTTTTAGCAATACGGTAGCTGACAGCCTACTAAAAAAAGTGAATAAGGGAGTGATGAGAGCGTCATGACATATAACCCTAATCGCGCTTTATTTAAGTTAGCTTTTTCGTTGCTTTTGCTGGTTGTTGTCAGTATCTATGCGTTTGGTCTCTCCCTCAATGATATTGAAATGAATTTACTCGATAGGCGTTTGCCACCTTCGTGGGCGCATCTATTTGGTACAGATAATTTAGGGCGTGATTTATTTGCCAGAACCTTTCAAGGTGTGGCAACTAGCTTGCAAATCGGCCTTATGGCAGCGGTTACCAGTGGTTTTATTGCACTTGTCATGGCCGGTTTATCTTCAATAAGCAAAGTGATGGACTATGTAGTGCGTGGCGTTATTGATGCCATGTTAGCATTGCCACATCTTTTATTACTGGTATTGATTTGTTTTACGCTGGGTGGCGGAAAAATGGGGGTGATTTGGGCCGTTGCACTGACGCATTGGCCAAAATTAGCCTTAATTTTACGTTCGGAGTTACAACGAGTTAGCCAGTCAGATTATATTATGTTATCTCAACGTATTGGTAACAGTGCGTTTTACCGCTGGCGTTATCACTATTTACCGATGATTTTGCCTCAATGGATGGTAGGAACGTTGTTAATGTTTCCCCATGCGGTTTTACACAGTGCGGCGTTAAGTTTCTTAGGCTTTGGTTTATCGCCCCATGAGCCCTCACTGGGTATTTTATTGTCCGATGCATTGCGTTATCTCAGCACAGGAGCTTGGTGGCTGGTGGTTTTCCCAGGCATTGCCTTAGTTGGGCTAGTGTTATTATTTGACCAATTTGCTAAAGCCTTGCAGCAGCTTTGGTTGAAGGGGGCCGTATGTTGAGTCTTGATAATCTCACCGTGGATGTCGCGCAATTTCGTTGGTTAGGGCGCAAGCGTTGGGCTCCGTTACTACACGGAATTTCCTTGGATATTCGGCCCGGTGAGATGGTTGCACTGGTGGGTGGGAGCGGGGAAGGCAAGAGCTTGTTATTACAGAGTGTTTTGGGGTTACTTCCCCATAATATGCGCTGTCGTGGCGGTATTCACCTTAATGGTAAAAAACTGACCGAACAAAACAAAGCGCAGCACCGTGGTAATACATTATGCTATATACCTCAAGGAGTTAGCGCACTTAACCCATTAATTCGTATCGGGCCACAATTAGAACGTGCCGCAGTGTTAAGTGGGCAGCATATTAAAATGCACGATGTTGCGCGGCACTTACAGCAATATAATTTGCAAAGCTCACTAGTGGATAGCTACCCAAACCAGTTATCCGGTGGAATGGCAAAGCGGGTACTCGCCAGCAGTGCGACACTCTCTTGCGCGCAATATATTTTAGCGGATGAAATTTCATCATGGCTGGATGATGACCATGCTACACAACTTCTCGAAAATATTAAATCGCTTTGCCACGATGGCCGAGGTGTTTTATGGGTCACCCATGATTTATCCATGGCTGTGCGTTTTGCTGACCGTATTGCCTTATTGCGTAACGGAGCGTTGGAAGAAGTGTTAAGCAGCCAAAAGCTACAACAAGGCGGCGGTGGAAAATGGCTGCAATCGTTGTGGAATGCGTTACCGGAACATCAATTTATGGCAAGTAAATGAGTATCACTGAACCTATTTTACAAGTAAATAATTTATGCATTGAACAAGGTGGGCAGCGGCTGTGGGATGGCTTTAGCTTATCACTGACTAGCGGTGAACGTCTTGGGATATCTGCGCCCAGTGGTTTTGGGAAAACCACGTTGGGCCGAGTATTAGCTCAGTGGCAACATGCACCCCAAGGAACCATTTTGTTTGAAGGGCAACCGTTACCTCAACAAGGTTATTGCCCAATTCAATTAGTCCCCCAACATCCCGAAAAAAGCTTTAACCCCTATCGCAAGGTGGGGGCGAGTTTATTTGATGCTTGGCAGCCAGAAACCCATTGGTTAGAGCGCTTTTCGATTAAACCTGCTTGGCTTGAAAGGCTTCCCAGTGAGTTATCGGGTGGTGAACTTGCTCGTATTGCGTTACTGCGAGCCCTTGACCCGCGAACGAAAATTTTAATTGCCGATGAAATCACCGCACAGTTAGACGCCAATTTGCAAAAAGAAATTTGGCAGTTGTTAGTGAAATTATCCGAAGAGCGACCACTCGCAATGGTTATTTTTAGCCATAACAAAGCGTTATTAGAGAAAGTGTGTAGCCGGGTTATCTCACTAGTCAAATAATAGGCCGATATTATGGCTTAACGATAACAGAATTATTCAGTAATTTGGGCAAGCTTATCAATTTCGTTTAATAACTGATTTACATTGGGCCGATAGCCTATCCCATCGTTAACACCTTCTGTATAGGTCGATTTTCTTATCAGTTCGCGCATTCCCCACGCTGACAGAATAATTTGATGCTGTTTAGCATAGCTTTGAATTAATGCGAGTGCACCTGAACATAGTGGTGTTGCACTCGATGTTCCTGAATAACGGTCGGTATAATTGCGTTCATTGCCGGGGTGTTTTTGTAGTTTTCCATAGCCTGTGGTGGTCACACTCCAATCTCCCCATGAATTAATCAGTGAGCTTGTTTGATTATAATTTGAAAAAAGCGCACGTTTCCCTGTATGGTGGTAGCAAGCGCCTACTAACATGCTGCCATTGTCACCGAAATCATCCATAACCTCGGGTTTGCTTAAATCCAAGCCACCATTCCCTGCTGCTAGAAGAACGGTTGCACCTTTATCGACCATAATTTTAATTCTTTCCCACCAATTACGGATGGATGTGATAGGAAGCAATTTATTCTCAATGCGAAATTGGAGGTCGAAACTAACAATGTCACCCGGCTGAGTATCATCCGTAAGTTGATCCAAGTCGTCGGTATCATAGAAATAAAATTGGCAACCATGTGCAATGCCAGTGACACCAAATTCATTTTTAGTCGCAATTATGCAACCTGTTGAAGCGGTACCATGGTTACAATCTTGCGTTTCAGGCCGACTACTTACCACAGCAAGGTTTGCATCTTTAAAGTCTTCGTGGTTTTGGTATACACCAAAATCCATATGGCGAACAACCGCTAGCGAGCCATCAATATTTTTTGCCCATGCCTCTCTCACATTCATGCCCATTGGTGCATCTAAATATTTTTGTAACTCGGTGAAATCGGGGGTTATCTCATCACTGCTAATCTTTTCTTCAATAGTTTGGCTATTTATAGGGAGTTTGGGGGGCTGGTAGCCTGTTGTGTTGGGGCAGATGCAGCAGTAGCTGACACAATCTAATTTTTCAAGCCGTTGCGATAGTTCAAGCAAGTCGTCATAATTATTTTCTCCATAAAGGTTAAAATATTCACATTGCGTAACGGAAGAGCGAATATTTAATTTAATCAAAATTAATTTTGAATTAACTAATTCATTTGATAAAGCATCCATAATAAAATGCGAACTTTTTATTTCAGATTTAATTTCTAAAAAATATTTATCAATCCCATCTATTTTATGGTTGATGGTTTTCGATTTTACTTCTGCTTTAATTTTTTTATTGATTTCCTGATGGGGAAGACGATAGCTAACAGGGCTATCAATTAAGTGTAAAATATTTTTATTACTATCAACAAATGAGATAGTTACATGGTAGTTTCCCGACTTACCTACCTTGAAAAGATAATGGTCATTATTAGTTGATATGGTTTCTATATTTTCATTATCTAAAAATAAGCTAATGGTGACTGTTTTTTTGTTTCTATTATCAAAATTAACGACAATACCATTTGAATCCTTATCGATAAATTTAAAGGTTTTTATATTCATATATTCTCTTTTTATATAACATATGTTGATATGTTTTTAATTATTTAAGCATTAGGTTGGGGACGTTATTTAAAAGTGAAAATGAATTTACGACAAGATTGATAATTTAATAGAATTTAATGGAAACTATAATTTTAATATAAATAATAAATTAATTTATTTTGGTTTTGACAAATGTCATAGGGATATCTAAACCCATCCTCTATTTTAAACCCCTTAAATGAAAATGATAACCATTACTGTTATTGGGGTGAATATATGTCTTATCGTTTAAAACGGCACCAATTGGCGCATTGTATTGCACTCACTTTAGGTATAGGAACTTTGGCGACACCAATTGGGTTCGCTGCACCAGCAATGACATCGGACAAACTGATCGTCACGTCTTCAACAAGTCAAAGCCGTTTGTCACCGAGTGAACAGCAAGAAAAAGGCAAGCTTGAAAAAGTGGCTGGCGGAACAAATTTAGTTGTTATCGAAAAAGAGACTCGCCTTGCGACCTTACAAGATGCTCTTGATTATCAGCCTGGGCTTGTGATTCAAAATTTCTTTGGTGGTATTGATCAGCCGCGTTTGAATATTCGTGGGTCTGGAGTACAAAGCGCACCGCTTGCTCGTGGTGTATTGCTGCTCCAAGATGGCTTACCCGCGACGGATGCTGACGGCAGTTTTCACATCAGCACCTTAGAAATGCGTGATGCGCGGATGGTGAGTGTACGCCGCGGCGCAAATAGCCTTAACCCACAAAGTAATAGTTTGGGAGGTGAATTGGATGTGCTCTCTTACACGGGTCGAAACGAGCAAGGCCGCCTACGTTATGAGTACGGCTCCCATGGTCGCGAAGGGTTACAAACGGCATTTGGTGGCGTTTCTGACGATGGGGTATTTGATGGTCGTGTAAATTTCACTTATGACCATTTTGATGGCTATCGCAAACACTCTGCTTCTCAACGTAAAACGTTACGCAGCAACTTTGGTTATGTGACTAATAACTTTGAAAACCGAACTTGGTTGAGTTGGACAGATTTGCGCTTTGACGTTGCGGGGCCTGTTTCTGAAGAGGTACTCAATAATAACCCTACAGATGTGTACCCGATGGTGTGGCTACGTGACCCACACCGTAATGTTGAGCAATTCCGAGTGGCTAACCGCTCAGACTGGCAAGTGGATAACCAAGCGATTGGCGCTGGAGTTTGGCACATTCGTACTCATGATAATTTTACTACTCCCGCTTACTACCGTTTTAGCCGCAGCCACAGTGAAGGGCTACAATTCACCTATAATATTGAAACTGAACCCGTGACATACCGTACGGCACTTGCATGGGACCAAATGACCTTGCAGACTGAATTAATGCAAAACCGTAAAGGGACACCGGCAGACAAAACAAAAATAGGCAAATATGATGGCCGAGCTGAAAACCTCTATGGCAGTGTGGGGGTAGACTTACATATTACACCAACAGTGACAGTTAACTTAGATGTCAAAGGTACGCATGCACGCCGTGACGTAGAAAAACGGCAAAGTCATTTGTCGTTAGACCAAAGTTGGACATTTTGGACACCAAAAGCGGGGGTTATTTGGCGCCCAACGGAAAGCCAGCGCTACTTTGCTAATATCAGTGCGAGTGAAGAACCTGCAACATTTTGGGAAATTATTAACTCTAGCAATGGAAAACTGACGAAACTCTCACCACAAAAAGCCATTACTTATGAAATTGGTGGAGAAGGGGATGTCACTGATGGGTTGAAATGGAACCTTGCGCTGTACCGCAGTCAAATTAAAGATGAGTATATTACCACTTATGACAGTGCAGGGACGGTTGTTGGCGTGTTTAATTATGCCGCGAAAACCCGCCATCAAGGCTTAGAAGCTGGGCTGACAGGACGTGTTGGCGCAGGGCCGGGGGATATCAATTACCGAGTTTCATGGACTTATAATGATTTCCGTTTTATGGGGGGAGAGTATAACGGCAACTATATCGCAGGTATTCCTCGCAATATTGTCGCTGCCGAGGTGTTATATGAAATTGGGGATTGGAGCTTCGGGCCAAATATTCATTGGGCGCCAACGGATATGGCTGTTGATCACCAAAACAATCTCGATATTCAAAAACGTAAACATTACGCCGTATTAGGGCTTAAAGGTAGCTATAAACCAACAGAGCAGTGGTCTGTGTATTTATCGATGGATAATTTAACGGATGAACGTTATGCGACAACATCAGTTGCTAATCAGACCGTCACAGCAAAAGATAGCACCTTGTTCCCCGGTATGGGCTTTAATGTGAATGGTGGTGTAACCTATAACTTCTAATAATGAATAAACGCATTAATATTCGTTAATGCGTTATTCTTAAAATGGGCGCTGTGCAGAAATAGATAATTTCGTTAAGTAGTTTTCATTATGGATATGCACAGTGTCTTTCTCGATATCAATAAACCCTTTTTGCCGCCACCCAGAAACTAACCGACTGAGTGTTTCGTAACGTATGCCTAATTTAGCCGCGAGCTGGCCCCGAGATAAAGGCAAAACAATATTTGAAGTCAGTTGCTTATGCTTTAAATCGAGAATATAGGCCGCTAGCCGTTGTTCAGCAGAACTCGAAGTTAGCCAGTCGATATGGTTAATGTTCTCATATAGTTTGCTACTAAAACGCCTTAGCAGTTTCTCCATAATTTGCGGGCAGGCATGGCATAGTCGTAAAATATCGCGTTTATCAAGTAGCAAAGCTTCACCGTCGGTTTTTGCCCGTAAACTCATGGGATAACGGTTGTGAGGCATAAAAACGGCTGCGATGGCAACAATTTCCCCCGTACAAAACAAACCAAAAATTTTTTCTTCACCCAAATAGGTGTGGCGATACACTTCCATTTGCCCGCTGATCATCAAGGGGCAATGCTTAAATGGTTCCCCTTCATGGTTCAGAATTTCACCACTTTTAAAGCGAATATGGCCACAATTTTCCAGCAGTAATGCCAGTTTCTCATCTTCTACCCCATTAAACAGTAAGCACGATTTAAGGGCATTGAGTGATTGTGCATGGGGGAAAACGTTTTTGACAAATGTCATAGGTCATCCTCTTACGCCGTCTTAGAATGGCTTAAGTATAAATGATAATCATACACATTATCAATTGAGATGTTAGCAGAGAGCTGAATAACCCTATGATAAATAATGCTTTTAGACTCGCCGCCGTTTTTCTAACTTTCGGTGGAATAGCCAATGTATATGCATCACAAGCCGTTGATTTCACAGATATGTCAGGTGATAAAATTCATTTATCAGCCCCTGCAAAACGTATTGTCGTGATCCCAATCCCTGCCGCTTCGATGTTAGTTGGCATGGATGAAAGCAGTGAAAAATTAGTCGGAATGCATCCTTTTGCAAAGGTTGCTGCGCGAGATGGCATGCTAAGCCAAATGTTTTCTTCTGTTTTACAGGTGAATTCAAATGTGGTGGGTAACAATTTTACGCCAAACATTGAAGCATTACTTAATGTGGAGCCCGATTTAGTGTGGCAATGGGGGCATAGAGGAGATGACATTATTTCTCCTATGCGTGATGCAGGGCTTACCGTTGCTACGTTAGATTATGGGCAAGAACGCTATACGCAAGAGTGGGTTCGCCTAATGGGGCAAACACTTGGCCACAATGATAAAGCGCAAAGGATGATCCAGTGGCGGCAACAAGTTGTCGATGCATTATCGGCAACCACCGCTAAAATCCCAGAAGCGCAGCAGCCCCGAGTCCTGTATCTATCCCATTTTAACCAAAGTATTCAAACATTTGGCTCAACATCACACAATAATGCAGATTTTGCACTGGCGGGTGGGGTGAGCTTAAACCGCGACCTCACTGGGCCAAGAACCCTTAATATTGAGCAAATTCTGGTTTGGGACCCTGACATTATTCTATTAGGTAATTTCGAAGAAGGGTTATCGCCAGCTGATGTTTACCGCAACCCTATGCTAAGTGAAGTCACCGCCGTGAAAAACCAGCGTGTGTATAAGCTCCCTATTGGTGGTTTTATCTGGGATGCACCAAACCAAGAAACACCACTGTATTGGCAATGGTTATCGATGATTTTTCACCCGGAAACGATGAAAATGCCATTGCGTGAGGAAATTCGCCTGAGATATCAGCAACTTTATGGCTATGACGTGTCAGATGAGCAAATTGACGGAATTTTGCAAATAGAGATGAACAAAAGTAGCCAACACTACCTTTCTTTGATGGGGAAACCGCATGCGTAAGCCCCAATATCTTTGGTTCATTTTTGCTATTGGCCTATTGTTGACTTTTGTTTTGGCCCTAAGCTGTGGGCGTTACCCAGTTTCGTTTTCCG
This sequence comes from Providencia sp. PROV182, assembly GCF_028480325.1. Classification (NCBI taxonomy): domain Bacteria; kingdom Pseudomonadati; phylum Pseudomonadota; class Gammaproteobacteria; order Enterobacterales; family Morganellaceae; genus Providencia; species Providencia sp. PROV182. The sequence goes on along the minus strand of NZ_JAMPOL010000008.1, from coordinate 53,059 downwards.
CGGTTTGGCATATTCTCTATGACACTATTTTTGGTAATGAAATGATGGGGAACTATAGCCGAACGGAACAAAATGTGGTGCTGAATGTGCGCTTACCGCGTGTTCTGATAGCAGGAACGGCAGGGGCTGGGCTGGCGGTTGCGGGGGCGGCTTTGCAAGGTATTTTCCGCAACCCATTAGTTGGGCCGCAAATTATTGGTGTTTCATCAGGGGCTGCATTGGGTGGCGCGCTAGCTATTTTATTATTTTCTTCTTTGTTGATCACCATTTCATTGGCTTTCATCGGTGGGTTGCTAGCTATCGTGCTGGTTTTTTTACTTGGTTTGAATCGCCAAGGCAGCCAGCTATTAATGTTGATTCTTGCTGGAGTCATTATTAATGCTTTTTTTGCTGCATTAATTTCGTTAATTACCTATTTTGCAGACCCAAACAACACGTTACAAACCATTGTTTTTTGGCTTATGGGCAGCTTTGCCAGTGCGTCTTACCTCAAACTCAATATTGTTTTTCCTGTGGTATTAGTCTGTGTCTTGGTCATTTTTGCGCTGCGTTTTCGTATCAATGTGCTGTCTCTTGGGGAAGAAAATGCACAAGCCTTAGGGATGAAAATTAATAGAACCCGCTGGGCTGTGTTACTCAGCGTAACCTTGATCACCAGTGCGACAGTGGCGGTATCCGGCACCATCGGTTGGGTAGGGCTGATTGTTCCACATATTGCACGGCTAATGGTAGGGCATGATCACCGGATATTACTGCCTGCCAGTGCGGTCATTGGTGGGATTTATATGGTAGCTGTCGACACCTTTGCACGCAGTATGACGAATGCAGAAATTCCATTAAGTGTGATCACCGCACTGATCGGCGCCCCTATTTTTGCACTACTGATCCACACATTGAATAAAAAGGTGGCCGATTTATGATCCAAGTTGAACACCTTAATTTCAAAATAGCCCAACGCCAATTATTTACGAATGTTAGTTTTCGGCAACCAAAGGGCAGTATTGGTGCGATTTTAGGGCCAAATGGCCGCGGAAAAACAACTTTATTAAAACTACTACTCGGCTTACAAAAAGGATCAACAGGCAATATTTCCCTAAATGCACCCGTCGCTTATGTTCCACAGCTTAGTGGTTCACTGTTTCATTACTCTGTTCGCACTATGGTGAGTCTCGGGCGTATTCGTCATTTACCTTGGTATGCCTCACCCAATGAAAAAGATAACCAAATTGTAGAGCAGTGTTTAGCGTACTTAGGCATAAGCAAATTTGCTGACCAACCCTTTAACTGCCTCAGTGGCGGGGAAAAACAAATGGTCATGATTGCGAGGGCATTAGCCAGCGAACCAGAAATTCTGATTCTTGATGAACCGACATCCGCATTGGACCTTGCCAACCAAGACAGTGTGCTCAGCGTTTTACGTGATTTAGCCATACATCGCGGAATGACTATCTTATTCACGAGTCATTATCCACAACATGCGCTGCATATCGCTGATTATTCACTGTTGTTATTTAACGGCAGCGGTTGTTTATTTGGTGAAACTGAACAAATTTTAACGGAAGAAAACCTGACACAACTGTACCAATTACCCGTCGCAATTACGCCAATGGATTATCAAGGCCGGCAGACCCAAGGGGTCATTCCGCTATTTAGATAACTGAATGAAAACGATTGAATTAAGGAATATTAAACGATGAGCAATAACACAATAACACCTTCAGAAGCGCTGACTATCAATCAGTTAATTAATTATACTGAACAAGGTATTGCAAGCCGCATATTAGCGAAAAATGGCGGGGGAAATATCACCTTATTTGCTTTTGATAAAGGCCAAGCGCTGTCTGAACACAGCGCCCCTTTTGATGCGATTGTGATGGTTGTTGAAGGGAGCTTACAACTTACCATCGAAGGAAAGCCTGTAATGGCTAAACCGAGGGAAGTTGTCAGAATGCCTGCTAATATTCCTCATGCGGTAGATGCGCTTGAGCCCGCAAAAATGCTGTTAGTTATGTTACGTGAGCCTGAAACGGCTTGTACACATTAACTTGGAGGTGAAAATGGACCAATCATTTACCGCCCACGAAGCAGGGCACAAATTTCTAGCACGCTTGGGGAAAAAACGTTTACGCCCAGGGGGAAAAGAAGCAACCGAATGGTTACTTAGCCAATCAGGGTTACACAAGAACAGCCAAGTTCTTGAAGTCGCGTGTAATATGGGAACCACTGCCATTGAAATTGCCTCCCAATTCCATTGTCATATTACGGGTATTGATATGGACAAGCAGGCGCTCGTACAAGCACAAAAGAATGTTGCGAATAAAGGGTTAACAGATTTAGTGACAATCCAAATGGCGGATGCATCAAAACTACCGTTTGAGGACAACAGTTTTGATGTGGTTATTAATGAAGCCATGCTAACCATGTACGGCGATAAAGCGAAAGCGAAGCTATTGCAGGAGTATTATCGAGTACTAAAACCGGGTGGCTGTTTATTAACCCATGATATTGCATTTAAGGATGCCCAAGCTGTTCAAAGTGTGGTTTCCCAAATGCAGCAAGCGATTAATGTTAAAGCACGGCCATTACCTGAAGCGCAATGGGTAGAATTATTTCAACAAGCGGGCTTCCAACAAGTGGTATCTCACACTGGGCCAATGACGTTGCTATCACCAAAAGGGTTGATTTACGATGAAGGCATTTTGGGTGCCCTAAAGATTATCCGTAATGCATTGAAGAAAGAAAATCGCCCCCAATTTTTGCGTATGTTCCGTCATTTTCGGCAAAATCGTGGAAAATTGAATTATATCGCAGTCGTTAGCGTGAAGTAATTAATAGGAATATCTTGCGCAAGGATGCGTGACTAGTACTGAATAACCTTTCATTACCTATTGTTAATAATAATAATTCTTATATTTATCTTGATTATTAGTTACTGTTGATAATAATTATTTGATAAAATAATAAACAGTAATTTAGTTATGCATTGTGATTTATTTTTTAGATTCAATAACAGCAATTCTAATAATGTAAAGGTTTAATTTAATGAAAATAAAGCATTTTTTTATTATCTCTCCTTGCTTTCTCCCTTTTATTTCCCCCTCCGTATTTGGTGCCGATAAAAAAGAAGAGTCCATAACCGTATCTGCTACACGTGGTTATAAAACCGTTTCAGAAATGGCACAAACCACATGGGTGATTGATAATGCTGAAATTGAGCAGCAAGCTGAAGGTGGAAAAGAATTAAAAGATATTTTAGCGCAGCTTATTCCAGGAATGAGTGTCAGTGGCCAAGGGCGGACAAACTATGGCATGAATATGCGTGGCCGTTCAATGATTGTGATGGTGGATGGAGTACGCCTTAACTCTTCTCGTAGTGATAGCCGCCAATTAGATTCTATCGATCCTTTTAATATTAATCATATCGAAGTTATTTCAGGCGCAACGGCGATGTACGGTGGTGGTAGCAGTGGTGGCTTGATTAATATTGTGACGAAAAAAGGCCAAGAAGAAAAACAAGTTTCCCTGCAATTAGGTGGAAAAACAGGCTTTAACAGTGGTAAAGATCACGATGAAAATATTGCTGCAGCAGTAAGTGGTGGTAATGAGAACGCTCACGGACGTGTTTCTGTTGCTTATCAACGCTATGGCGGTTGGTATGATGGCAAAGGTAATGCGATTAATATTGATAATACCCAAACAGGGCTGCAATTTTCTGATCGTTTGGATGTGATGGCGTCAGGTACTATCAAAATCGATGAAAAACAACAGGTTCAAGCTGTTTATCAGCATTATAAAAGTGAGTCTGATGGTAAACACGGCCTCTATTTAGGAAAAGATTTTTCCGCAGTTAAAGGACAAGGTGAAGCTTATAACAGCAGTAAATTAAGTTCTGACCGTTTGCCGGGAACTGAGCGTAATTTGCTCAATTTACAATATTCAAATGCAGATGTATTTGGGCAGGATTTTGTTGCACAAGTTTATTATCGTGATGAATCACAAAAGTTTTATCCTTTCCCAACCCTTACAGGCAAAGATGTTACAAGTATCAGCTCATCGGATCAAAAAACCAATTTTTATGGAACTAAGCTGACGTTCAATAGCCAACCTATCGATGAATTAACGTTAACTTATGGTGTGGATGCAGAGCATGAGCAATTTCGTGCGAACCAAATGTTTTTTGATTTAGATAAAGCGAAAGAATCCGGGGGAATGGACTTAACTAAAGCTTTCCAAATTGGCCGCTATCCAAGCTATACCACGACGAATATGGCGACATTTTTACAAAGTAGTTATGACATTACGCCAATGTTCACGTTAAGCGGTGGTGTACGTTATCAGTACACAGAAAATAAAGTCGATGATTTTATTGGTTATGCACAGCAAGAAGCGATTGCTAACGGCAAAGGTAAATCAGCCGATGCAGTACCGGGTGGGAAAACGGATTACAACAACTTACTGTTTAACGCAGGGCTGCTGGTTAACTTAACCGAAGAGCAACAAACATGGTTTAATTTCTCTCAAGGCTTTGAAATTCCTGATATTGCTAAGTATTACGGAACAGGTGATTATGCGAAGACCCCAGATGCCAATGGCCACTATCATCTCAATAAAAGTGTTAACATTAATGATACCAAGGTAAAAGGAATTAAGGTTAACTCTTTCGAGTTAGGATGGCGTTACACAGGGGAAAACTTACGCACACAAGTTGCTACCTATTATTCTTTGTCTGATAGAAGCTATGGCATTAATAAAGATGACATGACCATCTATATGAAAACCGATAAACGCCGTATCTATGGGGTAGAAGGTGCGGTGGATTACTTCTTTGCTGACTCAGATTGGAGTGTTGGAAGTAACTTCAATCTACAAAAATCAGAAACTAAAGTGGATGGTAGTTGGGAAAAATGGAGCGTTGATTTCGCGAGCCCATCAAAAGTGAATGCCTATATTGGTTGGGAGCCGAATGACTGGGCGCTACGCTTACAAAGCCAGCAAACGTTCAATTTAACGGATGCGGCTGGTAAGAAACTCGATGGTTATAATACCGTTGATTTATTAGGAAGTTATATGCTACCAGTGGGTAAAGTTAGCTTTGCTGTCGAAAACCTGCTGGATAAAAATTACTCCACAATTTGGGGACAGCGGGCACAAAGCTTATATAGCCCTAAATATGGCGCTGCAAACCTGTACGATTATAAAGGCCGTGGCCGAACTTTTGCCCTTAATTACAGTGTGACTTTCTAATTTGATATTTTAACTAATGATAAGCCACTGTACAGTGGCTTTATTCATACCAACCTATTTAAATTTAAGGTAAAAGATTTTCCATGAAATTATTTCTCTCAGGATTATTGTGCTTACTAAGCTTTTGGGGGCAGGCAAAAACGCCAACGGTGATTACCGACTTACAAGGTCGTGAAGTCACAGTTAATCTTCCCGTTGAAAAATTATTTTTGGTGGATAGTCGTGATATTTTGCCAGTGGATATTGCTGCGGGTAAAAGTGGGATATCTCGTATTGCGGGTTGGAGTGATTCGCTTACGCAGTACGCGCCAGATTTAAAACAAGCTTATTTCAGTGTGTTGCCTGAATTAGACAAAATTCCAACCTTAAAGAAAACTCGTGAAGCGGGTCTTCAAGTTGAAAAATTGATCGAATTAATGCCTGATGTGGTAATTATGCATAAGGCTAATTATGGTGCGATGCGTGATAGCCAAATTTTACCGCAACTTGAAGCCGCCGGTATTCAAGTTATTTTTATTGATTTTCGAATGGATATCGCGAAAAACACGCCGAAAAGTATTTTATTATTAGGGAAATTATTAGGAACACAAGAAAGAGCTGAACAGTTTGCGAAACTGTATCAAGAAAAATTAGATGCGATTGAAAGCCAATTAGCTCAGCCATTTCCAACTGTTTTGATTGAAGCGAATGCAGGGTTATTTAGCGATAATTGTTGTCAACTTTATGGTCGTTCAGGTTACGGTTCTTTAGCGGCTCTGGCAGGTGGAAATAATCTAGTTGCAGATAGCTTTCCTGCAAAAGGGGCTGAAAGTTCCATTGAGAATATTATTACATTAAACCCAGAATATTATTTACTGACAGGCGCCGATTGGCACAACTTTAATCGTCGTTCGCTCGCAGTAAGCTTAGGATATAATGCAAATAAAGCTAACGTGCAGAAGCAGTTATCAGTATTAATGGATAGACAAGGGATCTCTTCATTAACGGCAGTTAAAGAAAAGCGCGTTATGGCGATTTACCATAATTTTTACAACAATCCGATGAATATATTTGCCATTGAAGCTATGGCTAAATTTATGCATCCAGAACGATTTAGCGCATTAAATCCAGAACAAAACTTAGTCGAATTCCAAAATCAATTTACAGAGATCCGAGAAACTGGCGTGTTTTGGGTGAGTTTATAAAAATAGGGCTGCTAACTTTTTGTTGGTAATAGAAACTAACAAAAAGTTAGGTTGCTAATTTGTCTCTGCATAGCTTCCCATTTATCAATAAACTCTCTGAAACCCCTTGTTCTATCATATCTCCCAGTTTTTTTATAAACTGAGAGTATTGCTATGTTAGTCATGGCAACTAAAAATTTGTTAGCTAGAATCAAGAGATAGATCACAAATTGCTCAAATCTTGATTGAGTCTCCATTATTATCTAACTAATATTTAGTTAGGCTTAAAATAAGTTTGGTAGAAAATGAAAATTATTCAAGACAACTTTGAAATGTTATTGGCAGTTATGAAAGGAATTGCGGGCCAATTTGGCGACAATTGTGAAGTGGTATTACATGACCATAGCAAAGGGTTAGAAAGTAGTATTGTTGCAATTATTAATGGCCATGTTACGAAACGAAAGGTGGGAGACCCAAGCAGTAATTTAGGGCTTGAGGTACTGCGTGGGACAGATGTTGATGGCGACAAATACAATTATTTTACCCAAACCAAAGATGGGAAAATGTTGCGTTCAACTTCAATTTATTTACGTGATGAAACTGGCAAAGTTTCTGGGGCGCTTTGTATTAATCAAGATATCTCAGAATTTATTGCCGCAGAAAAAGCCATTCAAGGCATTACACAACGTAATAGTATTGAGCAAGATACGGTTAAGGAAGTTTTTGTCACGGACGTTAATGAAATTTTAGATCACCTTATTCAAGAATGCATGCAGGTTATCAAAGTCCCTGTCATCAATATGGGTAAAAAAGAAAAAATGGATGCAATTAAATTCTTTGATGATAGAGGTGCTTTCTTAATCAAAAAAGCAGGTGAGAAAATCTGTGAGTTTTTAAATATTTCCAAATATACCCTTTATACCTATTTAGCGGAATTAAAAGGGGAAGACAATAATGAAGAATAAGAGAGGTTTTTATGCCAATAACGCCTTACGTTGCTTTAGACTTACAGCAACTTGAAAAAAATGTCAGAGGCATGACAGGCAAGCTAACACAGCAAGGTATTGAACACTGGCCGCATATAAAAACACATAAATCAGTAGAATTAGCGAAATTTGAGATCGCCTGTGGTGCAAAAGGAATTACATGTGCCACATTGCAAGAAGCGACGGTTATGGCGAAAGGCGGAATTGATCATATTCTGCTTGCTTACCCAATGATTGGTGAACAAAAATGTCAGCAATTTATTGAGTTAGCTAAAAAAATAAAATTAAGAACGATTATTGATAGCCTACAAGGTGCTGAACAATTATCAGCAGCAGCAAAGCAAGAAAACCAAATTATTGAGGTCTATATTGCTGTTGATTATGGTGCTCACCGGGAAGGTATTCAATTAGATGACTTAGAGCCATTTGCACTGGCAATACAAAAATTACCTAATTTGAAAATTATTGGTGTATTTACTTATGCAGGAACAATATACCAATACCGAACCGAGCCTGAAATACGTAAAGCGGCAAAAGCAGAAGCAGATCTTTTATTATCTTGCCAAGAACGGTTAGAAAAATTGGGTATTACAGCGCCTCGGACATCTGGCGGGTCAACACTATCTTCATTCTATGCTGATGAATTAAAAGGGATTACAGAGTCACGGGCTGGGAACTTTATTTTTGGAGATATGAATGCTATCTATGGTGGTATTTATACGCCTGAAGATTGCGCTTTAACAATAAGAACAACTGTTGTGAGTATTCCTATTGAGGGGTATGCAACAGTAGATGCAGGGACAAAAACATTAACTTCTGACCAATCTGCAGAACCAGGCTTTGGTTATATAGTGGAAGACCCAACTATAAAACTAGTTAAATTAAATGAAGAACATGGCTATCTTCGCTATGACCCAAAACAAATTAAATTAAATATTGGTGATGTATTAAATATTATACCGAATCACAGTTGTGTCATTCCTAATTTAACAAACAAAATATATGCATTAAATAATAATGAAATAGACCATATTATTACACCAGACGCACGATATTAAATATCGGAGAATAAAATGTATAAATTAAATGAACAGCAACAACATGAGTTGCTAGAGCTTCTTTGTGCCTTAATTCGGCATAAATCCGAAAACCCGCCAGGGGAAGAACAACAAGTTGCTGAATTTATATATCACTATTTTAAACAAGAAAATATTGATGTTGAAATGCAAGAGGTAGCTCCTGGTCGTCCAAATGTTATTGCACATTTAAAAGGTTCAGGAAAAGGTAAACATTTATTATTTAACGGTCATATAGATGTTGTGCCTTGTGGTTGTGGTTGGAGTACCGAGCCATTCGACCCTGTGATTAAAGATGGAAAGGTTTTTGGGAGAGGGGCTGCAGATATGAAATCTGGTGTTGCTGCAATGATGTATACGGCAACATTATTAAAACGTAATCAAGATACATTTTCAGGTAATTTAACTTTAGTATTTAATGTGGATGAGGAGAGAATTAATCTTGGCATGCTGCATTATATTAAAGATGGAATTTCTGCAGATTATGCCATTATTGGTGAGCCAACTTCTCTTGGTGTATGCATCGCACATAAAGGCGTTAGCCGCTATAATTTAAGTACTAAAGGCACTGCAGGCCATGCAGCAAAAACTCGTTATCCTGATAGTGCAATTTCTAAGATGTCTAAAATACTACCTGCTATAGAACAACATCGCGCTTCTGTTGAGGAAATTAGTCATCCACTATTAGGTAGTGCTTCAATGATTATAACCACTATTAATGGTGGTACAGCTCCGAATATTGTTCCTCAGCATTGTGATATTGAAATAGATAGAAGACTCGTTCCAGGGGAAGAAAAACAAGAAATAGAAGCGAGCTTACATCAAGCTATCGCGCAATATAACAAAGGTGAAGAGATAGATTATCACTTAGATAATTACTTATTTATTCCCGCTTCAGATATCCCAGCGGATCACGAATTAACTAAAGTTGCATTAGATACAGTGAGCCGTTTCACAGAAAAAACAGCGCTACCTGAAATATTTGAAGCGACATGTGAGGCGCCTTTTTTCTCGGTTACCAGCCAGATTCCTACACTTATTATGGGGCCTGGGGGACTAGCTCAAGCTCATGTTAAAGATGAGTTTGTTGAAATAAAAGAGTTATATCTTGCGGCTGAAATTTATTATGACATGGCAAATACATTGCTGAATAAATAGGAAAATTGAATGAATATTGAGAAGAAATTAGAAGAAAAAGGAATTAAACTTGCCACACCAGAGGCACCAAAGTTTTCATATGTATCTATTAAGCAGTATGGTGATTTACTTTATACATCAGGCCATGATTGTCAAAAAGATGGCGTATTAATTTATAGTGGTACGTTAGGTAAAGAATTAACAGTCGAGCAAGGCCAAGAAGCAGCAAAACAGTGTATTGTTAATATATTTTCCTCGTTAAAAGCCTATTTAGGAGATTTAGATAAAATTGATGAATGTATAAAATTATTGGGCTTTGTACAAAGCACTGATGATTTTAAAAATCAGCCACAAGTCATGAATGGAGCTTCAGATTTTTTAATTGAAATACTCGGTGATAAAGGTAAGCATGCACGTTCAGCAATAGGTACGAATACATTGCCTTTTGATACGCCAGTGGAAATAGAATTAATATTAAAGCTAAAGTCGTAAATAATAGATAACAACTAAAGATTATTAATAAAATAAATCTGCGGAGTAAATATTATTCCGCAGGGTCCTGTTACGTCTTAAAGGTACTTAATTATGTCACTACATGCGAGTAAAAGACTAAAGCGCTGGCAGCTTATTGCGCTTACATTTTTGTTGATAGCAGGTATCATTAACTTTTTAGATAGAGCATCACTCTCTATTGCTAACTCTACAATAAGTAAAGAATTAGGATTTAGTGCAACCCAAATGGGATTACTGTTATCAGTATTTTCATTTGGCTATGCGTTATGCCAATTACCTATAGGTATGGTAATGGAGCGCTTTGGAGTTAAAAAGATTTATGGCTTTGGTTTGTTCTTATGGTCATTAGCACAAACGGTTACAGGGCTATTATCTTCATTTACCCATTTAATTATTGCGCGAGTTATTTTAGGTATTGGTGAAGCACCTCATTTACCTACAGGCGTTAAAGTCGTTAATGATTGGTATAATATTCGTGAACGAGGGTTACCTATGGGGATTGTTAATATGTCCTCTACGTTAGCTCAAGCGCTGGCTCCACCTTTGCTCATTGCATTAATGTTAGCTTTTGGCTGGCGTACAATGTTTATTATTATCGGTATTAGTGGGATTATTCTGTCTATACTTTGGTTTATTTTCTATCGTAATCGTGAACAATTAGAATTAACAGATGATGAATTAAACTATTTAAATGACGGAGCTCCACCATCTTCAACGAATAAAGTTTCTTTCAAAGAATGGGCATCATTATTTAAACAACGTTCTTTATGGGGAATGATTATTGGGTTTAATGGTGTGGGTTATATGGTTTGGCTATATCTAACATGGTTGCCCGCTTATCTTGAAAACTCCAGAGGTTTAAGTCTAGAAAAAACTGGCTGGGTTGCCGCAATACCCTTTTTATTTGGTGCGCTTGGAATGCTCGTAAATGGTGTTGTTGCAGACTATGTGGTGAAACGTGGTGCTGACAAAATGAAAAGCCGTAAATGGATGATTTGCTTAGGCTTATTATTTGCTGCCATATTTACACTACCTGCTGCTTATACTGACAGCACATTTTCAGCTGTTGCTTGTATTAGTATGGCCTTGTTTTCTATTCACTTTGCAGGGACTTCTGCTTGGGGATTGATTTTAGTTTCAGTGCCTTCTCGTTTAATTACCTCAGTGAGTGGTATTCAAAATTTCGGTGGTTTTATTGGAGGGTCATTTGCTCCGATTATTACCGGTATTATTATTGACCAAACACATTCATTTACCTTAGCCCTTGTTGTTTGTGCAACGGTCGCATTCCTTGCATCATTGGTTTATTTCTTCTTTGTTAATGAACCAATTAAAGACCCTGCAGAGATGGAAGTAAAAGTAGTATAGTTAAATATTTATGGCCACTTTTTATAAGTGGCTTTTCTATAAAAAACAAATCTTATATTGATGCTCTAATTAGGTCATTATTTGTAATTGATTGTTTTTATTGTTTGTTATTCGATTCTTTAATTCAGTATAAATTTAATCATCAAAATTGGAATATGTAATTCTTATAAATAATATGCTAATAATAACCAGCCACATGATTATATGTTTTTAATTTTCCAAAGGAGTTTAAAATGAGAAAGGTTATTATATCTAGTGTATTATTTGCTGTATCTACAATTTCATTTAACTCAATGGCAGCAGACAAAAATACGGTTACACCTGAGAATATGACTTGCCAGCAATTTATTAATTTAGATCCTCAAAGCTGGGCACCTGTTGCGTTATGGGTAACAAACCAAGAAACGCAATTTAAAGGTGGAGATTATGTTGCGCTAACAGAGCAAAGTGTTGCTGAGGTCCCTCAGATTGTTGAGTTTTGTAAGAAAAAACCGGAAGGCACTCTGCAAGATTATTTAGCATCTAAGAAATAATGCTAACTATTATGCCATGGAGGGCATAATAGCCATTAACAATGAGAAAAATGAGTTTTTATACTATGGTAGATTAGAAACTACACTTTAGAAACATTGAATCGATATATCTTTATATTTTTATTTATTTACAGCTAATTTATCGACTAAAAAATCGATAAATGCACGTGTCTTAGCCGGTAAAACAAAAGTATTTGGATAAAGTAATTGAATATTTTGTTTCGGTAAACGGTATTCGGGTAACACATGAACTAAACGCTCATGCTGCAAGTCGTCGTCAACCATCCAAGCAGGGCAGATAGCAATACCTAAAGAGGCTAGCACCATATGGTGAATAACGGCCGCAGAATTAGACTCATATTGGTTTTTAATTAAAGGTAAGTAATATTTTTCATTTTTTGAATTCTGTAAAAAATATTGAGGATCTTGCCAGTTTAATAGCGCATGGTTAATCCATGGGACATTTGCTAAATCAGTGAGTTGTTTGATTGGGTATTTTTTTAGAAATTCAGGGGTGGAGACTAAGTAAATCTCATATTCACCCAGTTTTTTCATTTTAAGAGATGAATTTTTTAAATTACCTAATCGAATAGATAAATCGAGTTTTTCTGTGATCAGGTCATCTAATGATGAGTTAAATGAATATTGTAACCTTAACTTAGGATAAAGGCGGCAAAATTCAGGGAGTAGCGGCAAAATAAAACGTTGGCCAAATTCACTCGTTGATGAAAAACGTAGCAAACCAGCAATATTCGTTCCTAAATTTTGGCTTTTTTCGAATGCTTCATCTATTTGATTTTGAATACGTTTAAAGTCGTCATAAAAATGTTTTCCTACCTCTGTTAATGCAATATTTCGCGTGTTTCGTGTTAGCAAGCTTACATTAAGCTGAGCTTCTAATTGTTTGATATCGACACTAACCATAGAGCGACTTAGCCCTAAAATATCTGCGGCTTTAGTGAATGAACCCGAATCAACAACCTGTAGAAAACTGATAATCTTTTTAAGATTTCTTTGCATAATGATAACGATTGTTCTTTTTTATTAAACAATCATGTTACCTCCCTTGTATCGACAAAGAAAGTACTTAAACCTATTCTTTGCCACCGGAGGAAGTCCATGACTTATCGATACAAAATTGCCACAGTATTTTTACTCGGTTTCTTTATTGATTGTATTAATATTTTTATGTCAGCGATAGCATTACCTGACATTGCTGCATCATTTTCAGCAAGCCAATCTCAAGTGGCTTGGGTTGCCAATGCCTATATTTTAGGTTTAGTTCTGGTGATGCCAATCAGCTTATGGTTAGCAGGTAGGTTAGGTAACCAAAAATTACTGTGTTATTCCATGCTACTTTTTTCTATTGCAGCTTGGCTCAGTGGAAGCAGTGATTCAATATATAGCTTAATTTTTTGGCGCTTTATCCAAGGGGCTGCGGGAGGGTTATTAATTCCGGTAGGTCAGGCGTTAGTTTTCGCATTATTTCCAAATAATGATCGCCAGCGTATATCAACATTGATTATGACAGTCGCGTTAATTGCTCCCGCATTTTCACCTGCAATTGGCGGCCTAATTATTGATTCTTTGTCTTGGCATTGGGTCTTTTATTCTAATTTACCTTTCTCATTACTAACGGCAGTACTCGCTTGGATATGGATAAAAAATGATGGGAAAAAAATAAGAGAAAAGCCAGATATTTTGGGGCTAATAATGGTGAGTTTAAGTTTGTTAAGCCTATTATTATCATTCTCTTTTTATAATGATTATCACAATTTGCTATTGGCTTTGGCGAGCTTTTTTACTTCTGTATTCGTATTTATTGTTTACCTTAAATATGCCCAAAAATGTCGAGAACCTATTTTAAATTTTCAGTTATTGAAAAATAGCAATCTGCGTAATGCTTTTATTGTTTACTATGCTGTTCCCGGTATTTTTACGGGAGTTAATTTACTCAATATTTTTAATCTACAAGAGAACATGGGGTTCAGTGCAGCAAAAACCGGGCTATTTATGGTGCTATATGCATTGGGGGCGGTAATATCAATGTTAACTGGTGGACGTCTTTACTTACAGATAGGAAAAAAACGATTATTTATTATTGGTATTACATTACATAGCCTTGGTATTTTTCTGCTTTATTGGGTCTCATCTTCCAGCCAGCTCAGTTTATTGATAATTGCTTATTTATTGATGGGGATGGGTGGAGGGTTGAGCGCCAATACTGCACAAATTAGCTCGTTGATGGATTTCAAAGACAAAGATTTACTTCAAGGTAGCGTGTTATGGAATATTAATCGACAAGTCGCATTTAGTGTTGGTGCAGTCGTATTTATTTCTATATTTAGCTTAATGACTTTCTCGAGTGATTTATTACGTTATCAACTTACGTTTTTTATTGCATCAATACTCGGGTTACTTTCATTAATTTCAGTGATCAAGGAAAAATAAATGAGTGAAACAATGGAAAGAGCGCAGCAAAGCGTGGTGGATTTACATATTCTTATTGAGGATATTTTTACAGGGCGTCGTGGTAATAAAAGTTTGGCGCCGTTATTAGCCAGCTTCGATGACAACTTCAAAATGGTTACCACACAAGGCCATTGTATTGGATTAAATGCAGTGACTCAGTTATTTAGTCAGAATGTAGGGGCTAGAACATCATTTTCTACAGAGTGTATTAATCTGATTCCATTGCGCGAAGACAATGGCTATTGCTGGGTTCAGTATCAAGAAAAACAGCAAATAAATGGTATTGAGTCGTTAAGAATTTCGACTGCATGTATCAGGGTCGAACCCGAAAAGTGTGTTTGGGTTTATTTGCATGAAACACCGGTAGAGTAGCTTTCCATGGTTTTAGTGACCATAAAAAAACACCTGCCGGAGCAGGTGTTTTTAGATATAAATAAATCAATTATTCGTCAAGGAAGCTGCGCAGAACTTCTGAGCGGCTTGGGTGACGTAATTTACGTAACGCTTTCGCTTCGATCTGACGGATACGCTCACGGGTAACATCAAACTGTTTACCAACTTCCTCAAGGGTGTGGTCAGTATTCATGTCGATACCAAAACGCATACGTAGCACTTTTGCTTCACGAGCGGTTAAGCCTGCTAACACTTCGTGAGTTGCAGAGCGTAAGCTTTCTGACGTTGCAGAGTCTAAAGGCAGTTCTAAAGTGGTATCTTCAATAAAATCACCTAAATGTGAATCTTCATCATCACCGATAGGGGTTTCCATAGAGATAGGTTCTTTAGCAATCTTCAGTACTTTACGAATTTTATCTTCCGGCATTAGCATGCGTTCTGCCAGTTCTTCTGGCGATGGCTCACGGCCCATTTCTTGCAGCATTTGGCGAGAGATACGGTTCAGTTTGTTGATAGTTTCAATCATGTGAACCGGGATACGAATAGTACGTGCTTGGTCAGCAATTGAACGCGTGATAGCTTGACGGATCCACCAAGTTGCATAAGTTGAGAACTTATAACCACGGCGATATTCAAACTTATCAACGGCTTTCATCAGACCGATGTTACCTTCTTGAATCAGGTCAAGGAACTGCAAGCCACGGTTGGTGTATTTCTTAGCGATAGAAATTACCAGACGTAAGTTTGCTTCAACCATCTCTTTCTTCGCACGGCGTGCTTTCGCTTCACCGATAGACATACGACGGTTGATATCTTTAACTTGTTCGATAGTCAGACCCGTTTCTTCTTCAATTTGACGCAGTCTTTGTAGGCAACGCAGAATTTCTTCTTCAACTTCAAGTAGTTTTTCTGACCAAGGCTTGTTCATTGCTTTTGCAGCAGTTAACCAAGTTTCACTGGTCTCATTACCACTGAATAAAGTAATGAAGTTTTTCTTCGGCATCTTGCACTGCTCAACACATAGTTTCATGATGGTACGCTCTTGTAAGCGAACTCTGTCCATCATTTCACGCATGTTATTGACCAGATAGTCAAATTGCTTAGGAACTAAACGGAATTCTTTAAATACTTCGGAAAGCTGCTCAATAGCGGCAGCCGTTTTTGCATCACTACGGCCATATTGTTTAATATGTTGACGCGTTTTTTCATATTGCTCACGAAGATCAGAGAATTTTTGACGCGCTAATTCAGGATCGATGCTGTTATCGTCATCGCTATCGCTGTCATCGCCGTCTTCATCTTCTTCGTCTTCGTCATCGTCTTTATCAAGCTCTTCTTGTGGTAATTCAGAGCCAACGTGAGTCGCTGTTGGTGCAAGATCTTCTTCCGCGTTAGGGTCAACAAAGCCAGTAATTAAATCAGATAAACGGCTTTCTCCTGCTTCAACACGGTCATATTGCTCAAGAAGATAAGTGATAGCCTCAGGATATTCAGCAACAGAGCACTGAACCTGATTAATACCATCCTCGATACGTTTTGCAATGTCGATTTCGCCTTCTCGAGTGAGAAGCTCGACGGTTCCCATTTCACGCATATACATGCGAACAGGGTCGGTTGTACGGCCGATTTCACTTTCAACACTGGACAGCACTTGTGCAGCGGCTTCTGCTGCATCTTCATCAGTATCGGAAGTATTTTCAGCCAAAATTAAATCATCGGCATCAGGTGCTTCTTCCATGACCTGGATGCCCATGTCATTAATCATCTGAATGATATCTTCGATTTGATCTGAATCGACGATATCTTCCGGCAGATGGTCGTTGACCTCAGCATAGGTTAAGTAACCTTGCTCTTTACCCTTGGTTACGAGTAGCTTAAGCTGCGACTGCGGGTTTTGCTCCATAAGACGGTATCCACACTTCTGAGTATTTAGATTGGTGTCGGTCGGCGAAACATTCGGCCAACAAGAACATACAAAGGGAATATTTATTATTCGCTACGCCCTTTATTTTCGTAGCATTTTACAGGCATTTGCCTTGTGTTTATCGGCACTTAAGCCGTTTAAAATATTAATTCTGTTTTGGGTTAGATTATGTTTTCACTCTGGAAAGAGTGATTAAGCGGACTTCTTCGCGCTCTTCTGGGGTCAGCCCTTCAGTTCGTTCTTTTGCTATCAAATAGTCGAAACGTTCGTCGAGTGCGCTATTAAATAGATGGTTTAAGGCATCTATAAAAGTATTTTCCGCTATCTCCTCTATTTCTATATCGTTCCACGTTGCCAGTTTTTCAAGCTGTTTCGCAAATTTATTATCACGATAACGCTCTAGCAACTGCCCAGTTGACATTCCGGGGGTGGAACGGCAGACATCAACCAATTCCTGAAATAGAGAAAGCCCCGGCATTTGAATATGGGCAATTCCCTCTAGTGAGGGAACAAGCTCCGAAAAGTTCGGATTCTGTACCAACAGCGCGATAAGTATTCGCATTGTGGTTGGTTTTAATTTGGGAGCCTGATAGTTAACTTGTTCTGTGCTCTCTCTATCAATCATAGCAAGAACTTGAGAAATATCCGGTATACCAATAAAATTTCCTAGCTCTTGTGCCATATAAAGGCGCAGCGTTTCACCAGGTATTTGCTTAATCAAAGGGATAGCCAGTTTACTAAATTTTGCTTTCCCTTCTTGCGTTTTTAAATCTACCTGTGGCACAAGTGAATCAAATAAAAAAGCAGAAAGGGTTTGAGCATCCTTCATGCGTTGCTCAAAAGCGTCTTTGCCTTCTTTACGTACTAATGAATCAGGGTCTTCGCCGTCTGGTAAAAACATAAAACGCAATTGACGGCCGTCCGTCAGATAAGGTAGGGCTGTTTCAAGTGCTCGCCATGCCGCTTCTCGGCCAGCGCGGTCACCATCATAGCAACAAATAACCGTATCTGTTGAACGATAAAGTAACTGAATATGTTCTGAGGTTGTTGATGTACCCAGTGAAGCAACCGCATAGCGGATATCGTACTGAGCAAGTGCAACAACGTCCATATAGCCTTCAACTACCAGTAATTTTGATAATTCATTACTGTTTTGTGTTGCTTCATAAAGGCCAAATAACTGGCGACCTTTATGGAAAATATCGGTTTCAGGGGAGTTTAAGTATTTAGGGAGTGCATCTCCTAATACGCGTCCACCGAAGGCAATCACACGACCGCGCCTATCCCGAATTGGGAACATGACACGCTCTCTAAAGCGGTCATAGACTCGGCCATTATCATTTGTCACTAACATGCCAGCATCATCAAGCTGTTTGCGACTTTCTGGGTTTACAGCAAACTTTTTGAGCAAGTTGTCCCAGCCCGCAGGGGCGAAGCCAATCGAAAAATGCTCTATAATTTCAGTGCTTAAACCACGTTGGCTTAAATAATCTTTCGCTTTATTAGCAGAAGGATGACTTAAGGCAGCACAGTAAAATTGATTAATTTTTTCCATCAACTGATATAAATTTTGCCGTTGATGAAGTTCTATTTGGCTTGAACCCGTTCCTTTTTCATATGGGACATCAAGGCCGTGTAGTGCAGATAATTCTTCGATAGCTTCGACAAAATCGAGTTTGTCATAATTCATCAAAAAATCGATGGCATTGCCATGCGCACCACAACCAAAACAGTAATAAAATTGCCTTTCACCATTTACAGTAAAAGAAGGCGTTTTTTCATTATGGAACGGACAACAAGCGTGATGGTTTTTACCCTGTTTTTTTAACGGGACTTTTGCATCGACTAAATCAATGATGTCGGTTCTTGCTAACAAGTCATTGATAAATGAACGCGGAATTCGTCCAGCCATAAGCCTCTTTTTCGCCTGTTGATGAACGATAATAAGCCGCGCTTCCTTGTGGAAAGCACGGCCTTTAACTGCTTAGCTATTTACTACTACAAAAACTGAGTGACTACGAGAGAAACTAAAGTTTTGTATTAGCTATCGTCTGCAATGAATGCGGCTTTCACCGCAAACAATTAGTACAGACGAGTACGGCGTGCGTTTTCGCGAGCCAGTTTCTTAGCGTGACGCTTTACAGCTGATGCTTTAGCGCGTTTACGTTCAGTCGTTGGTTTTTCATAGAATTCACGACGACGAACTTCAGCTAAAACACCTGCTTTTTCACAGGAACGTTTGAAACGACGCAGTGCAACGTCGAATGGCTCGTTTTCACGTACTTTAATTACCGGCATGTGCCTCTCACCTCAATAGAAATCGGTTTGTTGCTGGTACTGATTCACCAGCCTTCATTTAAAATGGTGCGGAATTTTACTTCAATGAGTACGGGTTTGTAAAGTGCCGTATAAAATTGAATCACACAAGATTACCTGATTAGCAGTTCATTTGATGAAAAAGCAAACAAAACCAGATAATAATGAGAATTAGCCACACGAAATTTTTTATTACAGGGGACTGATTATAGACTATACAGTCAGGAAAGTCAGCCTTTTGACAACATTAATTACGCGATTGAACGAAAATAGTGATAGACTTGCGGTTATGCAATAAACAAGGGTAGTGCAATGCGTGTTTTAGGTATCGAAACCTCTTGCGATGAAACTGGTATCGCAATCTATGATGATGAGTGTGGCTTATTAGCCAATCAATTATACAGCCAAATTAAAGTTCATGCAGACTATGGTGGTGTCGTGCCTGAATTGGCTTCACGTGATCATATTCGTAAAACAGTGCCGTTAATTCAAGCAGCGTTGAAAGAAGCCAATTTAACCAGTGAAGACATCGACGCTGTAGCTTACACTGCGGGCCCTGGTTTGGTGGGGGCTTTAATGGTTGGTGCAACTGTTGGGCGTTCATTAGCTTTTGCATGGAATGTTCCTGCCGTGGCCGTTCACCATATGGAAGGCCATTTATTGGCACCGATGTTAGAAGAGAAAAGCCCTGAATTCCCTTTTGTTGCGTTACTGGTTTCAGGTGGGCATACCCAGCTTATCAGTGTGACGGGAATTGGTGAGTATGAGCTACTTGGCGAGTCCATCGATGACGCGGCAGGTGAAGCGTTTGATAAGACAGCTAAATTATTAGGCTTAGACTACCCTGGAGGCCCTGTGTTATCTCGAATGGCAGAGCAAGGCACAGCAGGTCGTTTTGTTTTTCCTCGTCCAATGACCGACAGACCAGGGCTGGATTTCAGCTTCTCAGGGTTAAAAACCTTTGCAGCCAATACTATTCGTGAAAATGCGGATGACGACCAAACCCGTGCAGATATTGCGAGAGCCTTTGAAGATGCGGTGGTAGATACGCTTGCGATTAAATGCAAACGTGCATTGGAGCAAACTGGTTTTAAACGCTTGGTGATGGCCGGCGGCGTTAGTGCTAATCGTGCTCTCAGAGCTAAAATGGAAGACGTTCTCAAACAGCGCGGTGGTGAAGTTTTTTATGCGCGCCCTGAGTTTTGTACAGATAACGGTGCGATGATTGCGCTAGCGGGGCTTATTCGTCTTAAAGGTGGAACAACGACAGGGCTTGGTGTAACAGTTCGCCCGCGTTGGCCTTTGGCTGAATTACCACCCTTAGAAAAATAATCATTGTTAATGAATTCATATTTTTTGTAAAAAGGGCTGGATGACAGCCCTTTTGCTATTCAATTAGATATTAATGTAAAACAACAACAGCATCTTCAAGTCGGCTTGAGCGTGCTTTTACCATCGTTGATGTCTCTGTGCTTTGCTCTACCAGTAATGTACTTTGTTGTGTGATGGTTTCGAGCTCACTGACTGCTTGGGTAATGTCGGCGATACCAGCCGCTTGTTCAGAGGTCGCTTGGCTAATATGGGTGATCAATTGAGTGACGTTTTGTATTTGGTCAACAATTTCCTTCATGGTATCTCCTGCCGTATGGACTTGATTTTTTCCTGAATTGACTTTCTTTTCACAATCATTAATTAATTCGCGAATATCATTCACTGCGCTTGCACTGCGGCTTGCAAGGCTACGGACCTCATTGGCAACCACAGCAAAGCCTTTCCCTTGTTCACCTGCACGCGCGGCTTCTACCGCCGCATTTAACGCGAGTATATTAGTTTGAAATGCGATGTCTTTAATCACATCAGTGATGGAATTGATTTTGCTGGTACTACTGACAATTTCATTCATGGTATCAACAACAGCTTCCATCATTGCGCCCCCACTGACTGCGGTTTCGCTGGTGGTATTGGAAAGTTGATCAACTTGAATAGTATTATCGGCATTCATTTTTACAGAAACGGACATTTGGTTCATTGTCGCAACGGTTTGTTGCATGTATCCGACGGTTCTCTGAGTATGTGTTTCTAATTCATGACAGTCAGAAACCAAAGATTCACTGCCTTTGCGAACGTTATCAACTTGTTCGGAGACATCTTTGATTAACCAGCGGCAGATTAACCCCAGTTGCCCAATAGAACGTAATACTAAGCCAATTTCATCTGTGCGCTGCATATGGTTAACGCTATGTCGATTTCCTCGTGCAATACCAAGTGCTTGTTTGGTGATGTCTTCCAATGGCGCTGCTAGCATTTTTTCAAATACCACATTACCGATCAGTAACGTGATAAATGTACAGGCACTCATCATCATAAGCGGTGCGATTGGCTGGGGAATGAAGCTTGCCATGATGAGCCAAAGAATAAATAACAAACTCATGATTAGCCGGATACGCGAACGCGTTGAATATGTTGAAAAGTGAAATGGCATTTTTTTAGAAAGCACAATTCCCTTAAAAATTTTTCGTTGGCTTTTATTTTCATTCATTGCGTCATAAATGGGTTCTACCGTAGCAATTTCTTCACGTGTTGCGCGTGTCCGAATAGACATATAGCCCGTAATAGCCCCTTTTCGTTCCATTGGAATGATATTGGCTCGAACCCAGTAATGGTCGCCATTTTTGCGACGATTTTTCACAATACCAGTCCAAGGTTCTCCTTTTTTAAGTGTTGCCCACATGTCGGCAAAAGCTTCCTTGGGCATATCCGGATGGCGGATAATATTGTGTGGACGTGTTAATAACTCATCTAATTCATAACCACTAACCTGTACAAAGAAATCATTAGCGTGGGCAATATTTCCTTGCAAATCGCTGGTTGTCATCAAGGTGATATTTTCATCTAATACATATTCGTTTTGAGTGATATAAGGGGTTCTGCTCATTATAAATACCATTATTATTGTTTAATTTTCCTTTTATATAGTCGACAGCTTTTAAATATTCATTAGTAATAAATTTGCAATTATTTAACTTTTTTTTAAAAGTGTGCGCTGGTTATGGCAAAAATGTAACGTAGCACAAATTGCTATCAGTACAGTTTTAAGGAGAGATATCGAACGGTTGTTATTGGGGGAGTTTTTGGAAATTTTAAACAAGGCAAATAGCATAAAAAAAGAGCTGAAATCAGCTCTTCTTAGGAAAAATCATATTAACGATATTAACGATTAGTCATCTAGTTCTTGTTCTTTGGTTTCTTGGGCTATTTCTTTATTGGTTTTTTGCTTTTTGTTTTTTAGTTTTTGCCAAATACGGCTTTCTTGACCGCGCCAAAGGCGTTGTATATTACCGTGATGGCGAACTAACACTAAACAAGACAGCATGGCGACAGGGAAGGTAAATTCAGGTTTAAACCACCAAACATAGAAGGGGGCAAGTAAGGCGCTGACAATCGCGCCGAGTGATGAGTAACCACTAAGCAATACCGTAAGTAACCATGTCCCTGCGACTAAACCAGAAAGATCCCAACCAATAGCAGCAATTGAACCAAATGCGGTTGCTACCCCTTTTCCGCCTTTGAAACGAAAGAAAATGGGATATATATGCCCAAGACAGGCTGCAATTGCAACAAAGCCAAGATAGAATGGCTGCACATTTAAATAATAAGCAAGCCAAACTGGTATCATCCCTTTTAATACGTCACAAATGAGTACTCCGGCAGCGGCTGCTTTACCGCCTACACGTAATACGTTAGTTGCACCAGGGTTACCAGAGCCGTGTTGACGGGGGTCGGGTAGTCTCGCCAAACGGCAGATCAGTATCGCACTCGAAACTGAGCCACAAAGATAGGCGAAGATTATCATGCCAAGCGCGGTTGCACTCATAGCTAACTCCAAAAACGGTTAAGGCCATAAATTCACTTCAGTCTTGGATAATACGCATATTTTTGCTGAAGTGGTATCAATTCAGTACATAAATGAGAAAATGACGTGATGGATATCGTATTTATTGAGCAATTATCAGTCATCACCACGATTGGTGTATATGACTGGGAACAAGATATTGAACAGAAACTCGTGCTCGATATCGAAATGGGATGGGATAACAAACGCGCGTCTATGAGCGATAATGTAGAATATTGCCTAGATTATGCCAAAGTTAGTCAGGCTATCCTAGCTCATGTAGGGAATAACAAGTTTGGGTTAGTAGAACGTGTTGCTGAAGAAGTTGCACAGTTATTGATGACACAGTTTGCTAGCCCATGGGTTCGTATTAAGGTGGCTAAGCCGGGAGCCGTGGCGCGAGCCAAGCAGGTTGGGGTTATTATAGAAAGAGGCATGAAAACCGCTTAAATGATGACTGGCGGTGTTTAGCCGCCAGTTTTATGGTCGTTAGATGATTTGTTGCTGCTGCCAATCTGTTACCGCTTCAATGCGTTGTTTTGTAAGTTCTTGGCGAATTTCAGGGCCTTTAAATCCCTGTTCAACGATAGGTTTGACATCAACCGCTTGTGCGATAGTAAAAGCCTGCTTGAAATATATCCCTTGTGGGTACGTTTGCTGTTCGAGCCCTAACCGGCCTCTTGCATCCGCTTCACTGATTAAACTCAGTTGTTCAATACGTTCTGGTTTACGCCAGCTATCAAGCCCATCAAAAATCGCAATTAGCTCATTAGCAGGTAATTTATTGATAACATGGATTTTATCATGATAGCGTGCCGCTAGACGAGCTAAGTCACGAGCCGTAGTGGGTACTTTTAATCTTGCGCAGAGAGTTTCTATTAATGGAATACCTGCCTCACCGTGGTTTGGATGACTCGGCCAAATATCAGGCGGTGTCAGCGCTTTACCTAAATCATGGCATAAGGCAGCAAAGCGAATATCCACATTATTAGATAGCTCGGCAATCACTTTCATTACCATTAGAGTGTGGATACCCGTATCAATTTCTGGGTGCCATTTTTCAGGGGCAGGAACACCAAATAACGCATCAACTTCAGGAAAAAGTACAGCTAATGCACCACATTGGCGTAAAACATCAAAATACACCTGTGGATAATTTGATTTCAGCGCTTTTTCTGTTTCCGTCCAAACGCGCTCAGCGGTGAGGTAAGATAATTCCCCTGTAGCGGCCATTGTTTGCATCAAGGTTAATGTTTCTGGTGCGATAGTAAAACCATGCTCAAAGTAGCGAGCAGCAAAACGAGCAACCCGCAAGACCCGTAAAGGGTCTTCAGAAAATGCATCAGAAACATGCCGTAAAACACGGCTCTTGAGGTCTTTCACGCCTTGGTATGGGTCAACAATTTCACCTGATTCACTTTGTGCTATCGCGTTAATTGTCAGATCGCGACGTAGCAAATCATCTTCAATGGTCACATCAGGTGCGCTATAGCAGCTAAAACCAGTATAGCCCGCACCAATTTTACGCTCTGTTCGGGCTAAAGCGTATTCTTCATGGGTCTTTGGGTGCAAGAAAACCGGAAAATCCTTTCCTACTTGTTGAAAACCTTGAGATAGCATTGCCTCGGGGGTTGTACCAACCACCACGTAGTCTCTATCTGAAATAGGTAGTCCAAGAAGTTGATCACGCACTGCGCCACCCACGAGATAGACTTTCATTTGAATGGCCTCAATTACATCCAACCATCATTACGTTTTTTACGACGCGGAATAATGTGCGGTAAAATCAAACCTAAAATTAAGCCAACACCGGCAACACCACCGCCATACATAAACCATTGTAAGATTAATTCGCGACGGCGATCATCTAAGTTGACCTCTGCAATCTCTAGCTTTTTACCGGATTTGATCAACTCATTTTTTAATTTTTCATTTTCGGCTTTTAGCTGGCTGACGATATTGTCATTATCAGCCACTTTTTGCTGCATATCTGCAGTTCGTGTATTCCACGTACTGTCGATATTGTCGAGTTGTTGACGTAGCTTTTGATTCTCAGCTTCAAGTTCTGGAATGCGGGTTTTCATGCTTGGAGTATTGCTGAGTTGGTCAACAGGTAACCAGACCGTTCTACCTTTTTCATCGCGAACTTGTGCAAATTTGTTATCTGTGGAAAGCAGTTCAACCGCTTCCCCGGCATTGAGCGTACCTACAATACGATATTTTGTGCCAGGTCCACTATGAACGTATGTGGATAAATCATCTGACACATAACGTTTTTCTGCTGCATGTGAGTTTAAGGAAAGGCCTAGCCCCATGATTGAAATTAATAATAATGGAATTTTTCGCATGGTATTTACAGTCTTTTGATGGTGAATGAGTTTTATATTAATTGAATACTAATGAGTAAAACGCGAGGGTGCAAATCCTAAACGCAGATGTCTCTACAGTCTAAAGGAGAATGAGAACTATCCTAACTGTCTAAATTACCCTTATTTTTACTTTGTTTTCAATATAACTCACTGAAAGAAATATGACAGGTAGAATTTTTGTTTATCACACAGTTTCTTTTCTCAGCTTAGCTTGATTGGGGTAATATGAGTGAAGTGAAATAATTAAATAAGGATATGTATGAGCCACGTAGAGGTTGAACTCAAACTTGCCGCTAAGAGTTCCGCAATAGAGGCTGTACGACAGTGTCTATCGACATTGTCTCACCAATACAGTGAGCCGACGAAGTTAACCAATATCTACTTTGATACGGCAAATAAGCAGTTACGTCAGTGGGATATGGGCTTACGTATCCGCGGTTGTGATGGTCGTTATGAAATGACAATGAAAACGGCTGGGCAGGCGATAGGCGGCTTACACCAACGGCCTGAATATAATGTTGACATTGATTCACCTGAGCTTGATTTAGCCGCATTACCGGCTGAAATTTGGCCTGAAGGCACTGATGTTTCACAGCTTCAGTCTGAATTAAATATCCTCTTTAGCACCAATTTTACCCGTGAAAAGTGGTTAGTGACTTTTGAAGATAGCGAAATAGAAGTGGTTTTTGACCAAGGTGAAATTTCCTCTGGCGCAAAGGATTTGCCTATTCAAGAGTTTGAACTAGAACTAAAAAAAGGCTTTATTGCTGATGTACTCAATTTAGCGAAGAAATTTGCAGATATCGACGGCTTACATTTGTCATCACTTAGCAAAGCTGCACGTGGTTATTCATTGTTATCGCCGACAAAAGCGCCATTAACTCCTCCAAATTCGGTGTTTGACTATGAAGAGTACCCCCTCGAAAAATCATTAACGCATATGCAATTACTTTGCCAGCAGCATGAAGACTACTGGTTAGCAAATGGCAGCAATGCACGCCAAGGCTTCAGTGAGTTTTTACGTTTTGTTCAGGCATTTTTAGTGCATTACCAAAATTCTGTACCTCACTTTATTCATGACACTCCACTGGAACAATTACGTTCAGATATTGCCGATGAAGCAATTAGTGCTGAGGATTTTTGCTATAGCAGCCAGTGGTTAAAGTGTAAATTAGCCTTTATCCAGTGGTTAAGTGCTTTAACCTATCAAGAAGCCCATTAAGGTATTGATAATATGCATGCTTTTCCTGAGTTATTACAAAGCCAAGGTGAACGCGTTTTAAGCCAGTTAGCGGAACAAACGAATGAATTATTACCGTTAAATGAACAAGAAATTCAAGTGCTTGCATTTAGTGATTTTGTGTTAAAGCAAGTATTAGCACATCCGCGGTTTTTACTTGAAATTCGCTCTCGACCACCACAAGCCGATGAATGGAAAAGTTATGCATCATGGTTAGCTCAAGATTTGTCATCTGTTAGCAACGAAGACCACTTGATGCGAGTGTTGCGCTCATTTCGTCATCATATGTTAGTGCGCTGTGCATGGATGCAAGTGCTAGAAATAAGCACGCAAAAAGAAACGATTTATCAGCTCAGTATATTGGCGGAAACTTTGGTTGTTGCAGCGCGAGACTGGTTGTATCAAGAATATCGTCAGTCATGGGGAACACCTTGTAATGCAGAAGGAAAACCACAGCCGCTGTTGGTTTTAGGGATGGGGAAGTTGGGGGGCCGAGAGCTCAATTTTTCTTCTGATATTGACCTGATTTTTGCTTATCCAGAAAATGGGGTTACCCAAGGTGGCCGAAAAGAGTTAGATAATGCGCAATTTTTTACGCGTTTAGGGCAAAAATTGATCCGCGTACTCGATCAAGTGACGGAATATGGCTTTGTTTATCGGGTCGATATGCGTTTACGGCCATTTGGAGATAGCGGCCCGCTGGTTTTTAGCTTTTCTGCGCTTGAGGATTATTACCAAGAACAAGGGCGAGACTGGGAACGCTACGCGATGGTTAAAGCCCGTATTATGGGCGCTGATAGCCTCCATTATGAGGAGTGTTTGCGAAAGCTTTTGCGTCCTTTCGTTTATCGTCGCTATATCGACTTTAGCGTGATCCAATCCTTACGCAATATGAAAAATATGATTGAGCGAGAGGTTCGGCGTCGTGGTTTGGTCAATAACATCAAATTAGGTGCTGGAGGGATCCGCGAAGTTGAATTTGTTTCACAGGTTTTCCAACTCATTCGAGGGGGACGAGAACCTGTTTTACAGTCGCAATCTTTATTTTCAACGTTACAAGGGATCCGTGAACTCGCATTGTTAACCGAAGATCAGGTTAATATTCTGCAAGATGGCTACCTTTTCTTGCGTAGAGTCGAAAATTTACTGCAATGTATTGATGACCAACAGACACAAACACTCCCCGAAGAGGCTTTAAACCAAGCGCGTTTAGCATGGGGGATGGGCTTTGCTGATTGGCCTGCATTTTATCAGGTTTTGAGTCAAAAAATGGTTGCGGTGCATCAAATATTCACCGAGCAAATAGGACAGGAAGATGACTCTGAGAACATTGATGTATTCGATGAAATTTATATCACATTATGGCAAAGTGAATTATCAAAAGAAGAATTAGCCAGCTATTTGCCGTCTAAAAGTGAAGAGATTGCACAACGTATCATTCACGGTATAGTGATGTTCCGTCATGATCTCAATAAACGCACCATTGGTCCTCGAGGGCGAGATGTTCTTGATGAATTAATGCCTAAATTATTGGCTAAAGTCGGTGAGCGTGATGATGCAGGGCAAGTCATTGAGCGCATCACACCACTGTTACTGAGCATTGTTAGCCGCACTACTTACCTAGAGTTAATGCTTGAATTTGATGAGGTTTTGACGCACGTTATTCGTTTATGTGCGGCTTCACCTATGATAGCGGAACAATTAGCTCGCCACCCATTGTTACTTGATGAGTTACTCGACCCTCAATCGTTATACCAACCCTTACCGCTAACGGCCTACCGTGATGAGCTGCGCCAATATTTAATGCGCGTTCCTGAAGATGACGAAGAACAACAACTTGAAGCATTACGTCAATTCAAACAAGCTCAATTATTGCGTATTGCTGCTGAAGATATTTCAGGTGTTTTGCCGGTAATGAAAGTCAGTGATCATCTGACTTACCTTGCGGAAGCAATTATTGATGCGGTGGTACACCAAGCGTGGCAAAAAATGGTAAAACGCTATGGTGAGCCAGCGCATCTAGAGCAAAGTGACAAAAAACAATATGGGTTTGCGGTATTAGGTTATGGAAAGCTAGGCGGCTGGGAACTGGGCTATGGCTCTGACTTAGACCTTGTTTTTCTCTTCGATTGCCCTTTAGATGTGGTCACCAATGGTGAACGTTCCATTGACGCTCGCCAATTTTACTTGCGTGTTGCTCAGCGTATTATCCATTTGTTTAGTACTCGAACCCCTTCTGGTGTGTTGTATGAAGTTGATGCGCGACTCAGGCCTTCTGGTGAATCAGGAATGTTGGTCAGTACCATACAATCATTTGATGATTACCAAAAAAATGATGCTTGGACATGGGAACATCAAGCGCTAATTCGAGCTCGAATGGTGTTTGGTGATGAGGATTTACAACGGCAATTTATACAGACTCGCCACGAAACTCTGTGTATGCCAAGAGACCCTAAAACTTTGCAACAGCAAGTGCGTGATATGCGGTTGAAAATGCATCAGCACCTAGGAAGTCATCAAGTCAATGAATTCGACTTAAAAGCGGATCCTGGTGGGATTACTGATATTGAATTTATCGCACAATACTTAGTTTTGCGTTTTGCCGCAGAAAATAATGCGCTAACACGTTGGTCTGATAATGTGCGTATTTTCGAGTTGATGGCGCAGTATGGTTTTATGCCAGAAGATGAAGCGAATGCTTTAACTCTAGCGTATGTCACAATGCGTAATGAGCTCCATCACTTAGCATTACAATCACTACCAAGCCGTGTAGAGATAAGCCAATTTTCTCAGCAACGTGAACAAGTTTTAGCAAGTTGGCAAAAATGGCTTGAAGAATAAAGAACAAACGCATTTTATTTAGCTAAACAGCGCAATATGCTAGTATTGTTGCTAATTATTATCAGATTTCCTTTTTAAGACTGGAGTGCAGGATGAAAGTAACTCTTCCGGATTATAAACAAGCCGGTGTGCTGGTGGTTGGTGATGTTATGTTAGACCGTTATTGGCATGGTCCTGCAAACCGTATCTCGCCAGAAGCCCCTGTCCCGGTTGTTAAAGTCACAATGGTCGAAGAGCGTCCCGGTGGTGCGGCTAACGTCGCGATGAATATTGCGTCATTGGGTGCAAATTCACGCCTTGTGGGGTTAACTGGAATTGATGACGCGGCAAAAGCACTCACTAAAAATTTAAATGCCGTGCAGGTTCGTTGTGATTTTGTGGCTATCCCCACCCATCCAACCATTACTAAATTACGCGTACTTTCACGTAATCAGCAACTTATTCGCCTCGATTTTGAAGAAGGTTTTGAAAACGTGGATGTTGCCCCTGTACTGGAGCGCATAGAACAAGCACTGCCACACATTGGCGCACTAGTGCTGTCTGACTATGCAAAAGGGGCGTTAACTCATGTTGAAAAGATGATAGCGCTCGCCAACAAGGCCAATGTTCCAGTCTTGATTGACCCGAAAGGAAACAATTTCGAACGTTACCGTGGGGCAACTTTATTGACGCCAAATATGTCTGAGTTTGAAGCGATTGTTGGGCCATGTAAAAACAACCAAGACGTTGAAGAAAAAGGCATGAAGCTGCTTCAGTCATTGGAGCTTAAAGCGCTGCTAATTACGCGCTCAGAACAAGGTATGAGCTTAATTCGCCGTGATGAAGCCCCATTGCATTTACCGACTCAAGCACAAGAAGTGTTTGACGTGACGGGGGCAGGGGATACGGTTATTGGGGTTCTCGCTGCCTCTATTGCATCTGGCCGCCCATTACATGAAGCCTGCGCACTAGCTAATGCCGCAGCAGGCGTGGTGGTGGGCAAATTAGGGACTTCAACGGTTTCGCCTATTGAATTAGAAAACGCTATTCGTGGCCGTGCTGACACTGGTTTTGGTGTTATGACTGAAAGTGAATTAAAACAAGCGGTTGAGAATGCAAGACTGCGCGGTGAACGTGTAGTGATGACTAATGGCTGTTTTGATATTCTCCATGCTGGGCATGTGTCTTATTTAGCTAACGCGCGTAAATTGGGTGACCGCCTAATTGTGGCTGTAAATAGTGATGCTTCGACACGCCGCTTAAAAGGTGAAACACGTCCAGTTAACCCATTAGAACAGCGTATGACTGTACTAGGGGCTTTAGGGGCAGTAGATTGGGTCGTGGCTTTTGAAGAGGACACTCCACAGCGTCTAATCGCAGAAGTTTTGCCTGATATCTTAGTTAAAGGGGGGGATTACCGCCCTGAAGAGATCGCGGGCAGTGCGGAGGTATGGGCCGCGGGAGGCGAAGTTAAAGTACTTAACTTTGAAGATGGTATTTCTACAACCAATATCATCAAAAATATCATGAAAACCAGTTAATTTATCATTATTAATTAGCAAGTTAATAACCTCACGTGGGTATGTAAAAACGCCGTGAGGTTTTTATTTATTTAAAATCAATATGGCGTCAAATGTTGACGTCATATTTTTTTTGCTTTAGATTTTGATATCACAATATGACGTCATGGAAAATACGATAGGGGTGGAATATGATTAAAAGCAGTAATGTGATGACGATAGACGGCCATCCTGCATCTGTTATCTATGAAGCTGAAATTAAAGCGCTTCGTGGTAAGTTTTTAGATGTAAGTGGTTACTGTGATTTTGTTTCTGATAGCATTGAAGGGTTAAAAAAAGAAGCGCGAATTTCTTTAGCAGAATACATCGAAGGCTGCCAAGAAAAAGGGATTAACCCGTTCAAAGAACAAGAAACGGTAAAGTCATTTACGCTGCGTTACCCAAGCCGCTTAGAGGCTTATTTAAATGCGGTAACAACTGAGCATAATGTTTCTAAAAATCAGTATATTGTTCAGCTGCTTGAGCGTGAATTGAATATCAAATAACAAAAGTGACGCCTTAATCGGTATCACTTTTTCAATTTAATTACTCAGCCGTTTTTTCTTCTACATTTAAATGGGCTTCGAGTGCGCTGACGCGTTGTTCCATCTTCGCTAATTTTTCACGGGTGCGTAATAAGACTTGAGTTTGAATATCAAATTCTTCACGACTGACTAAGTCTAATTTGCCGAGTTGTGATTGTAACAGTGAACGCAGTTTTTTATCAAAATCTTCACCTAAATCGCGTACGCCTTGTGGTAAAGCGCCTTGAATTTGGCGGGCAACTTGTTCAATTTTTTTCGGATCGAGCATTTCGCGGGTCCTTAAGTTTATCAAAATATTGTTGTGAATTGTTGGGACTAGTTTAATACCTCTTGCTGCCTTGCGCTAGCTTGAATTATTTAGAGAGAGGTTTAGAGCCAGTAGTGAAATTAACCTTGATAACTCTAAGTTTTTATTCATGTTTTTTGGCTAAAAGTGTGAGTCGTTCGCCAATTTTGATTATCATCGTTGCGAACTTGAATTATTGGCGTTATATTAATTGCGTATATCTCAGGGCGGGGTGAAAGTCCCCACCGGCGGTAAACATGCATCACGCATGAAGCCCGCGAGCGCTTTATCATTTTTATGGTAAAGGTCAGCAGACCCAGTGTGAATCTGGGGCCGACGGTTATAGTCCGGATGGGAGAGAATTAACAGTATCTGCATGTTTGTGCGATTACGCACAATAGTGTTCTGCATACCTGAATAGGTAAATGCCTTTTATTGGCTATTTATATATTCACCATTTCTCGTATTCCTAAGACTGCCTTGATTCTGGTAACTAGTTAATAACTATTTAAGAGGTTTTTTACCATGGATCATTCGCTACTTTCTGTATTTGGCAATCCTATCGAACGTGTTGAAAATGCTATCGAGGCATTACGCCAAGGTAAAGGTGTTCTTGTTCTTGATGATGAAGATCGTGAGAACGAAGGCGATTTAGTTTTTGCAGCAGAAACTATGACCGCCGAGCAAATGGCATTTACCATTCGTTATAGCAGTGGGATCGTGTGCCTTTGTATTACTGAAGAGCGCCGCAAGCAACTCGAACTACCTATGATGGTAGATAACAATACGAGCCAAAATCAAACAGGCTTTACTGTGACCATTGAAGCGGCACAAGGTGTGACGACAGGGGTTTCTGCCGCAGACCGTATCACTACTATTCGCGCTGCAATTGCAGATAACGCCGTTCCTTCAGACCTTAATCATCCAGGACATGTTTTCCCTCTGCGTGGCCGTGAAGGCGGGGTATTAACGCGTCGTGGTCATACTGAAGCGTCTATCGATTTAGCAATATTAGCAGGTTTCAAGCCAGCCGGTGTGCTGTGTGAGTTAACCAATGATGATGGTTCTATGGCTCGTACCCCAGAAGTGGCTGCGTTTGGTCAGCAACATGGTTTGACTGTGGTGACGATTGAAGACTTAGTTCAGTATCGTCAGTTGCAGGAAAAGAAAGCGAGCTAATCTTTTTTCTCGTCATATCTTGAATATTATCTAATGTAATGGTTTTAGTTATTTAGGTAATAAATAGTCTGTTAAGCATATAGAATGTTATAAAGGCCACTGAGTTGCACACCTCGTGGCCTTTTCAATTTTTTTGATGATCATACTCATAATTAGCCCACTGTGTTTTTTGCTGGAAAGCGTATGCTGTAGGGAGAAACTAATTGAGTTGGAGTTGAAATCATCATGTCAGTAAATACTTCGATGGTAAAAAATAAGATCCCTGCCATTTTTATTGGTCATGGTAGCCCTATGAATGCGATTGAGGATAACCCTTACACTCAAGCGTGGGAAAATCTCGGTAAAGCCTTATCTCGGCCACGCGCAATTTTGGTGATTTCAGCCCATTGGTATACGCGCGGTACTGCTGTGACTTCGATGTTAAAACCAAAAACGATTCATGATTTTGGCGGGTTCCCCGAAGCCTTGTATCAAATCGAATATCCAGCTCCTGGTTCTCCTGAATTAGCTCAGCAAGTTGTTTCATTACTCGCCCCTGAGCCAATTTACCTTGATGAACAAGAGTGGGGATTAGACCACGGTACATGGGAAATTTTGCTGCGTATGTATCCAGAAGCGGATATCCCCGTGATCCAACTGAGTATCGATGGTAGCAAGCCCGCCACTTGGCACTATGAACTCGGTAAAAAATTGAGTGTTTTAAGGGAGAAAGGCGTGCTGATTATGGGCAGTGGCAATGTTGTCCACAATTTACGGGCGATGAATTGGCAGAACTCTCATGCTGAGCCGTACCCGTGGGCAATATCTTTTGAAAAATTTGTATATGACAATCTGCAAAGTCATGAAACGCCTCACCCACTGACTAAAGGATTAGAACGGGAGGATGGTAAATTATCTAACCCATCACCAGAACATTACTTGCCTATTTTACCTATTTTAGGAACTTGGGATGGTCAAGAAGAGATCAGTACACCGATTGAAGGAATTGTGTCAGCATCGTTAAGTATGTTGTCTATTCAGGTAGGGTAAGTTTTCTGCGATAGCTTTGTTTCATAAAAAAGCCCAAATCATATTGCTATATTTGGGCTTTCCTTTTAACGTTAAATACGATTAGTCGATGATCGTATGTGGATAAAAGCGTGATAAGTCTTGAGTGATCAGTTCTTTATCTTCACGAATACAGATCCCCGCAGGTTGATCATTCACCAACCAGCTTCCGACTAAGGTGTAGTTACCTTCAAATTGTGGAAGTGGATGGAACTGTTGAATAATCATACCTTCTTCGCCGTATGGGCCATCTGCGGCTGCAATTTCCTTACCATTTTCGATAATACGGATATTAGCACCTTCACGAGAAAATAATGGCTTAATAACGTATTTCTCGAGTTCTGGCTGGGTTTTGCCATCCGCAAAATAGGCAGGCAGTAAATTTGGGTGATCTGGGAACATTTCCCATAACATAGGCAATAAAGCTTTGTTAGAAATGATGCTCTTCCATGCAGGTTCTAACCAGCGTACGCCAGCGTCTTGCAATTTAGTCGAGAAAATTTCTCTTAGCATAAATTCCCATGGATATAACTTGAACAGGTTACTAATCACCTGATCTTGGGTATCCGAAAACTCACCTTTTTCACCTAGGCCAATTTCATCGATATATAAGAATTCAGTGGCAATACCCGCTTCATTTGCACAGTCTTGTAGATATTGAACGGTACCACGATCTTCTTCAGTGTCACGGCAACAAGACATATGCAACAAACGAAAACCATACTGATCTTTTAATTGCGTAAAGCGTTCGATCAATTGCTCTTGAATGCTATTAAACTGATCGGCATTTTCAGGGAGTTTTCCTGCTTCAATTTGATCTTCTAGCCAGATCCATTGGAAAAATGCAGACTCATATAATGAGGTTGGAGTATCC
Source organism: Providencia sp. PROV182 (assembly GCF_028480325.1). Taxonomy (NCBI): domain Bacteria; kingdom Pseudomonadati; phylum Pseudomonadota; class Gammaproteobacteria; order Enterobacterales; family Morganellaceae; genus Providencia; species Providencia sp. PROV182. The sequence goes on along the minus strand of NZ_JAMPOL010000008.1, from coordinate 18,123 downwards.
GCATTGTTTTCCAATAGCTTAGGTGGGTTAATACCATCGTAAGCGAGGTCAAGCCTGGAATATAACGAAGGTTGCTCGCTTTTCCATGAGCTGCGAACAAATTCCCAACAATGCTTAGGGATCTGAAAACGTGCCATTAACTCATCGCTTTCAACAACACGTTCAACCACTTTTAGGCACATTTGATGCAACTGCTCGGTTGCATCTTCGATTTCTTCAATTTGTGCCATAGTAAATTGGTAATACGCATCTTCTGACCAGTAGGGCTCACCATACATAGTATGAAATTCAAAGCCAAACTCAGAGGCTTTCTCGCGCCAGTTTGGGCGCTCTACTATAGGAACTCGTTTCATTACTTATCAACCACCCATCGAACGGGAAGAAGAAGTTGATTTTGCAGAAGAAGATGAACGTTGTGCCATCGCTTGTTTATTGACGGTGTCACCAAAACCGCCACGAGTCACGGTTGAAGTTGTTGGTGGTTTAGGCGCCATAGCTGTTTTTGGTACGCTCATGGAACGACCACCTGCAACAGCAGGGCCATAGCTTTTACCTGAAGCGTCAACAAACTTACCGTTGGCAGGGCTAGCTGGGTTTTTCGAGCTGAATAATGGTTGTGATGCAGCGCTACCGCCCATCATACGGCCCATCATATAACCCATCATTAATGGCATCCACATACTACCGCCACTACTTTGGGCTTGAGCTGTTTGTTCACCATTTGTTGAGCTAGTGCCAGCAATACCTGCTTGAGCCGGAGCTTGAGTACACATAGCTTCACCAAACTCAGCAATACAGTCAGCTTGAGTTTCATATTTAGGTGCAGTTTTAGCGGCTTCTTGTAGCGCATTATTGTAGGCGATAGTGCACTGTTCTGCTTGTGATGGGTTCGCTTGGCTACAGTCTTGTGCGTTTGTGTACAATGAGACGGTTTCATCACTTTCTTCACAAGCGGAAAGCATAAATACGGCACTGACCGCAACAGCCACAGGCGCTAAACGGTATGAACGCCAAGACTTACGGAAGGCGCTCTGATTAATATCTTTGGTACGCTTCATGGTCATGGTAATTACCCTGAATTTAATTAAGTAAGATGTTTTTAGATGTTAGCTCTAGGATAGGGGATAAACGCTGAAAATTAAAGCAGAAATATAGGAGAAATGAGCTGAATTTATCATTTTGATAACTTTTTGCTATTTTTTCCTATTTAGCATGGTATTAGTTAAAGGGAAAAATAATATTTTTATTTTATATCAATGTGTTAACTATTGGTTGTTTTTTGCTCTAGCGCGCAGTAATAAGAGTGAGAATTAACTGAATTTGTGCCAGAGGCTAATGAAAAGGGGTTGTAAGCGGTTCAATTAGTGTAAATTAGCAATTCTAAACGATTTACTTGGCTTCCTTCAAAAAATAACCCGCTATATAAGCGGGCCATTATATCATTTTCAAATAAACTAAGAGTTTTAATTCATTTTTGGCGCGTTGGTATTACGAATAATACTACTTGCAGAGGTTGAAATCTCTTTACCTAAATTCGCATTTAGGCGGGCAATATCGTCTTCGTTCAGTGTGCCACGAGCAAATTCGATATTCAGTTGGTTAATCATGTAGTCATAACGTGCATTAGACAGGTTTTGTTTCGCTTGGTATAGCGCAGTTGTTGCTGTCAACACGTCAACAATGGTACGAGTTCCTACTTGATAGCCGGCTTCCATCGCATCTAATGAGCTTTGTGCGGAAACAACGACTTGTTTGTAGGCATTAATGCTACTGATTGACGATGATACGTTATTAAATGATGAGCGAACTAACTGAATCACATTACGGTAAACGCTTTCTAGTTGTTCACTAGCACCTTGGAAACCATATTGTGCTTGTTCAACCTGAGAACTGACTGCGCCACCAGTATACAGTGGAATGCTTAAATTTAAGCCAATGCTATTTTGACCATTATAGCTGTTGGTCGCACCACCACCATATGGAGTATTATAACCGCTGCCGTGTTGGTAACTATTTGTGACTGATGTTGATGCATCTAAGTTAACTGTTGGCATGTGGCCTGTTTCTGCTAAGCGAATATTTTCACGAGAAACATCTTGTGCTAAACGTGCGCTTAATAGGCTGAGGTTACGCTCTTCTGCTTCTTTTAGGATAGCGTTGATATCGCCCAACTCATTGGTTTTAAAGCGGTCGATATTTAAAGAAGCAAGTTGGCTGTAGTACACGCCACTGACTTGACGCAGTTTTTCAATCGCATTTTCTAAATCATTGCGGCCAGCGACTTCTTGTGCAATAACGCTATCATAGTTTGCACGGGCGTTTTGCACGTCGGTAATGGCAACAAGGCCAACGTTAAAGCGTTGTGTAACTTGGTCTAATTGGCGATAAACGGCTTCTTTATTTGCTTCAATATAAGATAACGCGTCAATCGCTTTTAACACATTAAAATACGCAGTTGCAGTATCTAAAATTAATTGCTGTTGACTTGTTTGGTATGTGACATCAGAAATACCCGCGGTTTTTTCTTGGATAGTCAATTGACGCCATTTCGACATATCAAACACAACTTGAGTGAGTTTCAGTGAAGCATTTAAACCTGTGCTTTCAGTATTTCTTGCGTCACGGTAACCACTGCCGTAGCTAGCTCCTGCACCTAAACCTAATTGTGGCAATAATGGGCTGCGAGATTCATTAATTTTTTCAAAAGCTTGATTACGTTCAGCTAATGATTTTCTTAATTCAGGGTTACTTTCTTTGGATTTTTGGTAAACCTGTAGTAAATCTTCTGCATAGCTATTGGTACTGAGACCCACAAAACTCATCGAAATTAAAAGGGGAAGCAGTTTCTTCATTTTGATTCCTTGATTAAACAGCAAATTAAGTTGAGTCTGTTGCCTAAAACGTACCATGCCTAACTAGGCGATAGATATTAAATTATCCGTTTTAGAGACAGTTATTAAAAACAGACACTACGTTGCTCTTTGATTTGAATAATGGCGCTTATTGTAACAGAGTATCACTTCTATTAACGGTAGCCTTTTGTGCCATTTTGTCTCAATTTATTAAACATTACCTCATCTAAGGTTAAAAAACCTTAAAAACTGTTTTAATCCACAATTATTTCCTTAAGATGGAATAATTGGGTTTGGAGAATGAAATGACAAAACAAATAGAGCAGCCAATTAAATACGGCAAAAATGATGTTGAAATTATATCCAAGCGTAAATTATTTAACGGTTTTTTTCAAATGGTTGAATATCAATTTCGTCATCGCCTTTTCGCAGGAGGATGGAGTAAAGAAATTCGCCGTGAAGTTTTTGAACGCGGCCATGCTGGCGTGGTTTTACCCTATGATCCGAAAACAGATAGTGTTGTTTTAATTGAACAAATTCGGTTGCCAGCGATTGAGACTAGTGAAACACCCTGGTTACTTGAAGCGGTAGCTGGAATGATAGAGCAAAACGAATCACCGGAAGAGGTTATTCGTCGTGAGGCCGTTGAGGAAGCTGGGCTTATTATTGGTCGCACTGAAAAAGCGGTAAGTTATCTTTCTAGCCCTGGCGGTACGACTGAACGTATGCATGTATTTATCGGTGAAGTTGATAGCAGCCAAGCGAAAGGTGTTCATGGGCTAGCGTCAGAAAATGAAGATATTTGCGTACATGTGGTCAGTCGAGAGCAAGCTTTTCAATGGGTTGAAGACGGCACAATTGATAATGCAGCAACAGTGATAGCGATTCAATGGTTACAACTTCACTATCAAAAACTTCATGAAAAGTGGATGAAACTGTGTTAAATAACGATTAATCTGATGAAGTGTGTGCTGATTATCAGAAAGTTGGAAAGTAAAGCTTTAAGATAGTTGTAAGTATGTTGAGCTTTTATATAGTTGTAATGAATAGATTAGGTACTAAATAATATTTAAGAAAAGGAATACTTTTGGACAGCCAGCTTGAAGTGACTGCAAAGAACTCTAAAGTTGTGAGAATTTTACAGGTTACTGATACGCATCTTTTTGCTAATACAGAAAATACGCTTTTAGGGGTAAATACTTACCGTAGCTATCAGGCGGTACTTGATGCTATCTCAGAGGAAAATCTCCCAATCGACTTAATTGTGGCGACAGGGGATTTAGTTCAAGACCAATCACCACAAGCTTATCAGCATTTTGCGGATGGTATTGCGCGTATTCCTGCTCCTTGCGTATGGCTTCCTGGTAATCATGACTATCCACCGGCTATGGTCAAAACACTCAGAATTGCTGGGATTTCAAGCGCTAAACAAGTTTTAATTGGTGATGAGTGGCAAATCTTGATGCTTGATAGCCAACTTCAAGATGTACCTCATGGCGAGCTTTCTGAACAACAGTTAGAGTGGATGAAAGCCAGCTTAGATGCTGAACCTGAACGTACTACATTGATTATGCTGCATCACCATCCTCTAGCCTCGGGTTGTACTTGGCTTGATCAGCACAGTTTGAGAAATTCACATATTTTAGCTGATTATTTAAAAAGCTACTCAAATGTTAAAGCGATGCTATGTGGCCATATTCACCAAGAAATGGATGAAAACTGGCACGGTATTCGGTTGTTGGCAACGCCTTCTACCTGTGTGCAATTTAAGCCTCACTGTACTAATTTTGCGCTTGATACCGTCGCGCCAGGTTGGCGATATTTAGAATTAAGTATTAATGAGCAAGGGCAAAGGCATATTACAACCCGCGTTCATCGCTTAGATACAAGGGAATTTAGCCCTGACCTTGACTCAGACGGTTATTAATTCGCTTATGTCAACTCTACTTTATATTCATGGTTTTAATAGTTCCCCTCAATCAGCTAAAGCTAATAACTTAAAGCAATGGATTGAGGTGAATTATCCGCAAATTAATATGATTGTACCGCAGTTACCGAATTACCCTCAGCAAGCTCAAGCTATGTTGGATGATATTGTCCAACAGCATCCGCATGAGAAAATGGGGTTAGTCGGCTCTTCGCTCGGCGGTTATTTTTCAATTTGGTTTTCAGAGCGTTATCAGCTTCCTGCTGTCGTCGTAAACCCTGCGGTACGTCCTTTTGATTTACTGCAAGATTACTTAGGCGACAATACAAACCCATATACTCATGAACAATATGTGTTGGAAGAAAAGCACATTAATGAGCTAAAATCCTTATACATTGAAAGATTAACATCCCCTCAGCTTATCTGGTTGTTACAACAAATGGGCGATGAAGTACTTGATTATCGAGAGGCTGTTGCCTATCTTTCAAAGTGCAAACAAACTGTGGAACCTGACGGTAATCATGCCTTTATTGGTTTTGACGCTTACTTTTCTCAAATTGTTGATTTCCTACAATTGGCAGAGAAATAGTGTCAAAACGTATGAACACTGTTATTATCAACAGTAACTCACTGATTGAATAGTTCAATTAATCACCTATTACCGCAGAATGACAACATGACTCAATCTAGTTATAACGCAGAGGCCATTGAAGTCCTCAGTGGTTTAGAGCCTGTTCGCCGTCGTCCGGGGATGTATACCGATACCAGTCGACCGAACCATTTGGCTCAAGAAGTAATTGATAATAGCGTCGATGAAGCGCTTGCGGGCCACGCGAGCCATATTGAGGTTATTTTACATGCCGATCAATCCCTTGAAGTAATTGATGATGGGCGCGGTATGCCTGTCGATATTCATCCAGAAATGAAAGTGTCAGCGGTTGAGCTGATCCTGGGGCAATTACATGCGGGGGGGAAATTCTCCAATAAAAACTACCAATTCTCAGGTGGTTTGCATGGTGTCGGGATTTCTGTCGTCAATGCGTTATCAAAACGTATTGAAGTTACTGTTCGTCGTGATAGCCAAGTGTATCAAATTGCCTTTGAAAACGGCGATAAGGTTGAAGATTTACATGTAATAGGGACTTGTGGAAAACGCAACACAGGGACTAGCGTGCATTTTTGGCCAGATGGCAGCTATTTTGATAGTCCAAAATTTTCAGTAACTCGTTTAACTCATAATTTAAAAGCCAAAGCTGTTTTATGCCCTGGCGTGAAAATCACGTTTAAGGATAAGCTCAACGATACAGAGCAAAGTTGGTGCTACAGTGACGGGTTGACCGATTACCTAATGGAGTCAATTGACGGCCTTGAAGCGTTACCCCCAAAGCCATTTACAGGTGAATTTTCAGGGGAAACAGAAGCCGCACAATGGGCGTTGCTCTGGTTGCCTGAAGGTGGTGAATTACTGACGGAAAGCTACGTTAACCTTATCCCAACAGCACTAGGTGGAACCCATGTTAATGGTTTACGCCAAGGGTTGCTCGATGCGATGCGTGAATTTTGCGAATTCCGCAATATATTGCCTCGTGGTGTTAAGCTCTCAGCTGATGATATTTGGGAGCGCTGTACTTATGTGCTTTCCGTTAAAATGCAAGATCCACAATTTGCGGGGCAAACCAAAGAGCGTCTGTCTTCTCGTCAATGCGCTGCGTTTGTTTCGGGCGTGGTAAAAGATGCCTTCAGTTTATGGCTTAACCAAAACGTGCAAGTGGCTGAACAGCTTGCAGAAATGGCAATTTCTAGCGCGCAGCGTCGAATGCGTGCAGCGAAAAAAGTGGTGCGTAAAAAACTCACCAGTGGCCCTGCTTTACCGGGTAAATTAGCCGATTGTAGCTCGCAAGACCTGAGTATGACGGAATTGTTCCTTGTAGAAGGGGACTCCGCAGGGGGCTCTGCAAAACAAGCGCGTGACCGCGAATACCAAGCTATCATGCCGCTACGCGGTAAAATTCTCAATACATGGGAAGTGTCTTCTGATGAGGTTTTAGCTTCCCAAGAGGTACATGATATCTCTGTTGCTATTGGAATAGACCCTGATAGCGAAGACCTTAGTCAATTACGCTATGGGAAAATTTGCATCCTTGCGGATGCGGACTCCGATGGCTTGCACATTGCTACATTGCTATGTGCGTTATTTGTCCGTCATTTCCCAACATTAGTAAAAGCAGGGCATGTCTATATGGCAATGCCGCCGTTATATCGTATCGATTTAGGCAAAGAAACGTTTTACGCCCTTGATGAAAGCGAAAAAAATGCTGTACTTGAACGCCTTAGCCGCAAGCGAGGTAAACCCAATGTTCAGCGATTTAAAGGGCTGGGGGAAATGAACCCACTGCAATTACGTGAAACGACATTAGATCCAAATACTCGTCGTCTTGTACAGCTAATTATCGATGATGAAAACTACCAAGAAACACTTGCGGTCATGGATATGCTTCTTGCGAAAAAACGCTCTGAAGATCGCCGTAATTGGCTGCAAGAAAAAGGCGATATGGCTGAAATTGATGTCTAATATCCGAATTGCGATGAGAAAGGAACGAATTGAATGAGTGAAATTACTCATGATGGCGTAGAGCGCTTACCGCTTCATGCTTTCACTGAAAATGCCTATCTGAACTATTCGATGTACGTCATCATGGATAGGGCATTACCGTTTATTGGCGATGGGCTTAAACCTGTTCAGCGCCGTATTGTGTATGCAATGTCAGAACTTGGCTTAAGCAACACTGCAAAATATAAAAAATCCGCCAGAACTGTGGGTGATGTTCTCGGTAAATATCATCCACACGGTGATAGCGCTTGTTATGAAGCGATGGTCTTGATGGCGCAGCCGTTTTCTTACCGTTATCCGCTGGTGGATGGTCAAGGAAACTGGGGGGCACCGGATGACCCTAAATCATTCGCAGCAATGCGTTATACCGAATCACGACTATCCAAATACGCTGAAATTTTACTCAGTGAACTTGGTCATGGCACCGTCGATTGGGTACCAAACTTTGATGGTACGCTAAACGAGCCCAAAATGTTGCCTGCACGTTTGCCAAATATTTTGTTAAACGGTACAACGGGTATTGCGGTTGGGATGGCGACAGATATTCCACCACATAACGCCCGAGAAGTGGCTCAAGCTTTGGTTGCTTTACTGGATAAACCTACGCTAAATCTTGATGACATCATGGCATTTGTGCCGGGACCTGATTTCCCTACGGAAGCAGAAATTATTTCTTCCCGTGATGATATTCGTAAGATTTATCAAAATGGGCGCGGCTCTGTACGCATGCGTGCGGTGTGGGAAAAAGAAGATGGTAATGCTGTTATCACGGCTCTCCCTCATCAAGTTTCTGGGGCGAAAGTCTTAGAACAAATCGCCAGCCAAATGCGCGCGAAAAAATTGCCTATGGTTGAAGATTTACGCGATGAATCTAACCATGAAAACCCAACACGTTTGGTGATAGTTCCACGTAGTAATCGTGTTGACCTTGAACAGGTTATGACGCATTTATTTGCGACAACGGATTTAGAGCGTAGTTATCGCGTTAACCTTAATATGATTGGTTTAGATAACCGACCTGCGGTAAAAGGGCTTGTTGAGATCTTAAATGAGTGGATTGCTTACCGTCGCCAAACTGTACGTAATCGCTTAAATCACAGGTTAGAAAAAGTATTAAGACGCTTACATATTTTAGATGGTTTATTGATTGCTTATCTGAATATTGATGAAGTCATTGAAATTATTCGTACAGAAGATGAACCCAAAGCGGTTTTAATGTCACGTTTTAATATCAGTGATACCCAAGCTGAAGCTATTTTAGAGTTAAAATTACGCCATTTAGCCAAGCTTGAAGAAATGAAAATTCGTGGCGAGCAAGATGAATTAGCCAAAGAGCGCGATGATTTACAAGAGATTCTTGGGTCTGAAAGACGTTTAAATACGCTGATTAAAAAAGAGATTCAAGCTGACGCCAAAGATTACGGTGATGACCGTCGCTCCCCATTGCATGAGCGTGAAGAAGCGAAAGCAATGAGCGAACATGAAATTTTACCGTCAGAACCGATTACCGTTGTGCTTTCTGATATGGGGTGGGTGCGAAGTGCTAAAGGGCATGATATCGAGCCGACTAACCTAAATTATAAAGCGGGAGATGGTTTTAAAGGGGCTGCGCGAGGTAAGTCAAATCAGGCGGCGGTATTCCTTGACACAACAGGGCGAAGTTATTCTGTGGATCCGCTTGAATTGCCTTCAGCGCGTAGTCAAGGTGAGCCTCTAACGGGTAAGTTAACTCTGCCTCCAGGTGCATCCATTGAACATGTATTGATGGCGCCTGACGAGCAGAAATATTTAATGGCTTCTGATGCAGGGTACGGTTTTATTTGTACCTTCAATGACTTAGTCACTAAAAATAAAACTGGTAAGGCCTTAATTTCTTTGCCTGAAAATGCAAAAGTATTGGCACCAATTGAACTGCATAATGAACAGGAAGATTTGCTATTGGCAATTACCAAGGCAGGGCGTATGTTAATATTCCCTGTGGCGGATTTACCCCAACTTTCAAAAGGTAAAGGGAATAAAATTATCAATATTGCAGGTGCGCAAGCGGCAACTGGCGATGATTTATTGACTTGGTTGATGATTTTGCCTGTGGGGGCATCAATGACCTTGCATTTCGGTAAGCGGAAGCTGAAGTTTAAAGCAGAAGACTTACAAAAATATCGTTCAGAACGAGGTCGTAAAGGGACGTCGTTACCGCGTGGAATGCACAATATTGAGCGTATTGATATTGAGCCAGTAGAGTCTGAATAATTAACAAAGAACAAACCTTATAAACCTTTTTTAGTATGAACTTCAAAAGGTTTATAAGTAGATAATATTCATCATGGAGCTGAAAAGCTTCTTACAATTTGGGGTTAGTATGTTAGCGCTTATTAGAGCGATCATTGTTATTATTTATACGATTGCGGTGTGTGTAGGGGGGGGGATTTACTGTCTATTTAGCCCTCGTAACCCAAAACACGTAATGACATTTGGTCACATGTTCGGGCGGTTATCAGTCGTTTTTGGGATTAACATTATAAATCGTGTACCCGAGAAAGCTAAGAGCTATGGCCCGAGTATTTATATTGGTAATCACCAAAACAATTACGATATGGTGACTATGTCAAATGGGGTATTACCAAGAACGGTAACCGTTGGTAAAAAAAGCTTGGTTTATATACCTTTTTTTGGCTTTTTATATTGGATAACGGGTAATATTTTAATTGACCGCGCTAATCGCTCTAAAGCCCATAACACAATCACGCAAGTTGCTGACCAGATTAAAAAACGTAAAATTTCTGTGTGGATGTTTCCTGAAGGTACTCGCAGCCGTGGTCGTGGTTTACTGCCATTTAAAACGGGGGCATTTCATGCAGCGATTGCAGCAGGGGTACCGATTGTGCCTGTTTGCGTTTCTAGTACACAAGGTAAAATTAAGTTAAACCGTTGGAATAACGGTACTGTCATTATTGAAATGCTAGACCCTATCGATACATCGCTTTATAGCCGAGAGCAAGTGAGGGAATTATCTGAGCATTGCCATGCTTTAATGGAAGCCAAAATAAAAGAACTCGATCTCGAAGTCGAAGAAATGGCAAAACAAGGCAAATAACTTAATTCATTGAATTTATTTAAAAATGGGCAATATACAAATATTGCCCATTCTTTTAGGTTGAATACAGCATAAATTGACTTTATTGTTTCCTACCTGTCTTATTTCCTTTTTTAATTACTTACCCTTACTATTTATAATCTTATTAATTATATTTTTACACATTTGCTAGATATTTTTAGAATTTAGCCTTTTTTCGCGATATCATGGCTTACAAATTATTGCGACCTTAAATTGTTGTATCTAAGTTGTTATATTGCTGGGTCCAATCATAAATTAGCCATTTTATAGGCTGAAAATCTACAATACTAAATAATAAAATGCGCTGGAATTTTTGTTTAGCGGAGAATTTATGTCATTCAATCGATGCCAAGCCCTGATAGCGGCGGGGGTGGCTCTATGTTTGTCCTATGTGCCAATTTATGCAAATGCAGAGGGGGCGACAGCTTTACCTGTGCCACCATTATTAGAATCACGGTCTGGACAGCCATTATTTTTAACATTACAAAAAATTCATTGGTCTTATGATGGAAAATATTCAGCCGATATTTGGGGAGTAAATGGTTCTTCCCCTGGGCCGACAGTCAAAGTAAAAAATGGCGATGATATTAAGCTTATTTATAGTAATCGCTTACCTGAAGCCGTTTCGATGACAATCAGCGGGTTGCAAATACCAGGAACACAAATTGGTGGAGCGGCAAGGTTAATTTCACCTAATGCGGACTGGTCTCCAGTGATCCCGATACGCCAAAATGCAGCAACGCTTTGGTATCACGCAAATACTCAAGGGAAAATGGGCGAGCAAGTCTACAATGGTTTATTGGGGATGTGGATCATCGAAGATGATGTGACGAAAAACCTGCGTTTACCTAAACACTATGGTGTTGATGATTTTCCTGTCATTATTCAAGATAAGCGTTTAGATAATTTTGGCGTCCCTGAATACAAAGCCGATGAAAATGGGTTTTTAGGCGATTCATTACTGGTTAATGGCGTACAAAATCCATACATTGAAGTTTCTCGAGGGTGGGTACGTCTACGGTTATTAAATGCGTCGAACTCCCGTTATTATGTAATGAAAATTAGTGATGGTCGCCCATTTTCATTGATTGCATCTGATCAAGGGTTATTAACTGTACCTGTTAGTGTTCAGGAACTCCCATTAGCGCCGGGTGAACGGCGTGAAGTCTTGATTGATATGGCGAAAACGCAAGAGTTAACCATTACTGCGGGCGAGTCGGCTACCTTTATGGACCGTTTAAAAGGGCTATTTGAACCATCGAATAGCTTAATTTCAACCAATGTATTAACTATCAAGGCAACTGGATTAATGTCATTGGTAACGGATGGTTTACCAGCACAGTTAGTTGAAGATAAAACGCAAGTCACATCCAGTATTACACAGCGTAATATTCACCTTAATGATGGTTTTGGTATTAATAATGCGACCATTGATACAAACAGGGTTGATTTCTCAAGCCGCCAAGGTAATTGGGAGCGTTGGGTTGTGACGACGAACGAACCGCAAGCATTTCATATTGAAGGTGTGCGCTTTAAGGTCTTAAACCGTAATGGTAAACCAACACCGCCAGAAGATTATGGCTGGAAAGATACAGTGTGGGTTGATAGCCGAGTTGAATTATTAGTTCAAATGATGCAACCGTCCTATAACCATTTCCCGTTCTTATTTTATAGCCACAATTTAGAGAAGGCGGATTTAGGGTCTGTAGGGCAGTTGGTTGTTGCACCGCAAGACACCATGCAATAATTCGTATTACAACAATATTGAATATCCAATAAGCAGGCATTTAGCCTGCTTTAGATTGTTGACAAAGCTAGCTTAGCGCCACTCGAATACCAAAGGCGATTAATACAACGCCGAGAACCTTATCAACATATTTTTGCACTTTTGCTAGGCCTTTTCTTACAGGGGCACTTTGGATTAAAAACACTAAAATAGGCCAGTAGATGACGGCTAAACCCCAAATAATAAAGGCAAACCACAGCTTTTCGCCAACAGTGGAATTAATATCTAGCACTTGGGTAAAAACCGCTAAAAAGAACAGCGTGGCTTTTGGGTTTAATACATTACAGAGAAAACCTTGCATAAAGGCTTTTTTGAATGAAACAATTTCGTGTTTACTGGTTGTTAGATCAACGCTATGGCCCGATTGCGGAAGTAAGCTTTTGACACCGATCCAAATTAAATAGGCTGCACCCGCGTATTTTAAGATATTAAACAGCCAAGGCGTAGTTGTAATCAAGACAGCGAGGCCTGCAACACAGTAAGACATATGCAAAGCGATAGCGACTATCACACCACATGCGGACATTAATGCGGCAGAGCGTTGATAGCGTGCTGAATTTTTAACAATCAAAAAGAAATCTGGCCCTGGAGAAAGCATACCGAGTGCAGCGATGGTCGCAACCATAATACTCGTTTCGTACATGTTATAATCTCTTTTCCCGTTCAATGTTGGTAAATAAAAATGACCTGCTAATGACACTCACATTTAGACTGGTCTTAGAGGGTTCATTTTGTTTTTAAATGTTATTTTTAGTCATAAGTTTATCAATTCGAGTATAAGTGATTCAAAGCTGTTTAAGGAAGTTTAAATTTAGTCGACGAAGCAATTCTCTTTCCGTATAGTGTGCTCAATTTTTATATCTTGTTTCTAAGGTGAGTAGATGAATATTAGCTTAATCGCAGCAATGGCGATCGATCAGGTTATCGGCATGGAAAAAGCGATGCCTTGGAATTTGCCGGGGGATCTAGCGTGGTTCAAACGAAATACGTTAAACAAACCGGTTATCATGGGCCGTGTTACCTATGAATCAATTGGGCGCCCATTGCCACAACGTGTGAATATTGTATTAAGTAGTGCTCCTGGTACTGATTCTGATGTTATTTGGGTAACGTCAATTGAAGAAGCATTGGCTGCAGCGCAAGCAATTGAAAATGTTGAAGAGGTGATGGTAATTGGCGGTGGTAAAGTTTATCAACAATTTTTACCGCTAGCGAATAAATTATATTTGACTCACGTTGATGCTGAAGTTATCGGAGATACTCATTTTCCGGCTTATGAGCCTGATGAATGGGATTCTATTTTTACCGAATACCATGAAGCTGACGAAAACAATACCCATGGTTATTGCTTTGAGATCTTAACTAAAAGAGACTAATTTTTAGTTAGAATGCAAAAATGGCGCTTAATTGCGCCATTATGCTATAACCTGCAATTAACTAGGCAAAAAATTACTCTTTACGGCTTTTTTGATATGACTTTTGCCGGTGGTACTGCTTAGTTTCCCAATGGAATAGCGTTAATTCCCCTCCCCAGCAGCAACCCGTATCTAAAGCATAAACGTTATCAGGAGTGCATTTCCCTTCAAGGGATGCCCAGTGACCAAAAAACACTGAGTAATCCTCAGGAATTTTACTGGGTAGATCGAACCAGGGTTTTAGCGGAGCGGGCGCTTTTTTAGGGTTTTCCTTGCAAATCATATCTAGCTGTCCGTTTGGAAAACAGTAGCGCAGGCGTGTTAAGGCATTGGTACTAAAACGCAAACGAGCTAGCCCCATTAAGCTTTCAGACCAGTTATTTGGCATGTCACCATACATGGAGTCGATGAATAATGGATATGCATCACTAGACAGCACGGCTTCAACTTCCCTTGCACACATTCGTGCTGTTTCGATATCCCATTGTGGTGTTATACCTGCATGAGTCATCAAGATCTTTTTTTCTTCATCAATTTGTAATAAAGGTTGGCGACGTAACCAATTGATCAGTTCGTCAAGATCAGGTGCATGTAATAACTCATCGAGGTGATCTTTCGGCTTGTTACGACTAATTTTACAGTAAATACCCAACAGATGGAGATCGTGGTTACCAAGCACTAAACGTGCGGCAGAACCAAGGCTTTTTACATAGCGTAAAACTTGCAGTGATTCAGTTCCGCGGGCAATGAGATCGCCTGTTAACCACAATGTGTCTTTGGTTGGATCAAAATGGACACTTTCCATCAAGTCACGGAGCTCACGATAACAACCGTGAATATCACCTACTAAATATGTCGACATAATTAATTAATCAGTGTTGGGATAGCAAGACGAAAAGCAGGGATATCAACGTGGAAACTGTCCCCTTGTGTGCTTATCATCACATAATAACCTTCCATTGTACCCATTGGTGTTTCAAGGATTGCGCCACTGGTATAACGGTATTCTTTTCCTGGTGGGATAAGCGGTTGTTCACCAACCACGCCTTCACCTTGAACTTCGGTCTTATGGCCATCACTGTTAGTAATGAGCCAATAACGGCTCATTAATTGAATAGGCTCTCGTCCTAAATTACGAATGCAGATAGTGTAAGCAAACACATATCTCGCAATATCGGGTTGAGATTGGCTTTCTATATAGACACTCTGAACTTGGATGCTTACATTCGGCTCATTAAGCATAGTGCCTCCTTCAACAGACTATTCTGAACGGTTAGAGAGATAGTTTGCCATTTTACAATATTGTTCAACAGAAATATTTTCTGCTCGGGTGCTTAAATCAATACCCAGTTCTGTTAACTCTTCAACGCTGAATAAATCCCCTAAACTATTACGAATCGTTTTACGGCGTTGGTTGAAAGCTTGTGTGGTAATACGGCTTAAAAATTTAATATCTTTTACCGGATACGGGTTTTCACGATGAGGAATCAACCTAACAATGGCTGAATCTACTTTTGGCGCTGGTGTAAATGCGGTTGGTGGTACTTCCAACACAGGCACCACGTTGCAATAATATTGCGCCATAACACTCAAGCGCCCAAAGGCTTTGCTACCTGGTCCTGCAACCAGACGATTCACCACTTCTTTTTGTAACATGAAATTCATGTCAGAAATAGAATTGGTGAATGTGAATAAGTGAAACATTAACGGTGTGGAGATGTTGTAAGGCAAGTTACCAAAAACGCGCAGGGGCTGGCCCGCTTGTTTGGCTAATTCACCAAAATCTACTGTCATTGCATCTTGCTGAATGATAGTCAATTTATCTTTTAGTTGAGGATGAACGTGTAAACGTGCAGCAAGGTCACGGTCAAGTTCAACTACGGTCATTTTATCGATTCGGCTACCGACAGGTTCGGTTAAGGCACCTAAGCCGGGACCAATTTCTACAATGGACTGACCTGGCAGCGGGTTCATGGCATCCACGATGCTGTCGATAATAAATTGGTCAGTTAAAAAGTTCTGCCCGAAACGTTTGCGGGCAAAGTGCCCCTGATGGACTCGATTATTCATGTATTCTTAGATGTCATTTGGATAGCTAACTTTAATGCGGTGATAAAACTTCCCGCATCAGCATGACCCGTCCCCGCGAGCTCAAGGGCTGTCCCATGGTCGACAGAGGTACGGATAAAAGGCAGGCCGAGAGTGATATTTACTGCTCTGCCAAAACCTTGGTATTTTAACACAGGAAGGCCCTGATCGTGATACATTGCTAACACTGCGTCTGCATGGTCTAAATACTTAGCTTGAAATAGGGTATCTGCAGGCAATGGCCCAATCAAATTAATCCCTTTTGTACGTAGGCTTTCAAGTGCAGGCTCTATAGTATCAATTTCTTCGGTACCCATATGGCCGCCTTCCCCTGCATGTGGATTTAAACCACAAACATAGATGGCCGGTTTTTTAATACCAAATTTGGTTTGTAAATCATGGTGTAAAATGGTGATGACTTCATGAAGACTTTGTTGGGTAATAGCGGCCGACACGTCCTTGAGTGGCAGATGCGTTGTGGCTAATGCAACACGCAGTTCTTCGGTAGCTAGCATCATCACAACGCGTTCACAGCCACTTCGTTGTGCAAAAAATTCAGTGTGACCACTAAATGACATGCCTGCATCATTAATAATCCCTTTATGTACGGGACCTGTTACAAGCGCTGAAAATTCGCCATTTAAACAGCCGTCACATGCTTTTGCTAAGCTCTCCACAACATATTGGCCATTATCAACATTGAGTACACCTGCCTTTGCAGGCGTTGCTAAATGAACAGGTAGAACGGATAAGTGACCTGCAGGCTGTACTTCATTAATTGAATTGGGGGAATATTCAGTTAATGTCAGAGGCAAATTTAGCGCTTTGGCACGCTGGAGTAATAAATCAGGATCGGCACAAGCAACCAACTCAACAGGCCATTGCTGTTGAGCTAGCTGAATAAGTAGGTCTGGACCAACCCCGGCTGGCTCGCCGGGGGTGATAACAATAGGATTAATTTGTTTTTTCATCTGTAGATTGGCTGTCACGACCATCAACCATTTTCACGTAAGCAGAAGCGCGTTGTTCTTGCATCCAGCTTTGTGCTTCTTCGTTAAATTTACGATTAAACAGTAAACGGTAAGCTTGATCTTTTTGCGCCGCGTCTGTTTTATCAACGTTGCGTGTGTCTTCTAATTGAATTAGGTGCCATCCAAAGTTTGATTGAACAGGTTGGCTTAATTCACCTTTATTCAGTCTCATTAGCGCATCGCGGAAAGCTGGGTCATAGATATCAGGCATATTCCAACCTAATTCACCGCCTTTTAACGCACTACCTGGGTCTTCAGAATTTTCTTTTGCTGCATCTTCAAATGAGATTTTGCCTGAACGAATTTCCTGAGCAATTTTGGTTAATTTTTGTCTTGCCTGTGCATCATCCATAATTGGTGATGACTTAATCAAGATGTGGCGTGCTTTCACTTCTGTGACAGAAATAGGTTGGCTGCCACCACTGACATCGTTAACACGTAAAATATGGTAGCCGACACCAGAGCGAATAGGGCCGACAACATCACCTTTTTTCGCATTTTTCAGTTGTTCAGCAAACACAACGGGTAATTCTTGCAGGCGTGACCAACCCATATTACCGCCTTTCAGTGCTTGAGGATCTGCTGAATAAGCGATAGCTAACTTACCGAAATCTCCGCCTTTTTTCAGTTCAGCTAAAATTTTATCCACTAATGCTTCAGCGGTTTTTAGTTGTTCCTGTGTTGGATTTTCTGCTAACGGAATCAAGATATGGCTTAAATTAACGCCCATCTCATAATTTGCTTGTGAGCTCATTTGTTCAGCAAGAGAATCAACCTCTTGAGGTAAAATGGTCACTCGGCGGCGAACTTCATTGTTACGCACTTCAGCAATCAGCATCTCTTTACGAATTTCGCTACGATACTGATTCATATTGATGCCATCAGCGGTTAAACGTTGTTGCATTTGCTGTAGTGTTAAACCGTTTTGACGAGCGATATCAGTAATAGTTGAATCCACGGCTTCATCTGGAATATTGATTTGCATTTGGCTAGCCATTTGCAAAATGATGTTATCCATAACGAGACGCTCAAGGATCTGATGACGCAGAGTTTGATCATCAGGCACCTGTTGACGTGCGTTCTGAGCATTCAGTTTTACTGTGTTGATCATATTCTGGACGTCACTTTCCAGCACAACACCGTTATTGACGACCGCAGCCACTTTATCCATTTGCTGAGGCGCAGCCAAAGCAGTAGAGCTTGCGAACATCAGTCCCAGAATAAGCGTTCTCCAATTCTTCATAATGGTCCTATAAATATTGACTTTGATTCCGCAAAAGCGGGCTAATCTCTTTTTA